>JAFCCJ010000018.1 GCA_017610305.1 Candidatus Iainarchaeum sp.
ACTGCCTGAATAAAAACTTGCATCATTGTATAAAATCTCGACATTTGCAGTGTCGTCCGAAGCGCCGGAATTGCCTAAGATGACATCGAATTCTGCGTTTTCCCCGGATTTAATTGAACAGGTATGGCAATCGATATCCAAAAAGAGATTTGAGGATTCAGATGAGGTTACGAGAAGATTAATTTCTATCTGATCTGTAATGGTTGTTCCGTCCGGAGTTGCTGTTGCGGTAAAAACATAACTCCCTCCTGAAGAAGGGGCGGTAACTACCAAATAATGGCCATTTACTTCCCCCCATTCATCACTTGTTGCGACAGGCATAGTAACTTGAGTTTCTGAGTTACTGCCGTCATCAAAGAACTCAATTCCCCCGCCACCAGATACCGTTGATCCTAATATGAAATCTTTGGGAGAAAGGTAGGGGCTCTGGTAAATGAGATTTACCTGCCACGGGTCACCAGCATTAAGCAAAAGATATTCGTCGGAAGGATCCTCAAAATTAATAAATTTCGGAAAGCCAACATAAATTTCCTGCGAATCAAAAGCATACTTTAACTCATCAGGAGTGCCTGCCGGTCCCTCCATAGTGGTATTGAATACGCCCAATCCTAAGTCTGAACTCATATCAATCTCAAGATAGTCGTCAATATCGGCAGGATCATATCTAATAATAGCTTCAATGGTTTCAACACCCATAAACTCATCAGAATCTAGATTGTCAGTAATAACCAATTGATGGGGCGTCATAAGGCCGGCAGTTATGGTGTCAGAAATAGTGTGTTCTATTAGGGTGAATGAGCTATCAGGTTTCTTATAATAAAGGTCAAGATAAAGTGGAAATTCAGGATCTGAAAAATCTACCGTGCTAAATTGCCTTTTAATGTCAATTGTTGTTGTGACCTCTCCAACAGGTTCCAACCAAAGAAATTCCGGGGTGAAAGAGGAAATAATTGCATCAGGGCCACGGACCTTTATACTATCGTCTGCTGCAGGAGGAGAAGTAATCATGCCAATGTAGTAATAATTATCCGGCATATTTGAGAATAAATTGTTGGCTGTGGTTCCACAACTTCCTGCAGTGCCATCATAGTATGGCTGGTGGGTTGCGTTAATCTGCCAGCTTCCCGGGCGGGTGAAGGTAATAGTTCTAGCAGAACCCAAAATTGGATTCAAATTAGTGCTTGAATACGGGGGGGCCTCCATATAAAACCAATTTTCCACATAGCCATATTGTGTGCCCCTGGTCCAAACAGGTATTGCCTCAATTGCATTCATAAGCAAGCAGGGAATATTTGCGCTTCCATCATTATCCAAATCAACATCAAACGAATAAGTGTCGCCGACATAAAAATCCATGGTCTCATAAGATTGAGGGTCAAAATTACTTGTAATTTCGGCATAGCTCTGTCCCAAATCACCAACTGTTAAAAAGGCATCCTCATAGTCCAATGAAGAATGCCCTGAACCAAAGAATCTAGTTTCATAAAGGCGGGCGTCATCAGGCATTGTCCGGTCACTTAAAGTACAGGTTATTACCTCATTTCTAATGTCTGTTGGAAACCAGCTAATGCCTGTTACAGAATCGCACTCAGGCCTATTATTTGCAACTTCTACCCCGCCGTTGGAGATGGTCACGCCTCCCGTATTCCTTAAAGCCAATCTTAGTTCAATAGTAGCTCCGCTAGAAACGTCAACCGGATTTGGATTTGGGCTACCAATACTCGGGTTTCCCGGCGATCCAAAAACATCTGTTACTTCAAGCGGTCCTCCAGGTGCATCCATCCACCATATTTCATATCCTATTGTGTCACCTGCTTGGGCATAGGAAAACTGCGGAACTAGCAGAAGAAAGATAAAGAAAATAAAAAATACCTGCAAATTATTTCCGCCAAATTTAAATAGGGCGAAAATTACAATCAGAACGCCAATGATTGCAATTGCGGCTAAAACTATTAATAAAAAGTCCTGAAACTCTTCATCCCCCACATCCACCGGTTCCGGAATAATATTATTTTCCTGCATATTGACAGTTATTGGAGTAACAATCGGTTCTGGTTTAATGGTCTGTGATCCTCCATCATCGCCTGTTTCAATTCTGGAAATCTCAAACTCAAACCAACTCCCGATAAATCTTTTAATGTCGTCATCAGTACGTTTTAATTCGTATTTATCGTATATGGCCCTAATCTCCGAAAAGATGAAGTCATATTTATTCCTTGCCTCTTCCAGATTCTTATTTTTAAGCGCATTCAACATTTCCGCATAATCTTCCTTAAGGGAATTTAGCCTTTCCACAGTAGTAGGACTGCCCCCGAAAAAAATACTTCTGTAATGCCCCATCCCGATTAGAGTAGATTTCAAACTTTCAATTCCAAGATCAAACCTTTCTTGCTCGTCAGCATAATCTATTTCAACGGAATAAACCAGTGACGATGAAAGAATAATTGAGAGAATTACGAATATCCCGAAGTATTTTTTCTGATTAAGCATAACTTTAACCCCTTAAGAGTAATATAATTAGATATTCCACTTAATAAATCTAATTCGAAAGCTGAATCTTCACAATGTCGTTGTTTTTCAGCTCATGCTCTTTTCCGATTTTCTGGCCTGTTCTGCAATCCACGGCAGCAACAAATCTTTTGATAAAATCCGTGTGAATAGCTCCTGCCAAATCCAACGCATTTGAGCCTTCCCTAATCAAATATGCGTCAGGCAAAAAATTCCCCTTGCCTGAAATCCATTTGTTTTGATCCTGTACAGGATAAACAATAATGAGGTTAAGCAATTCAAATGCGGTTTTATTTATCGCGTCCTGAACCCCGGTTGAGCCAAACTTACCAATAGCATTTTTCTTAATGAATTCCAGTGCCTGCTTTTGCTTCTCAGGAAGTTCATTGTTAAGAATCTCAAAATCGTCGCTCCCTGGAATATATTTTATTACGCCTGCCTTGTCCGCCTTCCTCAAGGCCAGTTCAGCCTCGCTGCAGCAGGGAACTATATTATAATCGGGAAACTCCTGCTTCATCTTCTCATAATTCTCAGCTGCCCCTCCCATATCCATTTTGTTTGCAACAATAAGTATTGGCTTGCTCTTTTCCCTTACAATGCTACTGAAATTCAGGACATCATCCTCACTCCAGTCATCCGGTTTTGGTGAGAATCCCCCCTCATTCAGGGCAGCCTTTACATCCTCCTCCTTTATCCCCAAACCACTTAACTGTTCAGCCAGCGCCTCTCCAGGGCCTTTCTCATTCAATGAAGCCTGCCTGCTCATCTTGCCCCAGTTTTTTGTTAGGATTCCGTTTATCCAGAATGAAATCTCCTTCTCCAAAAACCTTACATCATCACAGGGGTTGTGCGAACCCCGTTCAACAGCATTTCCCTCAAAATCAGTTCCGCCAGAGGCATCAACCACATGTATCAAAGCCTGCGCCATCATCAAATCATTCATGAACTGGTTTCCCAATCCTTTTCCCATATGCGCATCAGGCACCAGACCCGCAACATCGAGCAGCGTAATCGGAATCAGCCTAATTCCATCAACACATTTGCTGTTCTGCGGCTCACACATTTTCCCCCTTTCCTCATGGGCGCACTTGGCACTAACGTAACTGGTTCCCTGGTTGGGCTTAACAGTGACAAATGGCCTGTTCCCAATCTCGGCATCAACCAAAGTGGCGGCTGAAAAGAACGTGCTTTTACCGACATTCGGCTTTCCAACAATCCCTATTTGCATCCTATCCCAATTAATTATTTAATGAAACTCTTTTTAGCCTATTGCGGATTAATTCTAGTAGATAACATGCCAAGAACTCCAAAACATTCAATAGTAGGAACTAAAATTAGAACCCTGCATTTGGGCCCTCCAAAAGATAAGGCCGACTACCGGAAAGACTATCGGAAAATATATTCTGATGTGGCAAATGCAATCCTCAAAAAAAGAAACGCCTTTGAGAAGGCAGAAACTCTTGGCGAATCCCTAATTGTTTTAGGCATATCTCGCAAGGAAGCCAAGAAAATATTTATGGATTATTTTACAAAGTGCATGGGCTTTGAGGTCAAATTAGCCGAGATAAATTCTGAATCCGCAATGGTGCACCAATATGACGAGCCTAAAATCCATTATTTGCGGGAAGGGCGACTTCAAAAATAAGTAGCCTATTTATCAATTTCCCCAGACTATCTTGTTATGGCTGATTTATGGACTGATAAATATTTCCCGAAAACCGCGGAGGAATTTGTCGGAAATAGTGAAATTATTGCAAAAACTCTTGATTGGGCCAGGAGCTGGGAACAGGGAAAGAAGCAACCCCCCCTGTTATTATGGGGCTTGACAGGTTCAGGGAAAACATCTTTGGCACACCTAATCGCAAAGCTGCAGGGCTGGGAATTATTTGAATTAAATGCCTCTGATTTCAGGTCAAAGGCAATTATTGAGAAGGTTGCGGGTGCGGCAGCGGCAAACGCAAGCTTTTCAGGAAAGAAAAGATTGGTGCTGATTGATGAGCTTGATGGCATACATGGAAATGAGGATAGGGGAGGCGCTGGAGCAATAGCATCTGTGATTCGCCAGGCGCAAAATCCGATGATTTTAACGGCCAACGACATTTACTCAAACAGAAACATCTCCCCCTTAAGATTTGCCTGCACAACCTTGGAATTCAAGAAAATAAATTACCTTTCAATTGCAAAACGCCTGAGGGAAATTTTGGATGGAGAGAATGCAAAGTATGATTCTGAGGCAGTAAAAGAACTTGCCAAAAATTCCGGAGGGGATTTTCGCTCCGCGCTTTTGGATCTGCAAACCCTTGCAATGGAACCCGAAATAAATATGGCTGAAGTTAAATCCATGGGTGGGCGGGAAAGAAGTGAGAAGATATTCACGGTTATGAAATACATCTTCAAGGGAACGGAATTGCTGGAGATAAGAAAGGCAAAGATGGCCTCTGACCTAAGCAATGATTTACTGCAGCGATGGGTTGAGGAAAACATCCCTAGGCAGTATTCCGGGGGAGATATGGCAAAGGCCTTTGACAGGTTCAGCAGGTCAGATATTTTTAATGGAAGAATTAGAAGGCAGCAGTACTGGGGCTTTCTCCGTTACTCCTCTGAACTTATGACCTCGGGAATTGCTCTTTCAAGGGAGAATGAGTACACCTCATTTATCCCCTACCAATTCCCAACACTCCTTTCAAAACTTTCCAAATCCCGCTCAATCAGAGAACTGAAAAAAGGGCTTGGAAGAAAAGTGGGGAAACAAATACATTCCTCCGCAAGGGATGTTATGGCTAAAGACCTCCCTTTTCTGCAGATGCTTTTTGAGCAGAAGGAACTTGCACCTAGAATTGCCGCCCAGTTTGATTTGGATGAGAAGGAAGTCGCGTTCTTAATGAACACAAAGCCAGAAACAAAAAAAGTAAAAAATGTAATCGAAGCAGCGGCAGAACTAAGGTCACAAAACATTTCAGAAAAAAGGTCAATCTTCCGCGAAGAGTTCAGCCCTAATGAAGAGATTGAAGAAAAGCCGGAAGAAGAAAGCAGCGAGCAGACCAAACTATTCTAATCACAACTCAATTTCCATAACACTAACAGGCATTTCGAGGCCAAACTCATTCAAAGTTTTCTGGTTTATTTCTCCCAAAACGCCCCTCTTTTTTCCCATTGAAATTTCCCCGCTTTTCCCCTTCTCAAATGCAGGATTTCCGGAATCAGAAATGGAATACTTAATCCCCAGATTGCTGCAGACGGCATCAAGAACAGATTTCATCTGTGTAAAGCCAAATCTCCTGTCACTGACAACAATGCATAATTTTTCCTTTTCCTCAACACCGGTCTCATTTCCGGGGCCCAGTTCAAGTGCCCTCCCTATCTCAAAAATCCTTTGCGGATAGTCAGCGTTCTTGTTCCTGAACAAAAATCCAAGGTGCTCGGGATAAAGCCTTTTCCTCATAATTACCCAGTTAAGTGAAACAGGATTGGCAAGTTCAACAAACTTTTCGCCCTTAAGGCCAATCTTTTCCTCCTGCCGTTCCCTTGAGCTCAGCACAAAGGTGAGAATTTCCTGCAAACCCAATCCAACACAAACATCCCTCACCTTATCTAAGTAAATGCTTTCCTCCCGTTCATGCCCGATAACATCCATCTCAACCTGCTCCGGTTTTATGGAATTAAATCCCTCGCTAATAAGTATGTCCTCAATAACATCCACTGCATGGATAATATCTCTCCGGTAATCAGCATATGTAACCTCTGCCTTTTTCCCCTTAATTTTCCCAACCATTCCTGATTTCCGGATTAGGGAAAGGAACTGCTTATTGCTAAAATCAATTCCCGACATTTTCCTTGCGGAATCCAAATCAACCGAAATTTTCTTTGTTCCAAATTCAGGGGTTGTTAATTTCTTCCCCTTATGCTTAATCTCAACAGATTCAATTTTCCCGCCCCTGTCTGCCAAGGCCATACAAATAATCTTCAGCGCGGTGTTAATCTTCTCCTGATTAAAACCGGTGACATCAACAAACAAATTCCTTGTTTTTTCAGTTATCTTTCCGCTCCCTGCGGAATTAATTATCGGGGGCATTGAAAGCACATCCCCTTTACTGTCTGTTAGAAGAGGAAATTTATCAAACTTCGCAATTAAATGCCCATACTCCTTTCCCTTGGGGTGTTCCTGCAAAATCTCATCCAGCCTCATTTTCACCTTATACTCGAGTGGAATAAATTCCTCTCCCTTATCGGCGGCATAATACCTAACATTTCCATGAACCTGGTCCAAATCAAACAAACCTATCGCAACCTCGTCCCGTTTCCTCCCAAAAGTCATGCAGATTTTTTCCTGCAATTGCACCATCTGGCGGATAAATTCATCAGTAACCTTAACCCCTTTCGCAATCGCATATGCTGCTTTTGGCCTTATATTTTTCAACCCAGAATCAACCTCGGCTGAAATCCCTGATTTCTTAACCTTGTACTCAGGCAAACCTTTTCTAATCCCTAACCTTCCCTTAAGCTCCCTTGCAATCCCTTCACTGCTCCACAAATCAGGCCTGTTGGTGTCTTTCATATCCACCTTAATCAGATTCCCTTCCCAGGCATCAACCTCGCCCTTCACATACATGAGCGCATCCTCAAGCTCCTGCTTGGAAAACTTCTTCCCGATTAATTTTTCCAGATCCTTTTTCTCAACTTCAACTGTTGGCATTAGGTTCACCTTCTAAATGCTTTTCCAGCAGATCGCTAAACAGATTTACATTGCCCTCGGAAGTTATTAAATTAATCCTTAACCGACGCATATCTTTTTTCAGTTCATTCTGCATAATACTCCCCTTTTTTTCTTTTCCCATTTTCTTCTCCAACTTTTGAATTTCTTTTTTTGTTTCTCTGACAGCGTCCTCACTCTTCCTTATTTTCCCCTTGAGCCTACGAATGTCAGATTCCCACTTCTTTTTTTCAGCAATCTTTCTTTTTATCTCCCTTTCCTTTTCATCTTTTGTAACTATCCTTTTTTTTCCTGCGTTTTTACCGATGTTTCTTGGTTTGTTTCCCACAATCTTTTTCTTTCCCCAATTTAATAATCTTAGAATTGGCATCTAATCCAACACCATTTTGCTGTTCCTTAACCAGTTCAGATCCTCGCTAAACAGATATCTTATGTCCTTAATCCCGAGCTTAAACATCGCCAACCTGTCAATGCCTATCCCCCATGCAATTGCCTGGCCTTTAATCCCCAGATTCTCCAGCATTTCAGGCCTGAACATTCCACTCCCTCCCAATTCAATCCACCCCAAATCCGGGTGCTTGGCGGAGAGTTGCACTGAAGGCTCTGTAAAAGGATAATAATCAGGATAGAATTTCACTTCTTCGGCACCTGCAAATTCAATCGCAAACTGCTTCAGCATCCCGAGCAAATGCTTGAAATTTAAATCCTCGCCGACAATAAATCCCTCGCACTGGTTGAACTCAATTAAATGTGTAGCATCCAAAACATCGGGCCTGAAGCATCGCGCAATCGCAAAATATTTCCCCGGGACCTTAAGATTATGAATCAACTGCCTTGCTGAATGTGCGGTCCCATGTGCCGCAGGCATTAATTTTGCAGCAATCTCCTCCAACCAAGAATAGCCCCAACCAGAGGAGGCAGAAACTCCGCCAGTCTCATGTGCATCCTTCACTGCCTTAATCACTTTCTTATCCGGCAATTTTCCCAATTTCGGATTCTTCAATTGATAAGTATCGCTCCAACTCCTTGCAGGATGGTTTTGTGGCTGGAAAAGAACATCAAAATTGTAAAATTCCTGCACAACTAGGGGAGCATACATTTCCTTAAAGCCCAATTCAGTTAACTTCCTCCTGACACTGTTCAGGAACTGCACATATGGCTGTTTTTTCCCGATAAATATTTTCGGAACCTCGCCATGGATGTTATACTTCCTTTCCTTCACATTCCCCAATTGTGAAATTACCTTCTCCCCAGAGGCATTAATCTTAATCTTCCTCTCAATAATTTCCTTTTTCTCAACCAAGCCCCTCTTAATCAAATCCCCAACTTCGGATTCATCCTTATTCTCAATTCCTGAAAGGGCACTCCCCCCCGATTTACCGGAAAGGAAATCCTTTCCCACCTCTGTAATCTCAATTTCCTGCTTTCCAGGAACAATCACAATATATGCATTCCTCTTGTTCAAACCCAGGGCAATATTAAATTCCTGTTGGTCTAATTCAGCGCTCTTTTTCAAATCATCAAAACTCTGCCTTTCATCCCCACTTAAAGAATTCAGCATCCTTTCCTCGGGGAGGCCCTCTTCCAAAGCATTCTTTCCTTTGGCAGTAAGCCCAAGCATAATTTCCCCGCTTTCGCTCAGATCAACAAGATTCTTTTCCGTCATCCATGCCATTGCCCTGCGCGCGGAATCAATACCAACCCCCGCCTTTTCACCCAATTCTGCGGCATTCATTTTCCCCCCGCCAGAGAGGGCCTTAAGCGAATCCTGCTCTATTTTGGATAAACTCTCGGCAATTGCTTTCAGATCCATAATAACCCTACTATTTGAACAGTGAATTAATTAAATATTATATAGGTGTATATATAAGTTGTCTTATGAAAGCCGGGAAAAAAGAGTTGATTCTGCTGGATTCCAGCGCAGTCCTGAATGATTTCAATTTCGAGTTTGATTCAGATATTGAGTACTACACAACCTCAAAAGTCTTTGACGAATTCAGGGATTTAAGGTCAAGGGCCTTGGTTGACAATGCCCTGAAAATGGAGACTTTGAAAATAGTTGACGCATGTCCATTAGGCGTTGAAAACACAATTGATGAAATTGGAAGAATTAAACTCAGCGATGCGGATATTTCACTGGTTGCGCTTGCAAGGGATTTCAAGGACAAAGAAAAAAAGTTCCTTGTAATAACCGATGATTTCAGTTTACAGGCAGCATTAAAAAAACTCGGAATAAAATTCAAAGGGGTTTTCCGGGGAAGCATAAAATAACTAGGCCTCAATTTCCACTTCAATTTCCTCTTCTGGAATTCCTGTTTCAAGTTCTGAATTATCGACGATATATTCCTGAACCCTGCCGCTTATTTCTTTTCTCTTGATATATGCACCCCCAAAGACTATCAGCAAAAACAAACTGGAAAGGACGAGCAGATTATAATCAGAAATAATTTCGATGACAATTCCGCGTATTAGACTAAACAAGTCAAGCCCCTCGGGAACAATTGGTTTGGTTACTGTGTATTTGATATTGATGCTTGTCCGGTTTATTCCCTGCAGCTCAACAATGTTGGGCCCAAGAAGTGTTGCTTCCTGCGGAAGGTCGTCGGCTGAAATTTTTGCGACATCTATAGGAAAGAATTGAAACCTGATTTTAGTATTTTCAGGAATTGAAATCTGCCCGCCGCTTATAAAATTCTGAAATACATTCTCATTTAATTTCCAGCTCGTTTCCCTTAGCGTATCATCTTCAATGCTCGCAATCCCGTCCAGCCCATACTCAAAACTAACCGAGTTCTCGCCATAGCTTATGCTCACATCATGGATTTTATTGCCCCCCCTTATTTCGCCAAAGTGCGGGCCAAACCAGGAGAAGTCGGCCCTCCATGCGTCAATGCTTGACTTGTTTTCGCTGGCGGTTTGGGCAAAGCTAGCCCTTTCCCCGGCAAAAAAACTGAGCTCATATTTTTCAGTTATTTTTGCATTGCCCATATCGTCAACCAAAATCTCAATCAAATTCTCACTGACGCTGAGGGAATTTACTGCAGGAATAATAAAGCAGAATACTAGAACCAATACGACAAATTTCTTCATAGTAGTATAAATACTTTAATTGATTATAAATTTATTCATTGCATCTGTGCCGAAAAATATCTTAAAAAAAATAAGAATTGCTAAAAGTATCCAAATTAATTTTATTTAGTTAATAAATTCCATTTTTTTTGCAATAACATTCATTTAAATGCCCGCCAGATTTATCTATTATACTCCCTTGGTGTTTTTCGATGAAGATTCAGTACCTTTCCCACTCTTTTTTTAAGTTCGCATTCAAGGGGCTGAACATATTGGTGGATCCTTTCATCAATCACAATTCCAAAGACGCGAAATACCAATCCCTTATCGAATGTCCGGCAAAGGTTGACGGACTTAAGGACATCAATCTTATTCTTGTTACCCATGAACATTTCGACCATTGCGACAAGCAGGCAATTGAGTACATCGCGAAAAGAGATTCTTCCTGTGTTGTTGCCCATGAAAGTGTTTTAAGAAATTTAGATATTTCGCCCACGCTAAAGAAGCCGGTTTCAATAGGGGACGAAATAAATTTCAAGGGCGCAACAGTAAAGGCACTTCCCGCCCACCACCCAAGTTCTTTCTATCCACTTTCATTTCTCCTGGCCTGTGATAATATTTCAATTTTCCATGCAGGGGATACCGACCTATTGGATGCGTTCAATAGCATTAGTCCCGATATTGCGCTTCTGCCAATAGGCGGAAAAATGACAATGGATTTGATTGATGCCGTAAAGGTAACCAAAACAATGAAGCCCAAGGTGGCAATGCCAATGCACTATAACACATTTGATTTCATAAAGGCCGACCCAAGTGAATTCAGCCACAGAATTGATAAGAGCATACTGAAAACAAAGCCAGTCGTACTTGAGCCGGGCAAATCATTTTCCTTTGATTAATTCTTCCGCACTTTTCAAATCATCCTCATCGCCGATATCAATGCAGAACCCGCCATAAACCTTAACCATAACTTTACCATCTTTGGCGAGGGCATTGATGGCATCAACAATTTCATACTCCCCGCGCTTGCTAATTTTAACCTTGCCTATCTCGTCGAAAATTTTTTCATTGAAGCGGTAAATGCCTGCATTAATTATTTTGGAACTGGTGCTGCTGAATTCAGGCTTCTCAACAATTTTTTCCAGCCGTTCCTCTGATAATTCCATAACCCCGTACCTCCAGGGGTCATTAACCTCCCTCCCGACAACAATCGCATCAGATAAATCGAACTCATCCCTGTGGGCAAGGCCCTTTATCAGTTCCTTTTCGACAACAACATCCCCGTTCATTACAATGAAATCGCCCTCACCTATAAACTCCTTTGCAAGTCCGATTGCGTGGGCGGTTCCCAACTGCTTCTCCTGCCAGAGGTAGTTGATGTGAATTCCCCGGTAACTTCCCTTGAAATGTTCCTCAATTTTTTCTTTTAAATAACCGACAACAATCTCAATCTCCTCAATACCGGCATCCGCCAATGAATCAAGAATTCTCTCAAGAATCGGCTTGCCGCCCAACTTAATCATAACTTTTGGGGTTCCATTAGTAAGGGGCCTTAACCTGACCCCCTTTCCTGCCCCGAGAACAACGGCCTTCATAATCCCACCTATAATTCTATCTCCATAAAGTCCTTGGCGGCATAGCTTTTGGCAAAAACCATCCTTGCCTCGTTTTCCATTTTTTCATTTTCCTTATGCCTTGGGGAAATATGGGTTAAGTATAATTTTCCAACCTCTGCCCTTTCCGCAAGTTTTGCAACATCCTTAACCATCGAGTGTTTGGTTTCAATGGCGCGGGATTTCATCTTCTCAGTAAATGAAGACTCATGAATTAAAATATCCGCCCCGCTAATTTCCTCAAGGTAATTTTCACTTACAACCGTATCCATCACAACAGCAATTGTTTTCCCCTTTCTTCCTTTTGAGTAATCCATCACCTGTTCAGGCGCGAAACTTTTCTTCCCGATCTTAACACTCTCCCCTTTTTGTAACTTGCTCCAAAGAGGGCCCTCAGGAATTTCCAGTTTCAATGCCTTTTCCCGTGAAAACTTTCCGGCCTTTCCTTCCTCCCTGAAAACATAGCCCCTTGTCGGCACCTCGTGCTTTAGGGGAAAGCTGCTCACCTCAAAACCATTGCCCTTCAGAATTACTCCGTTTTTCGCCTCAACACACTTAATCTCAAAATTTGGCTTCAGCCCGATAAGATTCAGGCTTTTGTCAATTAAATCCTTTACTCCCTTTGGCCCGAATACCTTAACAGGAAAATCCCGCCCATGCAAGGCCATGGTCGCAAACAATCCGGGCAGGCCCAAAACATGGTCTGCATGGAAATGGGAAATGAAAATATTCTGGATTTTCATATAACTGACCTTTGCCTTAATCATCTGCCTTTGCGTCCCTTCAGCACAGTCAAAAAGAAACCACTCGCCATTGAACCTGATGGCTATGGAACTGAGGTTCCTGTCCTTAGTGGGGTTGCTGCACCCCGTGCCCAAAAAAATGATTTTCATTTTCTCCATTAGGAATTACTTGCCTGAAAAGATTTAATAAAGAAATCATGCCCATCTTGGAACGATTAACCGCAACATTAGGTTAATTAATTTGTTTATTGTCTATTCTATCTATGGCGAAGAAATCTAATTATGAAACCACCAATAAAGTGGAGGTTCCCCGCAGTCTTATTGACCAGGTTGTCGGGCAGGAAAAGTCTGTTGCCCTTATCAGAAAGGCCGCCGCACAAAAAAGAAATGTATTGCTTGTGGGACTCCCTGGAACAGGAAAATCAATGCTCGCCCAGGCAATGTCGGAAATTATGCCAATTCAGCGTTTGGTTGATGTGCTTATTTATCCCAATTCCGAGGACGCCAACACCCCTAAAGTTAGGACTGTGAGGGCTGGTGAAGGGCAGAAAATACTGCAAAAAGCTAGGCTGGATGCAAAGGGCCAGGAGGACAATATAAGGTTGCTGGGCCTGCTTCTTCCTTTGGGCTGGTTTATAATCACCTGGCTGATGTATGCGGTTTTTGGCCTGATGCATGTGAATGTTTATGCCGCGAGCCTTATTTTGGGTGGATTCTTAATAGTTGCATTTGCTTTGGGCAGCCAAATGAAAATAAGGCAGGGAACAGTAATCCCGAAACTTTTAATTAACAACGCAGGAAAAAGGATCGCCCCATTTATTGAGGCAACTGGGGCCAGGGCAGGCGCCCTTTTAGGGGATGTAAGGCATGACCCCCTTCAGTCCGGAGGGTTAGGAACTCCCCCCCATTTGAGGGTTGAGCCAGGAATGGTTCACAGGGTCAATGGAGGGGTTCTCTTTTTGGATGAGATTTCCAGCCTAACCCCAAAATCCCAGCAGGAATTGCTTACCGCAATGCAGGAGAAGAAATTCTCCATCACCGGCCAAAGCGAAATGAGTTCAGGTGCAATGACAAGGACAGAACCTGTCCCCTGTGATTTTGTCCTTATTGCCGCAGGGAATTATGATGATTTAAGAAAAGTTCATCCCGCACTGAGGAGCAGGATAAGGGGCTATGGTTATGAGGTCTACATGAACCTTGAAATGGAAGACAATGAGGAAAACCGGCAAAATATTGTGCAGTTTATTGCCCAAGAAGTCAAGAAGGACAGGAAAATTCCGCATTTCTCGGCGGAGGCAGTTAAATCAATTATTTTTGAAGCCAAAAGAAGGGCGGGAAGGAAAAATAAACTCACCCTTAAGCTGAGGGATTTAGGCGGGTTGGTCAGGGCCGCGGGGGACATTGCAAAGGAGAAAGGCCATGCCCTGGTTGAGGCGCAGGATGTTCTCGAGGCAAAAATGTCGGCAAGAACTCTTGAACAGCAGATGGTAAATAAAATTATTGATGAAAAGAAGGATTATGATGTTTACCTCTTTGAGGGAAGCGCGGTGGGAAGGGTCAATGGGCTCGCGGTTTCGGCAGACGGGGATGCAGGGCTTATCCTCCCGATAGAGGCCGAGGTCGCCCCTGCACAAAGCAGTTCTGAGGGCAAGTTAATTGCGACAGGGAAATTAGGGGAAATAGCAAAAGAGGCCGTGCAGAATGTTTCCGCAATAATAAAGAAATTGAGCGGAAAAGATATTTCCCGCCATGACCTCCATATTCAGTTCCTTCAGACCTATTCAGGTGTTGAGGGGGACAGTGCCTCAGTAAGTGTTGCAACAGCGGTGATTTCCGCACTTGAGCAAATTCCTGTCAAGCAGTCCCTTGCAATGACAGGGTCGTTGAGTGTGAGAGGAGAGGTCCTTCCTGTAGGGGGAGTGACCGCAAAAGTTTCTGCAGCAATCTTTGCGGGATTTAAGGAAGTGATAGTCCCCTACTCAAATAAGGACGACATAGTGCTCCCTAAAGAACACCTAAAAAAAATAAAAATAATCCCTGCAAAAAACCTTTCAGATGTCCTTGAAAATGCGTTTGAAAAAACACCCAAAAAGAAAAAGCTCATGACCAACCTGAAAAAATTGCTTCACATAGAACTTTCAAAAGTAGTGGACAAAGTGGTCCCAAAAACAGTGGCCTGATTAAACAATTTGAATTTTTCCTTCGCGGAAAATAAATTCCTTTTTCTTAAGCTGGAAATCCTTCTTCGAGCCAAAGCCCTTTATGGCAATTGAATTTTTAACCTTTTCAATATCTCCCACCTTCCCAACCCATTTACCATCCTTGTTGTAAACCGGGAGGCCAATCATTAGTTTTGTTATTTTATCCCTGACCTCGAATAGGCCCGAAGCCCAAGTGACTATTAACGCAACAACAAAGCTTGCAAACGCACTTAGGATAAACCAATAGAGGTCAATGGTCTGGATAATTACGTGCTTGCCTGCCTCAAGGACAAAAAGAATCAGCAGCACATAAACCCCGCTGAGAAAATACGTTCTTAAGTAAAATGCCTTCTTGAGATGAATGGCATCAATTGCTCTCCCAAGTAGGAAAACAATTATTGCAAGTGCGCCAAACTCCATAAGCCCGCCCAAGCCATTGGCTGCGTTATTAACCACACTATCTGTGACTCCTAAGGAATAATACTCAAATAATGCCGCCGTAAATTTTGGGTATGCGGTAATGCCCCCAAAAACAAAAAGCAAAAGCACAACAACATATGCAAATACCGAGGTCCTCTGGAGGGAAAAACTCCTCACAAAAGAAACCACAAACTTCTCTATTTTTTCCTCAAGCCCGAGCCCCCTCAAAACCGCATAAATGCCGACAATGCCTGCAATTATAATGAAAAACAATTCCTGCCGCCCTATGGCATAAAGGATCGCCCCAAAAAGGATTATTATTCCAGGAATTAGGAAAAAAATCCTCGCAAGCGCAGGATCCTTTAAGGCGGCCTTTATTGTGTAATATGTGGATTCCACCTGCTTTGCCTGCTTTATTATCAGAATTTCCTTGGAGATTATCGGAAGCCTGCTCTGTAAAATCGGAATTACCTGGTCATCCTCCGCACCGTCAGTAACCAAAACAAAGCCATCGGCAGGAAAATTTTCCAATACCTTATCAAGTTGCTCATTAATCTTCTTGTCTGACTCAAACCCCGTTTTCCCATGACCTGTAAGGGTCACAATCTCCGCAGCGGCAGACTTTTTCTTTACCTCGTCAAATTTCTTAACTGCAGCAAAAATGCTGTTTACATCGCTGTCAGTTGGGTCCTTTATCGCAAGTTTTGCGGCGGCATTAAGGTTTGCCTTTCTCCCCAATATGGGACCGATAATTCCTGCCTTTATTCCAAGGTCATTGTCCCTATCTACACATACTATAAGAATATTATTCAATTCAGCCATTGCAAACAACCCTTAGTAAGTTATTTATATTATTGTTAGCTTCTAATATAAGTATATTACGGCTATAAAAACAATAAAAAAATGCCTTTTTGGGGCCAGAATATGGATACTGAAAAAATGAAACAGGTTGTATTTTTGGGGGTAATTGCCATAGTAGCTGCCGCCCTGCTGATTAGTATCTTTGCAATGGATTTTGTTACCGAAAACGCACCAATAATTCTGGGAATAATATTTATCACAGTGTTCTTTATACTCCTCTTAAATTTCGGGCTTATTATTTTCCTCAAGGATTATGAAAGGGCGGTAATTTTCCGTTTTGGAAAGGTGAATAGGGTTGGAGGGCCCGGATGGGCGATAATGGCCCCTGTCCTAGAGAGCTATACAAGGGTTGACACAAGAGTTCACACAATTGATGTAACCAGGCAGGATGTAATAACAAAGGACGGAATTGAGGTTAGGGCGGATGCGGTAATCTATATCAGGGTTAAGAGGGACAAGCAGTCTGTGATAAATTCTGTTGTTGAGGTTGAGAATTATGAGAAAGCGTCATTGCTTTATGTTATCGCATTGATCCGTGATATTGCGGGTTCACTGGAACTAAATGAACTTATCTCAAATATTGATGCATTGAACAAGCGTCTTACCGATGGCCTGGATAAAATTTCCGTAAATTGGGGGGTTGATTGTGAGACTGTGGAAATAAAGGACATTCAAATTCCAAAAGTGGTTCTTGATGCAATGCATGATGAAAAGGCTGCAGTTCAGCAGAAGCTGGCGAGAATGGAATCTGCAAAGGCACATCAGGCAGAGATTGATGCCGTTAAGGAGGCAGCAGAAAACTTAAGCGATAAGGCATTGGCATATTATTATGTGAAGGCGCTTGAAAAATTGGGTGAGGGGAGCAGCACAAAATTCATTTTCCCCATGGAGCTGACCAAGCTGGCAACCGCAGTAAGTGGTGGCGGTGCAAAGGATGAAAACATTGAGGAACTGTTCAAAAAATATGCCCCTATGATAAAGAAACTCGCAGGTACAGCAGTAAAGAAAAAGAAATAACTATCTTTTAAGAATCACAAATGCCGCAACCAAGCCCATAACCAGCCATGAACCCAGTGTGGCAAACAGGATAAGCATCGAATCTTCAGAAACAATTGCCACCGCCTCAATTACCCCCCCGATAAGAAGGAAGAAGAGGGCAAAGAAAAGCAAAATCAAAACATCCTTTGCAATAATCTCAAATTCATGGGTAAGGTATTTTTTCTTCGTGATTGCAACAGAAATAATCCCTCCCGCAATTGCGCCTATGAAATAACCAACCAATTCAGGAATTCCGTGGGGGATAAATGAAATCGCCCTGAGAACACCCATCCCGATGTCAGTTGCCAAAATTTCCTTCCCTATGAACAGGCCCATAACTGACGCATTCCAGCTGAGGAGCCAAAGGGCCCCCGCCCCCAAAATGAATGAGAGAAGCACCGCAAGCAGCAGAACCATCGAGTTGTTCATGAAGATTAATTCAAAGCATGCAGGAATTGATTTTGTGGAATCGTTTTTGCATTCACTATAACCTCTGCCAACCTCAACGGCTTTTGCGGTTGCAACTTCGGTGAAATTGCCCCCAGTTATTGCCCTCCAGCTGTTTTCCTGTTCCATGAAAATTTTGTCTTTGGTGGGCATAATGCATTCAAATCCACCTCCCTCGGAGCAGTTTTGGGGCGTGGCATCAGGGAGAACCACAAACCAGAAGCTGTAACTTATAACCAAGCCTATGAAGAACCAGCCATAGATTTTTACTAAACTAAAATGCCTTGCAATAAACCCCAGAGTTGGGCCAGGATGCTTTGCTTCTGCGGTTTCCTCCACCTCAAAAATCTTGTGTATTATTGGCATAAGGCCTAAAGCCACAATCAGCAATGCGGCAACACTTGCCGCATTTGGGAACAAATGGTAACTTATAAAAATCGCAAAACTCGAGAGCAAAATTGCCATTACAAGTATCTTTACAGGATGGGCCCTTACCCCGGAATAACTGAAAATTGCCTCAAGAACCATAATATTGAGATTACGGCACCGCAATTTATATATCTTTCTAATTAAAAGAATCTTATAGGCTAGTAAAAATATAAGCAGTTTTAGCGCAGGCGAAATAACTGATTTTATACGGTTTTTTGAGGAGATTTGAATGAAAAAAGACAAAGAAATGGTTTATCCGGGCAGCTTTCTCTCAACTGAAGAGGAATTTGTCCCCGGAAAAAATGCATATAGTGATGAGGAAGGCAATGTCACCTCAACCACAGTTGGCGAAAAAGACCTTGACATGGAAACAAGGGAAGCCAATGTGATAAATAAGACCAAGATAGTGAAACCATTGGATGTCGGGAGCACAGTAATTGCAAGAGTATCTCTTGTAAAGGACAACTCGGCAATGGTTGAGATACTCTCCGCAGAGAAGGATGGCGAGGAAAGGAAGGTTCTCAAGGCCTATGCAAGCATTCCTGTTTCAAGTATCAGCACAGAATATGTCAAGAGTGTTAAGGACATGTTTCGGGTTGGTGATTTTGTTAGGGCAAGGGTCGCAAAAGTTGTCCCTTGGGGAATTGACCTGGACACAAGGGACAGGGAAATGGGAGTTATAAAGGCATATTGCATTGAGTGCAGAAAGCCAATGAAAATGTTTGATGGTAGCTTGAAATGCCCGAACTGCGGGGCATCAAGCCCGAGAAAAGTTTCCGCAGATTACTCACAGTAAAGGAGGAATTCACTTTGGATATCGAAGTTGTAAGAAAGGAAAAAAATGTGGTGGAGTTTATTCTAAAAGGGGAAAGGCACACATACCCGAACATTTTGAAAAGTGCACTTTTGGAGGATTCAAACGTTGAATTTGTTTCCTATGTTCAGGACCACCCCGAGGACGATGATTCAAGGTTTGTTGTAAGAACCAAAAAATCCACGCCTAAAAAGGCCCTTGAAGATGCGGCAAAAAAGATTGAATCAGATATTAAGGCATTTGATTCAGCGGTCAAAAAGGCATTTAAATAATCGCATTGATTTAAATAATTCTCCCCCCCATTTCTTATTCATGCTCAAGGAACTGAGGCAAAAATTAAAGTGGCTGGACCCCTTTACCTATGTCGATCTCTTTATTGTGGACAAAGTAAAGGGGCAAAGCAAAACCATGCAGAATGCGGTTTTCATTTTCAGCATGGCCCTTGTTTCCATACTGTTCTACTTATTCGCAATTAAGGGGCCGATAGTTTCCCCGCTTCCCGCAATAATTTTCATAGTTTTTACCGCATTGGTATATCTCATTTTGAAAGAGGAATATGTTGAATGGGGCATTTACCTCGCAACAGCATTCATTTTCGCATTGATTGTATTTTCAGCTTCAGGATTAATTCTGGGGACTGATTCCCCCATGGTGATTGTTGTGAGCGGTTCGATGGAACCGGTGTATCACAGGGGGGATGTTGTCTTTTTGCAGGGAGCTGCCCCGGAAGAACTTATTGGCAAGGAAGTGACCGTAAATTATCCCCTTCAGGGAGTTTCCCTTGACAAATTGGGTCAGGTGATAAAGTCAAATGGCGAAACAACCGCAATCAAGTTCAACGACGGCCCCCTTTTAGAACTGGATGAAAGCGGGGATATTGTGGTTTATTATTCCCGCAGCATAAATGTCCCAATAATCCACCGTGTTGTTGCAAAGATTTATGCGAAGGACGGCATTTACCTGCTTACCAAAGGGGATAACAATCCTAAACTTGACCAGGAAGACGCAATAAGCCCCACATTGGTGGATGCCTCAGAAATAACCGGGAGAAGCGTTTTTGACATTCCTGCAATAGGATATGTAAAACTCATTATTTTCGATGACCTTGCAATGCTTATTTTCGGCTGCCCAAATCAATTGGAATGCCCCTTTCCATGAGAGAGGTTTTTAAGGATAATCAAACTAAATAATTTTAGTGGTAAAAATGACCGAACTAATGCTTGAGAGCGCAACCGGTTTTAAGAAATGCATTGATGCAATTTCTGTGCTGATTGATGAGGCAGAATTCACAATTGACAAGGAAAAACTGAGCCTAAAGGCAACAGACCCCTCCCAAATTTCAATGATTGATTTTCAACTCCCCGAAGATGCATTTAAGGAATTCAACCTTGCGGCACCCACCAAAATTGGGCTTGATTTGGATTACTTGAGCCAGATAATGGCAAGGGCCAGTGCAAAGGACTCATTGAAACTCACTTTGGATGAGGAAAAATCAAGGCTGAAAATAACATTCAAGGGAAATTCCACGCGCTCCTTTTCAGTTCCGCTTGTTGATGTAAGTGGCACAGAACCACCCTCGCCAAAAATAGAATTCGATGCCGAGATAAAGATAAGGGCAGATGCCCTGCAGAATGGGCTTAAAGATGCGGCACTTATTTCCTCGCACATAACAGTCGGGGCAGATGCGGAAGAATTCTTCATAAAGGCAGATTCCTCAAAAGGAAAACTGAAAAACGACACAAAGAAGGGCGATGCCTCGCTTGTTGAAATGAAGGTGAAAAATCCCGCGAGTGCAACCTTTCCCCTGGAATATCTTTCAGATATGGTAAAGGCGGCCAGTTCAGATACTGTTGTAACAGTAAACCTCAAAAACGACGCGCCAATAGAAATCTCCTACAAAATCGGAGAGGCGTCGGTAAAATATTTCCTCGCCCCAAGAATCGAGCAGGAATAAAAATTCATTCCTCCAAATCAGAAATTCCGTCAACCCTTCTTTGATGCCTTTCATCACTGGAAAAAGGCGTGCCCAAAAAAGCATCGACAATCAGAATTACATCCTCTTCTTTTTGCAATCTTGCGCCCAAACATAAAACATTGGCATTATTATGCTCCCTTGTAAGCTTCGCCCCCTCAACAGTCCTGCATGTTGCCGCCCTCACTCCATCAACCTTGTTAGATGCCATACACATCCCCAAACCAGTGCCGCAAACCAGTATGCCTAATGAGCCTTTCTCAGCCACAACAGCCTTTCCCACTTTCTTCGCAAAGACAGGATAATCAACAGAATCGGTGGAATTAGCCCCCAAATCATCGACCTCATAACCCTTCCCATTCAGATGATTCTCAATATATTCCTTCATCTCGAACCCTGCATGGTCTGCCCCTATAAATACCTTCATCATCTCACCATTTCATTTGGGGCACAAACGATTAAAATAATATACTGCTTCTAATCTTTAGGGGCAGATGATGATAGAGCTTAAAAACATCGATTTATGGCGCAGAAGCGTTGATGCAATCTCCTACTTCATTTCTGAGGGGAATTTCCGCTTTAACGACAAGGGCATCAGTTTTAAGGCAATGGACCCAAGCCAAATAGTCCTTGTTGAGTATGAAATGCCAAAATCCGCATTTGATAAGTTCAATATTGAGTCCAATTATGCGGGCGTTGATTTGGTTGAATTAAGCAAGATAATGTCAAGGTCCCTCCCCGAAGATAAAATGCTGATGGATTTGAATGATTCTGAAATGCATATAAAGTTCGATGGCACATTGGAAAGGTCATTTAAGCTTCCCTTGCTGGACATTTCTGAGGATGAAATCAAAACCCCGAAACACACCGCCGAAGCAACGGTGGAAATAGAATCAAGAATTATGAAAGAGGCATTAAAGGACGCCTCCTTGTTCGGAAGCTCTGTTGTTTTGAAAGTGAAGGGAAAACAATTTTTTGTTGAGGCAAGGGGTTCTGGCGGGGTTCTAAACACAGTTTCAAAAAATTCCGGCGTAAAAGTAACTTCCAGCAAGGAGATAGTCTCGAAATACTCCCTCAATTTCCTCCAGAATATTGTGAAGGAGGCAGAGGCTGGGGAGAAAATAACTATGGAACTTAAAACCGATGCTCCAATGAAGGTAAGCTACAAGATAGGAAAAAGCGACATAAAGTTTTACCTTGCCCACATGATTCTCTGATTATTATGCTGCCGATTGAACAACTCTCCTTTGCGCAGAAATACCCTTTTAGTGCCTTATCCAAAAAAGTAATTAAGGAAAACAATCTTTCCCTTGAAAAGGTTCCTGAGGAGGTTCTTGCAAGGGCGAGAGCGATGGTGAGTGCGGCATATGGCAAGGGAAAATATTCCCCCGAAATAAGGCGGCACCATGAGATACTCACTGATGAAATTCTCGCATACCCTGTCGCAAAAATTCTTGTCTCACTAATTAACAGCGACAGGTTAAATGAGAAATTCGCCTCAATGCTCTCAGATTCGGTTTTCCAGAATCTGGAGAAGGATAAGGATGAGATTATTTTTGACATTTCCTCTGAACTGGGAGCCAATGCCCAAACAATTGTGAACGGCAATTTTTTTGCAGAACTTAAGATACTGGATTTTCTCGCGGTTGATGGAAAAAGGAATGAAATGAAATTGGTCAACCTTTCGGTTGAAAAGGGAAATGTTTTCCTTAACAGGAATGATTTTGCAAGGTTTGTTTCACTACTTGCACAAAAGAAGCTGTTGGATTCCCTGCCCTTAGATGTCTCATCAGTTCCGGATAAATTCATATTGCTTGCAGAGGAACTTGGAAAAAAGAAATTCGCCGCGAGGAGAAAGAGCTATGGCATGGTTTCTTTTGGAAAAGTAAACCCTGATTTTTTCCCCGAGTGCTATGTTGAACTCTACAGCAATATTCTTGCCGGAAAAAACCTGACCCATTTGGCAAGGTTTGATTTGGCGG
>JAFCCJ010000019.1 GCA_017610305.1 Candidatus Iainarchaeum sp.
CCCATTTCTTCCGCAAACTTCTTTTCAAAGGCGGTGAGTTCCGCCATCTTTGCATTTATTTTCTTTATATGCTCGGTGATTGCCCTGTCCCTTGCTTCCATTCGCTCAGTCATGGCCCTCTTAGCCATATTAAATTCGGTGACATTTTTCTCAATCACCTTCACAAACTGGTCCTTGAAGAGGTCCAATTCTTTCATCGCCGATTTCATCCGCTCAACATTAACAACCTTGTCAAGTTCCTCCAATTCCTTCCTGCTGAAATTTAAGGATTGTTTCAGTTTAATGTCCAGATCAGAAAATCTCGTTTCAATTGTATCCAGTTGCTTTCCAAACACCAATTCCCTTTCCTTTAGCCGTTTATCATTATCCTTAACCAGGTCATTTAGTTTCCGGTTGTGATGGGCGACACTTTTCTGCAGCTTCTTTTCACTTTCAGCCAGCTGTTCCTCCAGCCTCTTTTTGTAGGTGCCTCGTTGCATCTCAAACATTTGCGCTAGTGATGACTCCTGTTTTTCCTCCATTGAATCTTTCCAGGCATCAAGTTCATTTATTTTATCCTGAATCTTTGCAGGATCAACCTTTCGAGCCATATCATCCAATTCGGCAATCTTTCCCTTAATCTGCTTATCGAGCTCATCATTTTTATTCAGGGCGAGTTTATCGACCTTTGTCTTGGCATCCTCGATCAGGCCCTCGGTAATTTTAGATTCCAGTTCCAAAGTCCGGTTAATTCTGGCATCAATATCATTGACCTTTTTCTTGGCATCATCAAGATATTCCTGTGCTTTTGATTGGGACTCAATAAGGGCGGCGTTCATTTCACTTACGAGCCGGGATTTTGTCTTCTCAACTTCCGCCATCTTTTCATTTAGTTTTCTCACCTGCACCTCATTATCTGCCTTGGCTGCCTTGAGGGAGGTTGTTGCACTTTGCAGCTCCTCATGGACCTTTGCAAGCTCGGTCATCTTATTGACAACCATCTCCTTTAGCTCCGCACCTCTCTTTTCCAGATTTGCGTCAACTTTGCTGTTTGTGAGGGTTTTTTGGGACTCGAGCAAAACTTGGGATTTTTTGGCTTCTTTTGAAACCTCTTCCCTTACAACCCCATTTATGTGGCGATCCAAATCATTCTTTATTTCTTCCATTTTTTCCAGCTTGCTGTCCACTGTCGCAAGTATTCCTTTTTCCCAAAGTTCGGAGATGTTGGTTTTTATTTCAGGAATATTTTTTGGCATCTCTTTCTTTTCCTCTTTGAGGGTTGGGGGAATTTTGTTGGGGATTGGTTTCTCAACAACGGGTTTGGGTTTTTCAGCGATAACTGCCGGTTTGGGTTTCTCTTCTTCCTGGATTTTTTTCTCGCCACCAATCTTCTCAAGGGCGGCACCCAAAAGCCCCTTCCCTTCCTTAATCTCAACCCGTTCTTTTTGCTCTTCCTTCTTCTTTCTTTCAATTTCCTCAAGGGAGGGCTTAATTTCTTTCTTCTTGCCTTCAGCAGATTTGGCCTCGTCTAGCAAATCTTTAGCTTCCTCCTCGCCAACCCCGACATCCCTTAAATTGATTATTATCTCATCATCAGCTATTTTTAGGGAAAGGAGCTTCTTGATGGACTCCATTAGAACCTGTTTTTTATCATCCGCCATAAGACCGAAATAACATGGTTTTATTTAAATAAAAAGCTTTCGAGTTTAGAATTTGAGGAAATTGGGAATAATTGATTTTCTAGCGGGGGCAAAGCCCGAGCATGGATCCCCGAAGGGGAGCCGTCCTGTAAACTCGGATAGGGGTTTAGCGAGCATTAACGAGCAATATCCCCTACAGGGGATGGTCGTGTACCCGCAGCTCGTAAGTCCCCGAAGGGGGATAGGCGGGTATGGACTGGGGGGGATTCGAACCCCCGGCCTCTACAATGCCAATGTAGCGATCTACCAGACTGATCTACCAGCCCATGCAGTAGAATTATTGTAATCTAAAGCTTATAAATAATTCGAAATTGAATTCACGGCGAGATGAGCAGTATATTGTCCCCGCGAAGAATTATTTTTCCAAATTTGGTTTTTGGTTTTTCCTCATCAGTTAATTCTTCCGCATTCTCAAGAACAATGTTCATGTGAACATCAAAGGCCTTTAGGGTTCCCCTTATCTGCATATTTCCCTTAAGCCTAACCAATACATCTTTTCCCACCGATTCATTCAAAAGGTCAAATGGTCTGTTTGTCATTTTCTCACCTGCTCCTCTGGTTTTTTCTTCTTTCCAAATAATTTACTCAGAATTCTGCTTAAAAATCCTTCCTTCTTCTTTTCCTTGAAATGTGTCGGGATTCCCGCGAGTTTTGCGGCGGTTTTCTGGATTGCGACAGCTGCAGATGATTTAGGCTTCCTTAACATGACGGGAGCAACCTTTTGCTGCATAAAGCTCTTTCTGACCTCATCATCAAAGGGAATTATGCCAAAAACAGGAAGTTCCAGCATCTTCATGATGTCGTCTTTTGTAATTTCCCCCTTCTCCCCGCGGAAGAAATTAATTATCACTCCTGTTGTCCTTATGCCAATCCTTTGCGCAACTAATTTTGCTTTTAGGACATCTGCCACTGCGGGGGATGTGGGCATCGTAATCAGAAGCACCTCATCACTTGCATGCATTGCAGCCATGACATTTTTCTCAATTCCTGCGGGCGCATCAAGCAGGATAAAATCAAATTGATTAGCTATTGACTCAATTAAGGTCGCCAATCTTTCGGTGTCAACCCTTCTGTAACTTTCAAGGCTCAGCCCTGAGGGTATGAACTTAATCCCATGGGGCCCGTCATAAATGGCATCAAGGATATTGGATTCCCCCAAAAGGACATCATGCAATGTTATCGGGGATGACTGCATATTAAGGAGCAGTGAAAGGTTTGCCATTGCAACATCGGCATCAATTAAACATACTTTCAGGTTCCTTTTCGCGAGGGCAATGCCTAAATTAGCGGTGATTGTTGTTTTTCCAACCCCTCCCTTGCCTGAAACCAGGCTTATTATTCTTCCCATAAAATCACATTAATTTCATCAAATTCCAAATTAAATAAGTGTTAATTGCTTAAAAAACTTGCCTTAATTACTCACGGTGATTTCCTCTGCTTTACTGAGGAATTTCTCCACATCCCGGGATATTGCATTTAATTCAATAGGGGCAAGGCTTGCAGGAGCCTTTACTATGTAAACCATCTCATTGGATGGGAAAAGCATATACCAATCATCACATTTTATCATTATTGACTGGCTTTTTGGGAGTTCTGAGCGGATATAGTTGAAAAGTGCGGTTCCAGTAACCGCCTCACTTAAATCAGTGCCATTGCTTGAGACAACCATTGAGCCATTCCTTTTTGAAACTATTATGGTGTCCACCTCATGCTTCTTTTTCAGGACCTTCATTAATTCCTTCAAATCACCTGTATTGGTGTCGAAGCGGTGATTATCCACATAATTCTTGAGCAGGTCTATCTGATTTTTGGGCAATTGGGAGTCATCAATTGCCAGAACCTTGTTTGCGAAGTCCCGCAGAGCAATCCTGAAACTGGTTAAAAAGGGCATAAATATCCAATCCTTAAAGAATTCATTTTACAATTAGGTTAAAAACACGTCCCTCTACTCGCCCAGGCCTGAAAGGCCCAGCCTTTTGAACACATCCTTTTTGGATTCGTGCTCGCTTACAACCCCTTCGAGGGTTTTTTCAGCGAATGAAATATCATACTTTTTGGCAAGATATTTCCCCAGCGACCTTTTGCCTATTTCCTGGGCGGTTTTTATTTTATCATTAAAGGCAGTAACCAAATCGACCTGCTGATTGCTAAGGGAATAAATCTCCGCTATCCCGTTTTTTGCGGCAAAAGCATTGAATGCCTGCGGCAATGCAGAATCCCCGAGAACCGTTATCTCATGCTTTGTGTATTCATACAACGCACCCACAATCGCGCCTTTCTTAATCAGGAGCAATCCTTCCTCCACTCCCTTGAAGCCCTCAACAGTAACAACAACATATCCTGAAAACATCTTGTCTGCGAGCATTTCCAGGGTTGCCTTTTCGTCGAAATCTGGCAGCCTTATTCCCTGCTCAATGGCCTCGCCAACAGGAAGATTCACCTAAATCACCTTGTTTTCCCCAGAACAATCACATGGTCTGCGTTGTTCTTCAGTGCCGCGGCACTTGCCTCTTCCGCAAGAACCACAATTGTGTCCTTTCCATATCTTTTTGCCTTCACAATTGCAGGCAGGAAATCACTGTCCCTTGTAACAAATGCGATGGCATCAATTGTGGGGTTGAATATAACCTCCACCGCATCCGCAATCATCGACACATCAACATCCCCAACGGTTATAATCGATTCAAATCCCTGATTTACCACTGCTTCAACCAATTTATTAGATGCATATTGGTTAAGAAAAACCTTCGCAATCTTCATCTGGCCAAAATCACTAAGGACTCTTTTCACTTCCTCCAAATCAACATTCAATTCCTTTCTCAGAATGTTGGGGCCGTCAACAAAAACCGCGAGGTTTTTCTCGCCTTTTCCAACCACGCCTTTAAGCCGTTCTCTCATACCTTCGAACATTTCCATCAACTCCTATATCCCCTGATAGACAATCCAATAAGGGGCACACACCATATATAGATGAAATATATCTATTATGCGGAAAAACTATTTAAATCAGAGTGCGGTCCGAAAAAGCAAGATTCCGGGGATTTGCAAAAGCTATTTAAACACTATTTACCCTTTTCTTTTTAGTGAGATTTTTTGGCTGAAATTGAGAAAAAATTCGGGCCTGCAGGGCATTTAAAACCCGGTTCCTATGTTTTGATTGAGGATGATGTCTGCCAGGTTAAATCTGTCGAGAAAAGCAAGCCAGGCAAGCACGGTTCTGCGAAAGTGAGGATTGTCGCAATCGGTATTTTTTCCGGGCAGAAAAGGAATTTATTGAAGCCAACTTCCGCAGATATTGAGATTCCGATTATCAACAGGGGAAATGGCCAGGTTGTTGCCGTAATGGGGGATAGTGTCCAGATAATGGATATGGGGTCTTATGCAACTTTCGATGTGCCAAAACCAAAGGATATCACCGGTTTGCAGTCAGGGACCGAGGTGGAGTATATCCAGTTCGGGGACAATATTAAAATCATCAGGAAAAAATAATTCCGAACCAATAAATACTACTTTTAATATTATAATAGCGAAATGAAACTGAAAATTGCGGTAATTTTGGGGATTTTTTTAATCCTGCTTTCACAGGGCATTTTTGCTGACATCTTAAGTTTTCAGCAGGGGGCTAATGGCTACACTGGCTGTGAGGACACAACTATTGAGATGGGATCAACTTCCGATACCAGTACAAGGAATTATTTGTATGTTTCTGCAAATGCCTCATCTGAGAGCAGAAGGGTTTTTGTTAAATTTGGCAATATTTTTGGTTCTGGGACGGGCCAAATTCCATTAGGCTCGGCAATTAATTCCGCAACACTAACGCTTACCTCGCGGGGGATTGAAAACAAAACAACCGCCCTATTGGACCTTTATGCTGTGAAAAGGAACTGGATTCAGACTGAGGTTAGCTGGGATGAATATTCCGCGGGAAATATCTGGCAAACTCAGGGGGCATTGGGCGATGACGATATTGTAAAGCCTGCAGGGAGCTCGGCAACTGCTGTAGGAAGCGGAACCTATGATTTTGACGTTGCGGGAATTATCCGGGATATTTCAAACGGGACAATTCAGAACTATGGTTTCCTTATAGACCCTGCGGAATTCGGTTTTCTGCACTGGCAATCTAGCTGTGAGGATGCGCAAGATTCAAGGCCGCTTTTGACTGTTGATTTTTCCGCGTCCTGCACTCCTGGGGAAACATTATCCTGCAGCACCGGTCTGCAGGGAATCTGTTCTGTGGGAACCAAAACCTGCCAGGGAGATGAGAGTTGGGGAAGTTGTGCGCAGGATGAGTTGCCTGTTCAGGAAGTTTGTGATGATTCACTGGACAATGACTGTGATGGGGAAACAGATTGCAGTGATCCGAATTGTGCGGAGGATGTTGCCTGCCCCTCGTGCACCCCGAAAACTGAAATTTGTGACAATGGGCTTGATGAGGACTGTGATTTATTAATTGATTGCGCAGATACTGCTGATTGTTCAGGCGCGCCCAACTGCGAGATGGGAAATAATATTGTTCTGCCCTTTGATTATCCAAATATCAGCAATGAACTGGTCTATCCCTATGGGGGAGTTTCACATCGGGCCCAGCTTGGAGTTGCAACAATTGATGGCATCCCCAATACTGAATTCAGGTATAACATGGTTCCAAACAGGCCAACCAATATCTCAATAATTGACTCCGGGAGGAATGCTGTTGGCGGGAAAATACAGAAAATCCCAGGAAATACTTATTATGTCAGCATTTCAGGAAGCGATTCTGCTGGTGGAAGCGCTTCATCCCCTTGGGGAACTGTAAGAAGGGCATTTGACAGAAGCAGGAACACCTATTTGAGGGCAGGAGACACTCTCCTGATTCATTCAGGGACTTACAATGAAAGTACGATAGAGCCAAGGGAATCCGGCACGGCAAATGCGCCAATAACTGTCAAATCCTTCGGGGATGGGGAGGTCATAATTACTTCATCCAATGACTACACTTTCTGGATACACGAGGGCGGTCCTGGCTATTATGTATTTGAGGGACTGACAATCAAGAACACCGGCACAAACCCTTCGGGTGAAAGCAGGAAACTGATGCTCATGAATACTCACAACACAGTTCTGCGAAACATGAAATTTGAGAATAATGATGCACTGAAGAGGTGGCTGTTGCAGATAAATGGAAACGATAATGTAATAGAATACTGCGATTTTTCAGGAAACATTTACAGCCAGGGAATTGAGATTGGAACAACAAATACTGAGTTCAGATATAATAAGGTCCATGATGCCTCCGGAGCAGGGGATGGCATTATGAGGTTCTATGGCGAGGGCTTTAACATTGTTGTAAGGAACAATGTTTTCTGGAACAATTCGGATTCCAGGCTGATGTTCCTCTATAGGGCATATAATACTTGGGTTGCCGATAATCTTGTTTATGACTCTGTCGGTGGCGGGGAAACACACTGGAATATTGTGCATGTTGAAAGAGCCAATAATGACATTATTCAGGGGAACACCTTTGTTTGCAGAGACCCTAATGCGGCAGCAATTTCAATAAGGGGCTATGGGACCGATATTTCCGATAATGTACTTATCAATTGCGCCAATGAGGGCGCCATTAAGTTTTTGGGCGAGGTGCACCCCCTTTATCGCCATGGCCTTGGTTTAGGATATGTTCCCTTCTGCTGCGATGAATTAAGCCATGATAATGAATGGGGGGATTGCGCAGATTCAGCTACCTGCGAACCGACAGAATATAACAATAATTATTCCAATAATTACTTTTTTGGCAATACACACTATAGTCCTCCTCACGACCCTGATTTTCAGCATCCGGGAAGATGGAGCATAATTGCTAAGGATGAGGTGCATTTTGATGAATATTTCCCGGACAATCTTCGTGGAGCAATTGACCCATTCAGTAATTTAAGCGGGGGGGATTTCACTCTGAAATTCCCTTCCTTCTGGAGCTCTTCCTCACCACACAATAATTCAACTGATGGGAGAAGTGCGATTGAGGGAGGCGATAATATAAGGGATGTTGGCGCATTCGAGTATGGCGTTACTCCTTGGGTTTCATGGAACGGAAGTGATTGGGTGTTTAATTCTCTTTCTGATTACAAGCTCCAATTGGCAACAACTAATATAACCCCTACCTTCTCCTGGACCTTCAATGATTATGATAATGCAGTTGGCGGGGGAGACCCTAGTGGAAATCATACTGCACATGTGCAGGCATCCTTCCGTGCACAGATTGACACAACCCCTGATTTCGACAGCGATGATTTGATTGACAGTGGAATTTACAATTCCTCAACTTCTGAATGGACTGTTCCTGTTGCGCTTGCCCGGGGGAAATATTACTTCAGGGTTCAGGCAGGAGACCAATTAGAGCCAGATATTTTAGGTAACTGGAATGACTTATACTTTAGGTTTGAGGTTGTGGGGAGCGCAGGAATCTGCGTGAATGCAAACACCTGCTCTGCAACTTGCGGGAGCCCGACCATAAACGCCTGCGAAACCGATAATTTGGTTTACCAATATGATGCGGTTGCGGCAATTTTGAACGAGGTTTCAGGTTTAAGTGCAAACACTGATTACGATATAAAAATCGAGAATTTGACGCGAGGTACTGAGCAGACAATAACCCAGGGAATTTCAGCTGTGGGGGAAGTTTCTTTTACCGCATAGCTTTTTCTATTGAATTGAATTCTTTTTTATTATGAAAATAATAAAAATCCCCTCCTCGCAGGGTTCACTGGACAAGAATTTAGGGTGTGAAAATGCTCCTGAGATTTTGTGCGGGGAGCTCGGGATTGATGGGGAAGAGGTAAAGGTGATTTCAAGCGATATTGAAACTACTGATAAAAATGTTTATACAAAAGCGAAAGAAGTGATTGGGAAGAAACCGTTTTTTATTGGCGGGGACCATTCAATCACCTACTCCCTGTTCAAGGCATTTTCTGAAAATTTTGAGAATTCCTCACTGATTGTTTTTGATGCGCACGCAGATGCGATGAAGGGGATAAAGCCGGTTTCGCATGAGGATATGAACAGGGAGCTTATTGATGATAAGTTGTTGGAGAAGGAAAAACTGCTTTTAGTTGGTGTGAGGAAAATCTGGGAGCAAGAGCAGGAATTTTTGGAGGAAAATAATGTTCAGAAAATCAATTCCAGGGAAATTCTGGGGGATTTTGAAAATGCTAAAAATGAATTGAAAAATTTTGTTTCGAAGCAGAATCACATTTACCTTTCAGTTGATTTGGATGTTTTAGATCCGAAAATATTCCCCGCAACCGGTTATTTGGAAAAAAGGGGTTTGAGTGTGGAGCAGTTGCTGGAACTAATAGGGGTTGTTTTTTCATCAGGTAAGGTTGGGGCGGCGGATTTGGTGGAATTTAATCCGGAAAAGGATGAAGATGGGAAAGGATTAATCGCCGCGAAAAAAGTTGCGAAAAAAATTATTCAATCTTTTTGAAAAGGACCTCGCCCTTATTCACATTGGTTCCCTCTTTAAGCAGGTTAAATTTACAGGCATTTGCGCCTTCTAAACTAGTTCCCAATTGCTTTGCTATTTCATCCGCAGTTGAGGGGATGAACGGATTCAGCAAATTTGCGATGATTCTCAGGGAATCTGTAATGGAGTAGAGTGCGTTTTGCTGTTCCTCACCCTTTAATTCCCAGATTTTTTTATCGTTTATGAATTTGTTGACCGCATTCACAAACAGCCATATTTCTGAAAGGCCGTGGTGCAATTCGAACTTTCCCATATGTTTCTGGATTTTTTCCAGATTCAGCTCCTTTTGCAGATTTTCATCGGTTTTTCCTGCAGGAATTTTTCCTGCAGAATATTTCTCAACCATTACAATAGCCCTGTTCAATAAATTTCCCAAATCATTCGCCAGCTCATTGTTTACCCTTTCCTTCAGCAATGCTTCCGAAAAATTTCCATCCTGGCCAAAGGGAATTTCGCGGACCAAAAAGTAACGGAGGGAATCCGCACCATATTTCTTTCCAATTTCAATCGGGTCAATAACCGTTCCCTTGCTCTTGCTCATCTTGTCCCCGGATTCAGTATTGATAAATCCATGGACGAAAACTGTTTTCGGGGGGTCGATTCCCGCGGAAAAAAGTATGCAGGGCCAAATCACCGAATGGAACCATAAAATATCTGTCCCAATTACATGGGCGTCTGCAGGCCAGAATTTTTTGAATTTCTCATTAGGATAATCGATTATGGTAAGGTAATTGGTCAGGGCATCAATCCAGACATACATTATGTGCTTTTCATTAACCGGCACCTTAATTCCCCAGTCAAAAGATGTGCGGGAAACTGAAAGATCTTTCAATGGTTCCTTTAAGCGGTTCAGAATTTCTTTTCTTTTCCCCAAAGGGAGAACGAAATTCTTGTTTTCCTCAAAATATTTAAGCAGTTTATCCTGATACTTGCTCATTTTGAAAAAATAACTCTCTTCCTTAATCAGTTCCGGCACCTTATCATGCACAGGGCACTTGCCATCCTTCAAATCCTTCTCCAGATAGTATGCCTCGCACTCGGTGCAGTACAATCCCTCATACTCTCCCAGATAAATGTCCCCATTATCGTTCAGTTTCTTGAAAATTTCCTGCGCGACCTTTTTATGGCGATCCTCAGTTGTCATTATGAAATCATCATTCGAGATATTCCATTCCTTAACTAGGGTATGGAAAGATTCCGCATTTTTTTTCACGAAATCGGCGGGTTTCATCCCGTTCTTTTCGGCAGTTCTCTGGATTTTAAGGCCATGGCAATCCAGGCCTGTGGCAAAAAAGGTCTCATTCCCCAAAAACCGGTTCCATCTGGCAATCACATCGCTGGTTGTTTTCTCATATGCGTGGCCAAGATGCACGAGCCCTGACGGATAATCTATTGCGGTGGTAATGTAAAATTTTTCTTTGATTGCAATCACCTAAAAAGGAGTTCCAGAACCAATTAATGGGAAAAAACATATTTAAATCCAACGAATTATTCCAATGGGAGTGTGGGTGAAAATTAGCAAGGTTCAGATTCCTAACTGATTAGGGTTAATAATTTTCCAGCCCTATTACTATAGAATAAATTTTTGGAAATTTCTCCAAAATTTATATTAATTTCCCAATACAAATTCTTCCAATACGCAATAGATGGCGGGGGTGCCAAAATAACCTTTTGCGAGGGCGGAGCCCGAGCAAGGTCCATACGAAATATGGACGGTCCCGTGAACTCGGATAGGGGTTCCGCACCGGAAACGCACTCCCAAAACCATTTATAAGTGGCTTAATGCCAAATTGATGGGTGAGAGATTGGAATTTGCCGAGAAAACCGAAACAGATGCATCAAATCCGTTTATCCCGAAATTTGAGTCCTTCCTGAATGAGAAGTGCATCAAGGATATCCAGAGGCTGGTGGAAAACTATCCGCAAAAAAGAAGCCTTTCTGTTGATTTCAAGGATATTGAGTTGTTTGATTTTGAGCTGGCAGATGAACTGCTCATAAACCCCGATTATGTTCTCGAGGCCGCAAACGAGGCAATAAAGAATATTGATGTTCCTGCCCTGGAATTGGAGAACTTTGCCCCGCATATAAGGGTCTTTAATCTTCCCCAAGAGCAGCAGCCATTGCTAAGAAATATCAGCGCAGCCCATCTGGGGAAACTTATCCTGGTTGAGGGCGTTGTTGGCCAGTTAACTGAAGTGCTGCCAAAGCTCAAGATAGCAACATGGGAATGCACGCGATGCGGAAATACCTACAAGATTCCACAAAGCGAGCACCAGTCAAAGCCCCCCTATATCTGCGAGTGCAAGCACCGCTCATTTAATTTGGTGGCGGAGGATTCTGAGTTTGTTGACTACCAAAAAATAAAAACGCAGGAGCCCTTGGAGAAACTGAAGGGGAGCGAGATTGCCGCAACTTTGGATATTTTTGCCAGTGACGATTTGGTAAATCAGGTTTCTCCCGGAGCCAAGACAAGGATAACGGGGATTTTAAGGCTGCTCCCGCCCAAAGACAAGAAAACCGTTTATGGAAAATATCTTGAGGCCGTGCATATTGAGGAAACAATGCAGGAATTTGATGATATTGAGATAACTCCTGAAGATGAAAAGGAAATACGGGAGCTGGCGGCAAAGCCTGATATTTATGAACTTCTGGTGAAAAGTGTTGCCCCCACAATCTACGGGCATGAAACAATAAAGGAGGCAATCTCCCTGCAGCTGTTTGGCGGGGTAAAAAAGATTCTTCCCGGGGAAAGTAAAATCAGGGGGAATATCCATGTTCTTTTAGTGGGTGATCCTGGTTTGGCGAAATCACAAATATTGACGGCGGTGCACAATATTGCCCCAAAATCAATTTACATTGCGGGGAAAACAACAACAGGGGCGGGAATTTCAGCAACCGCAGTTAAGGATGATTTTGGGGAAGGTGGCTGGACATTGAAGGCCGGGGCTTTGGTGCTTGCAAACGGCGGAATATGCTTAATCGATGAATTGGACAAGATGGATGCCGAGGACAGGAGTGCGCTGCATGAATCATTGGAGCAGCAAAAAATCTCGGTTGCAAAGGCGGGGATTGTAACAACATTCAAGACAGAAACAAGCGTCCTTTCGGCAGCCAACCCAAAATTCAGCCGCTTTGACCAGTATACCTCTTTTATTGAGCAGATAAATTTGCCCCCAACACTTATTTCCAGGTTTGACCTCTTCTTTATGATGAAAGATGTATTGGACAGAAAAAAGGATGAGGACATTGCAAAGCATATTCTGAAAACACACCAGATAGGGGAAAAGATGTGGCTTGAAAGAAAAATGAAAAAGAAAATGAGTGCCAAAGATAAGGAAGAGCTGGAAAGAAGCATAACTCCCGCAATAAATTTGGAACTGTTCAAAAAATACCTTTCATATGCAAGGCAGAATATTTTTCCGGTTCTGACTCAGGAATCCATACAGGCACTCTCTGATTTTTATATAGGTTTGCGTGACCAGGGAAGAAAGGAGGGGAATTATGCCGCAACCCACCGGCAGTTGGAGGGGTTGGTTAGGTTAAGTGAGGCAAGTGCAAGGGTCAGGTTAAGCGATGTTGTGGAACTTAAGGATACTGAAAGGGCGATAAGGCTGGTTAAAACCTCGCTGCAGGAAGTTGTTACAGACCCTGAAACAGGAAAAATTGATATTGATATTATAACCTCGGGACAGACCCATACCCAAATAACCAATTTGAAGAAGATTCTCAGGATTATAAAGGACAAGTCTTCCGAGATTGACGACGGGATGGTGCCTATTGAGGATGTTATCGGGGAATCAAAAACTGAAGGAATTGATTCAGACAAGGTCAGGGAAATCCTAACCAAGCTTGAAAAGGCGGGGGACATCTACAGGCCAAGGCACGGTGTTGTCAAGCCAACCTCCAAAAGGTGATTCTGTTGGGGATAGGGGAAAATCTTTCTGCAGTTAGAGGGGAGATTGCAGAAGCCTGCAAAAAGATTAGCAGGAATCCTGAATCGGTTAAAATTGTTGCAGTTACAAAAAACCGTTCTATTGGCGAGATTAATAATCTAATTGGTTTGGGCATAAGGGAGCTCGGGGAAAACAAATTGCAGGAATTATTGGAAAAAATTGATTCTGTTAAGGGAGTGAACTGGCACTTTGTCGGGCATCTGCAGTCCAATAAGGCAAGAAAAGCTGTTGAAATTTGCGAATGGATTCATTCTGTTGATTCATTAAAACTTGCGGGAAAGATTGATTCTGCCGCAGGGGAGATTGGGAAAAGGCAAAAAATTCTGCTGGAGGTTAATATAAGTGGGGAAGAAAGCAAGTATGGGCTGGGGCCTGATGAGTTGGGGGATGTTATTGGGGAGATTAAAAAAACGGGGAATCTGGATTTGCGGGGTTTAATGACTATGGCACCGCTTATTGTGGCGGAAGAAACACGGGGATACTTTTCTGATTTGAGAGAATTGGCCCAGGAATTTAATCTGCCTGAACTTTCAATGGGGATGAGCAATGATTTTGCTGTTGCTATTGGGGAAGGTTCCACCATGGTTAGGGTTGGAACTAAGCTTTTTGAATAGTTCTTCCTTTCCAGGGGAACAAAACCAGTTTGAATTCTTCGGGGTAATGCAGGGTCCGAAAATCCCTTATTAAATCTGAAAATTTGTATCTTAGCTCAGTGAGAAACTCATAGTATTCCTGCTTTGTTTTCATGTAAAGCTCAATCTCGAAATCAGGCCCTCCCAATGCCTCATCAATGTAAACGACATTTGGGTGGGCAATTGCGAAATTTTTCAGTTCATTAAACCTTTCTTTGGAGAAATCCTTGAGGAATAGGTGAATCATGTAATAATTCAGGCCGATTTTATCCAGGTCTATCTGAACCCCGTAGGAATGTATTATTCCCAATTTCTCAAGTTTCTTAATTCTGTAGGAAACCATTTTATCTGAAATTTTCAGGTCCTGCGCTATTTCGATCAATGGTTTCCTTGCATCTGTTGCGAGGATATTAAGCAGATTGTAGTCCGCCCTGTCGACTTCTATTTCCTTATTCAGGCCGCACTCAAAAAAAGGAAGGGACAGGTCCTTTTTTCCTATTAAAAATCCCTTTGGAAAATTCGCATAGTATTCGAGGATATGGAGCTGCTTGCTCTCAAGGAATTTTCCAAATTTCCCATTAAACTCACGCCAGAAATGGAAATATTCTGAAACCCCTTTTGACCAGTAAATGAAATTAAAATCAAAATTCCCTTCAACCCTTACAAAAAAACCAATTTTAGGATTGCCTCTCAGGTATTCAATCATCTCGTTTTCTTTTTTTGGTGTGAGGTTCTGGGTCCTTATGAAATTCCTGAAAAGAGTGAGGCCTAATTTTGATGTGTCAATTCGCGCGTAAAAGCTTCTTATCAGCTTTTCATCAAGCATTCTGTTGATTCTGTAATTCACCACTTCCTTGCTAAGGCCTACTTTTTTGGCGATTTTTGAAAGGGACTGCCTTGCGTTTATGTCCAGTTCATAGAGAATCTTCCTGTCTTTCAGGTCAATTTTCATTTCAGCCATATTTTATCAAAAGTAAATAAATCTATTTAAATACTTCTATTTGATAGAAAAATCAATAAAATATTTTAAATAATAGAAAAGATGCAGTTATTTAATAACTCTAAAAAGTGAACAAAAATGCTTATAGAAATGCTTGGCCATTTGTTTGCCCTTGACCTGGGCTGGTTTATAGGGCTCGCCACAAACAGTGTGATGATTACTTTCATGCTTTTCGCCGTGTTTTTCATCTTCCTTGAGGGGAAGAAGGTGCTGAAAGGATCTATCATTATTTTCATCACCCTTTTTGCATTTCTTGATTTCGAGAAAGTTATCGGAATTCCCTTGTTTGTTGGAGGCACTTTGCTTATTTATTACATTACAAAAATTGCCGTGCTTGCAATGGTTGAGAACAACAAGTATCTGAAAAAGTATTTGATTTTCATAAACGAACTGCAGATGTATGGTTCATTCATACTTTCAATAGTTATTTTGGGGGGATAAATGATGGGAATATTCAGGAATTTGGCTGAGGGGATTGTGATGGCAATGGTAGGTTATGCAGGAATAGTTGCCCTAATGCTTTTCGGGGTCAGTTTTGGACCCTGGGTTTTCACATCTGTCGGCGCCTTGGCAATTTTCCTGCTCGGGTTTTGTTACAGCTTTTACTTCAAGCTTTAACGGTTGGGAAAACTGTTTTAATTGCTTATGACCCAATTATTGCGATGAACAAAAAATTAATCCTTTATCTTGCGGCATTTTTCATAATCACCCAATTTCTGGGTTTGTGGACGGCAAATGTCCTGATTCAGGAAGGGGTGAATGTAACTTTTGTAAGCGAGGATCCTGACGCCGTGGAAAACAGCTTATTTATTTTTGCTTATATTGTGGGTGTTGCTGTTGCAATAATAATCGCAATCCGTTTCCTTTCAGACAAATGGATGTACTACTTATTCAAGGCCGTTGAATCACTTGCGATTTTTGGGACAAGCATTATTGTATTCATGACCTTTTACGATTCCCTGCTTATTTTGCCGCTCGCGGCAGTAATTGTCCTTCTTAGAATTGTAATTCCAAAACATTTGTGGCTGAGGAATTTCACCTCAATAATTGCAACCGCAGGGGCAGGAGCAGTACTGGGTGTTTCATTGGGGATAATTCCGGTCATGGTTTTCATGATTTTGCTTTCAGTTTATGATTTTATTGCTGTGTTTAAAACCAAACATATGGTGAAAATGGCAAAGGCAATTTCCTCAAAAAATTTATCCTTCACTTACGCACTCCCCACCAAGGAGCACACCTTTGAATTGGGAACCGGGGATTTGGTTATTCCGCTTGTTTTTGCCGCGTCACTTCTTGAGGCGGCGAAATTAAATCCTGCACTGGAATTCCCGATTTATTTCATCCCTCCGATTGTGATTCTAATTGCGTCCCTCGCCGGGCTTTTGTGGACCATGGACTATGTTTCAAAAAGGCCGGGAACTGCGCTCCCTGCACTCCCGCCACAAACAATTCTAATGCTGCTGGCATTTGTGGTTCTGAAATTGGTGGGCTTTTAGCCCAGCCCAAAAAACAGTTTAACAAGTTCAACGCCCAAAACTCCGCCAATTGCAAGGGCACAATATCTCACTAATTTTCCCGCAAGGGCCGCAATAAAGAATTTCTTTATATCATACTTAATCAGGCCTGCGGCAATCCCTATAATGTCAAAGGGAAAGGGGGTAAACGCCCCTAAAAAAATGAAAACCATCCCTGCCTTCTCAATCCTTTTTGTTATTTCTTTTAACCTATAGAATTTTGTTTCCTTCAATTTTTCTGCGGCCTTGACTCCAAACAAACCAAGAATGTAACCGGTCATTTCACCGAGTGCGGCACCAGTTCCTGCAATAATTCCAACAGTAATGGCATAAACAAAATCGCCTGAAACCGAGCCAATCAGAAAAACCACAAAATCAACAGGTAGTGGGAAAAAGAGGCTTGCGTTTGCGATTAATGAGGCGATAAAAAGGCCGAGAAGGCCGTAATTGTCCACCAATTCCTGAATAATATTTGGGTTTGTCAGGGCGACATAAATTATCGCAACAATAAAGAGTATTGCGCCTGCCCCTACTATGAAAATATTTCTTGACCCGTTTTCCACAGGAGGATTTATTTCATCCATAAAACAACCACTGAAATAATAATTCCTTTGAGTATTAATAACTTTGCCTTCAACCTCAAACTGCTAAAACCAACTACCAAAGCTTTTTAACCAATCCCCTGCAAAAATCCTTAAGTGACCTATAATGGAATATGAGAAGATGCTTGATAGGGCTTATATGCTCCTGCCGAAAGAGGCACTGAACAAGGAAAGGTTTGAGATGCCTGATATGCAGAGCCATATTCAGGGCAAGAAAACAATTGTTGGCAATTTTGCGCAGGTCTTGAAAGCAATTCACCGCGAGGAAAGGCATATTCTAAAGTACCTTGCAAAGGAAACCGCAACTTCGGCAGTCCTTTCTGAGGGGAAGCTGCTGCTGAATTCTAAATTTACCCGTGACCAGGTAAACAAATTCTTCCATGCATATATTACACAATATGTGCTTTGCCATGAGTGCCTGAAGCCCGACACCAAATTTGTTGAGCAGCAGGGAATAAAGATGATGAAGTGTGATGCATGTGGTGCCCTTTCTCCAGTAAAGAGGGTCTGATTTTGTACGCAAAAATCCACAGAATCCAAGAAAATATTGTGCTCGCCTGCTGTACAAAAGAGTTGATTGGGAAAACCATTGAAGAGGGGGAGCTTTGCCTTAAGGTGGATGGGGATTTTTATCAGGGCGAAGAAATTGATGAGGGGAAACTTATTGAAATGCTTAAAGAGGCAAATAACATAAACCTTCTGGGGGAGAAGCCGATTGCAATTGCGCTCAGAGAAGGGTTTATTAAAGATAATGACTTAATTAGAATTAGCGGGATTCCGCATGTGCAGATATTTAAGATTTAGGTGAAATTATGGCAGACCGAAAAAAGAAAAAGCCCCTGAACAGAAAAGACCGGGAAAGGATTGCAGAGCAGCAGCAGCAAGAGATAATGAGGATAAAGATGCCCCGGGGCGATCTTGAAATGCTTGGTGTTATTGTGCAGCTCCATGGTACCAATCAGATAAGGGTTGCCTGCAATGATGGGGAAGAAAGGATGTGCAGAATCCCCGGAAAAATGAGAAAAAGGGTCTGGATGAGGCAGGGAGATATTGTGATTATTAAATTATGGGATTTCCAGCCCTCAAAAGCGGATATCGCCTGGAGATATACCGGGGTTCAGGCGGAGCATATGAGAAAAAAGGGTCTGCTGGATAAGCTGCCTGTGTAAGTTATTTATAGTTCTTGGGACTAATTCTTTTTATGGAAAACGTTGAAATTGTTGCAGACGTGAAAAATGCCAGAAATAATAAAATAAACTTCGTGGTAAAAACAGGCAACCCCATTAAGCCTCCGCTTATTGAGGGATCTTTGCAGGGGACGGAGTTTGTTATTGAGCATATGAATCTTGATATTATTGAACCCAGACTCACAATTGAATCATTATTTGAATATGTAAGGGAAGACTTGGAACCGCGGGGGGCTAAATCAATTACATTTAAACCTAATTTTCTGAGCGCGAGGAAATTTTCTGCTCCGGAAAAGGCAAATGAGAAAAGGGAGTTTGAACAAAGAATAGTTTCTGAACAGGGTGGCGAAATCTAGAAACTGAATTTGAAGCATGTGGATAGGGTCCTAATGATGCCTATTGAGCCTGAAAAAACGAAACCCTGCAGAAGATTTGGATTTGCCCGTAATATTGGAAATTTACTTTGCTTCCGAAGGCACTGAACTTACAGAATTAAATACTTCCCTATTCTAATTCTATTTATGTCTGAAAAAGAAGTCAACATTAAGAATTATGTCAGGGAAGAGGCCACCCGCAAGATTTTCGCGAAAGTCTTTGATGATAATGCAGTGATGGCTGTTCATTTCCTCGCCACAAAGAGGCATTTTGAGGAACTGGAATTTATAATCAGCACAGGAAAGGAGGCCCATGTTTTCAGAGCAAGGGACTCCTCAGATAATTACAAGGCGGTTAAAATTTACAAAATTGAGACCTCTGATTTCAAGCATATGGACAAGTATATTTTTGGCGACCGGAGATTCAATAAGGTGAGAAAGGAGAAGAGGGCCATTGTTTTTGCATGGACCAGGAAAGAATACAAAAATCTGGAAAAGGCAATTACGGCCGGTGTGAGGGTTCCCTTGCCAATGGGCTCAAAGGACAATGTTCTGGTTATGGAATTTATCGGAAAAGACGGGGTTGCGGCAAGGCCTTTGAAAGAGGTGGGTTTTAACCTGAAAAAAACCTATGAAACAATGGTTGATTGGCTTGCAAGGCTATATCTTGTGGATTTGGTGCATGCTGATTTTTCAGAGTACAATATTTTGGTTAATGGGGATGAACTTGTGCTTATTGATATTGGGCAGGCTGTGCTTACAACACACCCAAAAGCAGGGGATTTTTTCAAGAGGGATGTGAGGAATATTGCAACATATCTCTCAAAAAAGGGCTTAAAGAAGGGCTATCAGGAGGTTTATGATGCTGTTAAGGCGAGAAAGGAGGAATTAGAGAATGCGAAGTAGGGGGGAAGGCAATTAACTATTTAAATTCTCCCTTAAATAATATATATAATATATATAATATAAAGGACCAAAAATCCTGAAATTTGCCCTGAAATTTGATTTAGAGGTTAAATATGCATATAGAATCTTTAAGGGTCCCTTTGGAAAGAATTGCAGTTATTATAGGAAAAGGCGGCTCCACAAAGGGCGAAATTGAGGAAAAAACCTCCACAACACTTGAAATTGACTCTGAAACTGGGGAAGTGAGTGTTGGCAGCAAAAAGGATGATGCTGTTGCAGTTCACCGCTCGCTGAATGTGATCAAGGCCATTGCAAGGGGCTTTTCCCCTGAAAGGGCATTTCGGGTTTTAAGGGAGGGATATTATCTGGAGATTCTGGATTTAAAAGAGTTAATTGGAAAATCGGAAAAACTAATGGTTTCGAAAAGAGGACGGGTAATAGGAAGGCAGGGAAAGGCGAGAGAGGAGATTGAGGAAACAACAGGGGCGGTAATTTCTGTTTATGGAAAAACTATTTCAATTATAGGAATGGAGGAAGAAATAAAAAAGGCAAGGAACAGCATTGAAATGCTCCTTGAGGGGGCAAGCCATTCAACTGTTTATGGAATGCTGCACAAGGAAGAGACAGGGAAGTTTGAATTATAGGTGAGATTATGGATGGGGCAAGGGAACATGCAATGGCAGATGAACTGGCAAAGGAATTCAAGGAGCATTCTGTGGCCGAGTTTTTCAAGAAGAATAAGCAGATGCTTGGGCTTGTTGGAAAGATAAGAACCCTAACCACAATTATCCACGAATATGTTACCAATTCATTGGATGCCTGCGAGGAGGCAAAAATCCTCCCAGATATTGAAATTACACTTGATGAACTTGGAACCGAGTATTATGAACTTACTGTTAAGGACAATGGCCCTGGACTGACTGAGAAAACTGTCGGCAAGGCATTTGGGCAATTATTAGCTGGAACCAAATTCCACCGGATGATGCAAAGCAGAGGGCAGCAGGGAATTGGTGCTGCCGGCTGCACAATGTACAGCCAGATGACCACCGGAAAACCTGTGAGGGTCATAACCGGAAGTGGCAAGGGAAAGCCATTTAGTGTTGAGGTTAGTATTGACCCTAAAGCCAACCAGCCAAAGCTAACCAATTTTGTTGAACTCAATAAAGATTTCAAGGGAGTTGCCGTAAAGGCAAAGTTCAAGGGAGTAAAATATGTTAATTCCGAACAAGCCCCTTTGGAGTATCTGAGAAGGACCGCAATTGCAAACCCACATCTTAGAATTAAATTCAGGAGCCCTACCAAAGAAACAACAATTTTTGAAAGGACCAATAAAACAATTCCTTCCAAGCCCATTGAAATGAGGCCCCACCCAAAGGGGGCAACTGTTGATGAAATTCTCACACTTTCAAAATCAACTGATGCACGAAAGATTAATTCATTCCTCAAGAATGAGTTTGACAGGATGGGGGATAAGGCGATTTCAGGAATTTCGAAAAAGGTTTCATTTGATTTAAACAAGGACCCTAAAAAACTCACATGGGAAGAATCTGAGGAAATAATTAAGGCATTCAAAACTATTGCTTTTATTGCGCCAAGAACCGATGGCTTGAAGCCTATTGGGGAGGAAAGAATTTCTAAATCCCTGAAAAGCATTGTTGAGCCGGAATTCCTTTCGGTAATAACAAGGAAACCCAGCGTTTATTCCGGGGGGTTTCCATTCCTTGTTGAAGTTGCGATTGCATATGGTGGAAAGGCAGGCAGGGGAATGGGGGTAAAAGATGATGAAGGTGTTGAGCAGAGAAAGATTGAGATTATGAGATTTGCAAACAGGGTTCCGCTTCTTTTTGATGGCGGGGGATGTGCAATAACAAAGGCAGTTCAGTCCATTGACTGGAAAAGATACGGGGTCAGGGATATGGAAAGGGCACCAATCACAATATTTGTGAACCTGATTTCTGTTTATGTCCCTTACACAAGTGCGGGAAAGCAGGCGGTAAGTGAGGAGCCTGAAATTGTTGAGGATATTAGGCTTGCCTTGATGGATTCAGGGAGAAGGACCGGGAGATATATTGTCGGGAAGAGAAGGCTGCAGGAAAAGAAGATGAAAAAGGAAACATTCCTCAAATACATTCCTGAGATTGCGATGGCGCTTAAAAAACTCACAAAAGAGAATGAAGATATGTTAAAAGAAAAACTCGAAAAACTGGTTATTGCAAAACTCAAACTGGAAGAAAAGGAAGAGGAAGATATTCCTGAGGATATTGAGGAAGCGATTAAGATTACAACAATTGACGCAAGGGGGAATAAGTAATGGTGAAGAAGGCTCCTGCCAAGAAAGTGAAGGCTGCGGAAAAAACAACCGCGAAGAAAACAAAAAAAACACTTAAGGGAAAAAAGGCCTCCCCAAAAGAGATTGCAAAGCATATTGAGGTTATTGGAAAGGGGGTTGTTGGTGAAATAAAGAAGGGGCAGGACCCCAGCTTTGAAACCCAGATGAGGGGAAGGAGCAATGTTGAGTTTGATGAGAAAGCCAAAGTTCTCTCCCTTGGGGACAAAATGACCACAAGGAATTTCCTCAACATAGGCCATGCGAGGAAATTTATGCAGACAATGATGGTTGCCGCAAAAACACATGATTATCTTAGGGAAAATAAGACGGCGGCAATTAGGGAAATTTACTATGAGCTTAAGCACACCTTAGGGAAAACTAAGGAAAATACTTTTGAGGATCAGACAGAATCCGATTCAGTGATAGTTGATTTGGAGCATTCTGTTGATACAATCAGGGAAAAGTTGAATCTGCATGCAAACCCTAAAGGAACCCTTTACGGAGATGTGACTCTTAAAGATAGGATGCACAACAACGACACCTTTAACTGCGCAAAATTGGGGAGAGGTGGCTGGAGCGTAATGAGCAGGATTGAGCCTGAAGAAATACAGATTGTTAAGGCCAAGGCAGACTACTTGCTGGTTATTGAGACGGAGGCAATGTATGAAAGGCTTGTTGAGGAGGGCTTTCCTAAAAAGAACAGGGCAATCCTTGTAAGTACGGGGGGGCAGGCTGCGAGGGGCACCAGAAGGCTTATTCACAGGCTGCATACTGAGGCAAAATT
>JAFCCJ010000065.1 GCA_017610305.1 Candidatus Iainarchaeum sp.
CCTGTGTTCCAACTGAGTCGCCTAATGAGTTGACATGTGATGATTTGCAGGATAATGATTGTGATGGCGATGTGGATTGTGATGATTCGGATTGTGCAGCCGATCTTGCTTGTATTGCAACCCCATATATAGAAAGTTTGACTGCAACAAATGCTGACATAGGGGGAGACACCACTGTAACCGTCATCATTGCTAACCCTGAAACTGAAAATGTTGATGTCTGGATTGAGCAGGAAGGGATTGATATTGGCTTGAGTGGTTCCCAACTACAGGGGACAGGAACTATTACATTTAACCTTGGGCCTTTTGAGGGCACAGGTGTTTACACAGCCATTGCTAAAATTGGCGGCAATTGTGTATCCTCATGCAGGCAGGATGTTTCTTTCGCAGTAATTGATAGGGTAAGTGTGCCGGTGCCTGAAATTCCGATATTTTTCACCATTATTGTGGTTGCTTTTGCGATAGGAATTATATTTATGAATCCAAAAAAGAACGAGGGATAAAGAACAGGGCAGAGTTCAAGCAGTAACCATTAAATATTAGAAATGTGTTAGTTGATTTAGATGAAACTCGAAATAAACATTGAGAAGAAACCGGTGCTGTTCCTGACTACAGTGATAATTGGCATTGTTCTGGTCGGGGTTGTTATTGCCTACACAGTTAACCCCGGAACAGTTCCGAATCCAGGGCACGCACTATCAACAATCCAGGGAGCATTTCAGGGAGATACTGATCTGCAAGATAGTTTAGAAAAATTGAATATTATTTACGGTGGTGCCTCCTGTGCTGCAGGAAGTTCAATAAGGGTAATAAATGCTGACGGAACAGTAGTTTGTGAGACTGATGATGGCGGTGCTGCAACAGTTGATTGTGGAAGTATAACTGGTGGGAGCGACCCTGATTATTGTGTTGATGATGGCGGCACCGGAAACATAATTGGGGGCGGTTCGCAGCGCTATAGTCTTTCAAGCAGTTTTATTTGTCCAGGACTTGGCCCTAATTGGGGAACTGGGAGTTGCTCAGGAGGCCAATTTATCTGTACTTCCGGCACGACAAGATTAACAGGAAGACAATATAATGCTGGTGCCTTTGATTGGCAATACTACTATTATATTTGCGTAAATTAGAAGGCCAAGGGTAACAGGGTTTTTAACCCTTTTATTACCCTTTTTTTATTGTTTTAGATGGATTAATGGTGGGGCAGATGGAGAAAGAAGAGCTGAAAAACTACCTGAAAGCAGGTAAAATTCTGGGGGAAGTGCTTAAAAAAGCCAAAAAAAGCATTAAACCAGGCCAGAAACTGCTGGAAATCGCCGAAAAAACCGAAAAAGACATCATTTCCCGAGGGGGGGCTCCTGCGTTCCCTGCAAATCTCTCAAAAAACCATTATGCTGCCCATTTTACCCCTTCATTCGAGGATGAGGAAGTTTTAGGGGAAAAGGACCTTCTCACAGTTGATTTAGGGGTTCATATTGATGGGTTTGTTGCTGATGCCGCATTTACCATTGATTTTTCAGGTGAAAACGGGAAAATGATTGAGGCATCTGAGGATGCTTTGGAAGCCGCACTTTCCGTAATTAAGGAAGGGGTTGAAATCAGGAAGATTGGCAAGGCAATTGAAAATGCAATTAAAAAGAAGGGATTTAACCCTATCCAAAATCTTAGCGGCCATGGTTTAGAGAGATGGACAACCCATGCTGTGCCCTCAATCCCGAACATTGACAATAATGATGACCGGGTTCTGGAAGATGGGATGGTTATTGCAATTGAGCCTTTTGCGACAGACGGGAAAGGCTTTGTCAGGGAAGGGATGCAGGCGGAGATTTTTTCACTGGAAGAAAAAAGGCCTGTGAGAAATATGGATGCAAGGAAAATCATCTCATTCATTGATGAGACCTATCATACACTCCCCTTTGCGGAGAGATGGCTAATGGATGAACTGAAATTAAGTGAATTCAAGAGGAAGATTGCGATGCGTGAGCTTATGCAGAGGAAATGCATAAATGCGTTTCCAATTCTCCATGAGGAAGAGGGGAGAATTGTTACCCAAACTGAAACAAGCGTAATTTTAAATAGTGGAAAGCTCATTAGACTTGTGTGATTGGGTGAAAGTTCCGATTAAATTAATTGCATTTGGTTTCCTCATCGGCCTGAGCAAATTAATATGGATGTTCCTTTTCAGCCTTTCAGGATTTAAATTTGTTGATTTTTTCCAGATTTCAAATATGGATGCAACGATTTCCATATTCCTCTCCCTTCCATTTATTCTTTTCCTTCTTACATTCCCCTTAACTTATGCCCTTGTTGTTGTGCTTTCCACATCAGCAGAAAAGAAAGAGAGCTATATCGCCATATTTGCCCCGCTTATAGTTTCAGATATCTTAATTATTATGATTTCCCCGTCAATGATGAACTATATAATTCTGGAAATATTTTATCTCATCTCAGTATTGGTCTTGGTTGAGAATGCGCGCGTAAAATTTAGTGAGCTCAAGAAACTTGTCCTGCCAAGAACCGCAGTTTCCTCGGTTTCCTCCGCGGCGCTTATTCTCGGGCTTGGGCTGTTCATATATTCAGCTGTTTTGATTATGCCCATGCAGGAGGAGATATTCGATGATTTTGAATCAAACATTCTTGGAATTTTTTCCGGGGACGGAGGTTCAGATGAGCTTATTGATATGAGCCTTGATGTTTACATCGGCGCGCAGGAAAACACTGCCAATGCAATTATTGCGCTTCCGTCATTCACAACCATTCTGCAAAAGGAGGACCCTGAAGTAATGGCCTTTGCAACTGACCTTGTTGCATTTGAGCAGAATCTTTCCTCCCCGGAATACAGGGCATTGCTTAAGCAGGAGCTTGAGGCAAATTGGGAGGAGGGCCTTCCCGCAAAAAGCGAGGGACTTGCCTTTGATTTGATTGAAAAAAGATTCCCTCTCTTCGGGCTATTCAGGGAATATTTCTGGCTAATTGCCTCAATGTTTACGCTTTCCTTTTTCTTCCTTGTCGCAAATGTGATAATTAAGCCGCTTTCCGCCATTTACTCTGTTGTTATCGGCGGGGCAGTAATGCTTGGCAAAAAGGCAAAAGATGAAATTTCCAAAACTGAATGAATTTAAATTAGTTCTCCTTCGATAATTGATATTATGCTCCCGTCGTCTAGCGGATAGGATTTAAGCTTGCGGAGCTTAAGACCGGGGTTCGAGTCCTCGCGGGAGCGTTACCCGCCTATCTGCGGGTACACGACTGCCCATTCCTACGAATGGACATACTCGCTGCGCTCGTTAATTTTTAGAATTAAATTCCCGAAGGGAATCCCCATAGGGGAGTCGTGTTAACAGAGACAGCCGTTATTGCAGGGAGGAGGATTCGAACCCCCGAACGCACTAAGCGACAGCGCCTAATTCCGAACGGTCCCTTAAAGACACACCCGTCTGAACGCTGCGGGTTTGGCCGCTTCCCTACCCCTGCATCAGAATATAATTTCCCCAAAGAAGGGTTTTAAATCTTGGTATTTCCCGATAAAAACACATATTAATATCCTTGAACCTATTCTAACTGATTTTTATGTTAATCAGGGTTGGACGAGAGGACATCAAAGTAATCCTCAGGGATGTGGGTTCCCTCCTTAAATGGTCGGCGGTGATTTACCTAATTCCGCTGATTGTTTCAATCTGGTTCCGTTCCCCGGGTTTTATTGATGAAACAATCACCTTTGTAAGTGTTGCTTTAATTTCATACCTGGTTGGTTTGATTCTGGAGAAGATGTTCAAAACCGAAGCCAATACAGGGTTAAAGCATGCATTTATGACCACCGCAATAATCTGGCTGGTTTTCACGGCATTTGCGGCCATTCCATTTGTCCTTATTCAGGAGATGAGTTTTGTTGATTCTTTTTTTGAGGCAATGAGTGCCCTTACAACAACAGGGCTTTCTATGATGACTTCCTCCATAGATCTTGCGCCGAAGAGTCTTATCTTCTGGCGCTCTTTGCTTTCATGGATTGGGGGGGTTGGGATTGTGCTGCTTGCGCTAATTGGGGTGCTTTCCACATATACAAGGGCCGCCAAACTTATGACTGCTGAAGGGAGGGCTGATCAGATAAAGCCAAATTTGAAAAATTCCCTGAAACAGATTTGGACGATTTATTTCCTGTTCACAATAATTGGTGCAGTTCTGCTTGTGGTTGTTCCCAATGGCCTTGACCCTTTCACAGCCCTGAACTATTCAATGTCGGCAATTTCAACAACAGGAATGGACACCGTGCAGGGAGGATTACAGACATTGGCAGGGACAGGGACTCTGCTTTGGGTGGAATTGATTATGGTTCTGCTGATGCTTGCGGGCGCGGTTTCCTTTTCGGTCCATTACCTCTTCCTCAGGAAAAAACAGTTGGGGGCCTATTTCCAGGATTCTGAATTCAGGATTTTTGTTTTGTTGGTTTTACTTTCCGCATTTTTAGTTATCCCTAAATTTGGCCTCGAATTTCAGCAAATTGCAGATACAATTTTCCATCTTGTTTCTGCATTAAGCTGCGGCGGCTTTGCTGTTGTTCCATTCTCCGAAATTGGGAATTGGGATGATTTTGTTAAACTGGTTTTGGTTGGGCTGATGTTTGTTGGGGGAAGTGCTGGTTCAACTGCAGGGGGCATAAAAATCAGCAGGGCATGGCTTTTTGCGAAATCCATTTACTGGCAGATGAAGAGAAGTATTTTGCCCAAAAATTCATTTTTCAAAAGGGAGTTTGAGGGGCATGCGGTTGATGATGTGGTGATTAAGGAGATAAGCCAATTCATAGTCCTTTATGGGGCATTAATTCTCATTGGTGTTTTGGTGCT
>JAFCCJ010000001.1 GCA_017610305.1 Candidatus Iainarchaeum sp.
ATTTGGGAATATCTCCTATGATTTCATAGACCAATTTGAGGATTTGCCCAAAAATAAGTCCAAGCTGCTGGATGAACCCGATTATGAGATGAATTTCTATGACAGCCTTTTTACAATTGACCACAAAGAAAAAAAGATTAGTTTCATTGCAAATGCGTTATTGATGGACAATAATTATGCTGAAATTCTGGAGGACTGCCTGAAAAGGATTGAGGTTTATGAGAAGGCGATGGGAAAGGAAATTCCTGCCGCGAAAACGCCGAAATTAAATAATGTGAAACTTTCCGCAGACACAACCAGGGATGAGTTTATGAAGATTGTGGAAAAGATGAAAAAGCACATTGTTAAGGGGGACGTTTTCCAGGTTGTTCCCAGCAGGACCATAATCAGCAGCTATGATGCCGAACCGCTTGACATTTACCGCGAACTGAGAAGATTGAATCCATCCCCTTACATGTTCTACATAAACTTTTCCTCAGGAATTTTGGTGGGTTCCTCCCCTGAAATGTTCCTTAAGGTTGAGGGTGGGGAAAGTAAAAAAGTTGAAATTCGACCTATTGCAGGGACAAAACCAAGGGGAATTGTAAATGGGAAAATTGATGCGGATTTGGACAAGAAGTATGAGACAGAGCTTAAACAGGATAAGAAGGAACTGGCAGAACACACAATGCTAATTGATTTGGCGAGAAATGATGTTGCAAGGGTGAGTGAACCCGGCACCAGAATTGTGGAGAGGCCATATAGTGTGGAGAAGTATTCGCATGTCCAGCACCTTGTCTCAAATGTTTCAGGAGTTTTAAGAAAAGATTTTGATGCATTGCATGCATATCTTGCCTCAATGAATATGGGGACATTAACGGGTGCGCCGAAAGTTGAGGCAATGAAACTTATACGGAAATATGAAAAAAACCGCAGGGGCTTTTACGGCGGGAGTGTTGGTTATCTCACCCCAAGCGGGGACTTTGATTCCTGCATCGCCATTCGCTCAATGAGGCTGAAAGATGGGAAAGCCTATGTAAGGTCAGGGGCGGGAATTGTGTATGATTCAGTTCCGAAAAAGGAGTTTGATGAGTCTGTAAGCAAGGCAAGGGCTTGCCTTAAGGCCATAGAGATTGCACAAGGGGTGAAAGGGAAATGACTAATATTCTGCTTATTGACAATTTCGATTCCTTCACCTATAACCTTGTTGAGGAGTTTGTGAAAAAAGGCTGCAAGGTTATGGTTTACAGGAATAATTTTCCAATGGAGAAATTATATGAGGTAATTAAAAAGTCAAATATCCGCCTGATTGTTATTTCCCCGGGGCCTGGAACGCCAAAACAGGCGGGAAATTCGATAAGGATAGTTAAGGAATTCAAGGGAGTAATCCCTATCTTCGGGGTTTGTTTAGGGCATCAGGCAATTGTTGAGGCATTTGGGGGGAAGGTTGATTCCGCAGGGGAAATAATCCATGGAAAGCCCTCAAAAATTACCCATGATGGCAAGAAGATTTATATGGGCCTTGAACAGAATCTAAAAGTTGGGAGATATCATTCCCTTGCGGGAAAGAAAATTCCTGATGAGTTGGAAATTACTGCAAAAAGCAAAGAGGGTGTGATTATGGGTGTAAGGCACAAAAAGTATTTTGTGGAAGGGGTTCAATTCCACCCTGAATCAATAATGACCCCTTCAGGGGAAAAGATGATTGAAAACCTGATAAATTTAGTTGGATGAGGTGGGGAAATGATAAAAGAATCAATTACAAAAGTTGTGGAAGGAAATGATTTAACTAGGGAAGAGGCCAGGGAAACATTTGATGAGATTATGAATGGCGAGGCAACGGCCGCTCAGATTTCTGCCTTGATTACTGCCCTTCGCATGAAAGGGGAGACTGTTGATGAGATTACTGGTGCCGCTGAATCGATGGGGGCAGTTGTTGCAGAGGTAAAGCCAAAAGTTGATGCCGAACTCCTGGATGTTGTGGGAACTGGGGGAGATAAAAAAAATACTTTCAACATTTCCACTGCTTCAGCAATTGTTGCTGCCGGTGCGGGATGCTATGTTGCAAAGCACGGAAATAGGGCGGTTTCATCCGGAAGCGGCGCCGCAGATGTTTTGGAGAAATTAGGGGTTAAAATCGACTGTAAAAACGAGAAGAACGCTGAATTGATTGAAAAAGTAGGTATTGCATTTTTGTTTGCCCCCTGCCATCATCCTGCAATGAAGCATGCAATTGGCCCGAGGAAGGAGATTGGAATCAGGACCATTTTCAATATCCTAGGGCCTATCACAAATCCCGCAAATGCGAAAACTTTCCTTTTGGGGGTTTATGATTTAGGGCTTGCGGAAAAGCTTGCAAATGTACTTGCAAACATGGGCCTGAAAAAGGCATTGGTTGTGCATGGAAATGATGGCTGTGATGAGATTTCTATTAGTGACTCAACAACTGTTTTTGAGGTTGAAAATGGGAAAGTGGGCAAAAGCGAAATTTCTCCCGAAGATTTTGGTTTGGAAAAAGGAAAAGAAAATGATTTGGTTGTAAATTCAATTGAAGAATCCGCAAATACCATAAAGGGGATTTTGAGCGGGAAGGAAAAAGGTGCAAAAAGGAATACTGTCCTGCTGAATGCCGGTGCCGCGATTTACGCAAATGGAAAGGCAGGAAGCATAAAGGAAGGGATTGAGCTTGCAAAGAAATCCATTGATTCCGGAAAGGCAAGGGAAAAGTTGGAAAATCTTATTGAGGAGAGCGGAAAATGACTTTTTTGGATAAAGTGAAAAAGGTTAAGCAAAAGGAGGTTGACCGCTCGAAAAAGAATAGGCCTCTAGCCAGCTTCCGCAAAAAACTGAAAAATAGCAAAAGAAATTTCAGGAAAGCAATTACGCAAAAAAATAAGGGGAAATTCCCAAAACTGATTGCCGAAATTAAGAGGGCGTCTCCCTCCAAAGGAATTATTACGAAAAAATTTGATGTTACAGGGATTGCAAAACTTTATGGCAAGTATGCTTCGGCGGTTTCTGTTCTCACTGACAAAAAATACTTTAAGGGGGATTTGAAATTCATTAAGATTGCATCTAAAGCCAGCGGCCTTCCTGTGCTGCGAAAAGATTTCATTATCGATGCCTATCAGATTTACGAATCAAGGTTTTATGGTGCGGATGCGATTCTGCTGATTTCGGAGTTGCTTACAAAAAATAAAATTAATGAATTCCTCAGGATTGCAAAATCGCTTGGAATGGATTGTTTGGTTGAGGTTGATTCACTTTCCACCCTGAAAAAAGTTTTGGGAACCAACGCAAAAATTATCGGAGTTAACAACAGAAATTTGCGTACACTAAAAGTCGATACTAAAAAAACTTCGAAATTAATTAAGCAGATTCCAAAAAATAAACAAAAGAAATTGGTTATTGTTTCAGAATCAGGAATTTATGGCAGGAAAGATGTTGATGAATTAAAAGGGAGAGTTGATTCTATTTTGGTTGGCTCCTCAATAATGGAAAGCAAAAACCGAAAGCTGAAACTCAAGGAACTTTTAGGAATTCCCCTTGTGAAAATCTGCGGAGTGAAATCAAAAAAGGACGCACTTGCTGCAGTCAAGGCAGGGGCAGATTTCATAGGCTTTAACTTCTACATAAACAGCCCCCGCTATATTGAATCAAAAAAAGCGACACAAATAACCAAGGCGTTGCCAAAGGAGCTTGTTAAGGTAGGGGTTTTTGTGAATGAATCAAAATCAGGGGTGAAAAGGATTGCAAAGACATCAGGGCTTGATTTGGTGCAATTTTCAGGCGATGAAACCCCTTCTTATGTAAATTCGTTCAAAAACGGATTTAAGGCCCTGAAAATCAGAAAAAGGGCTGATTTAAAGGAAATAAATAAATACAAATCAGGGGTAATTCTATTGGAACCTTTCAAGAAAGGACTTTATGGGGGTACTGGCAAAAAATTCAATGCCGGAATGCTTAAGGAGATAAATAAAATTCATGGAAAGAAGATTATTCTCGCAGGGGGCATAAGCCCTTCAAATGTGAAGGGAATTTTGCGTTTTGTGAGTCCCTATGCCTTTGACACTGCCACAGGTGCAGAATTATCTCCTGGGAAGAAAAGCGTTGCAAAAATGAGGAATCTTATAAGGATGGTGAGCAAATGAAAATCTACATTTTATCCAACGACGAGGCAAAGGAAGGGTTTGAGTCAGAATTTGGGCTCTCACTTTTTATCGAAGGCAAGGAAAAGCTGCTCTTTGATACAGGCGCAAGTGATGTATTCAAGAAGAATGCTGAGAAACTGAAATTAAAAATTGATGGTGTGAAAACAATAGTTGCCAGCCATGGCCATGCAGACCATAACAGTGGTCTGGAGGTGTTTGAAGAATCTGAACCAAAAAAGAGGGTTATCGGGCATCCCAAGATGTTCCAGAAGAGGTATTTGAGGAGAGAAGATGCCTATGTAGGCTTGCCAATAACAAAGCTTGAGGCAGACGACAGCTTTGAATTGGAATTGCATAGTGAACCATTCAATATAAATGATTCAATGGTTTTTTTGGGCGAGATTCCGAGGAAGAATGATTTCGAGGGGAAGAGGACAAATTTTTCCTTTTTCTCCAACGATAGATTAGTTGCTGACTTTACGCCGGATGATTCCGCCCTTGCAATCAAAACCTCAAAAGGCTTGGTTGTCGTAACTGGCTGTAGTCATTCAGGAATATGCAATATTCTGGAATATGCAAAGCAGGTCACTGGGGAGAAAAAGATTCTTGCAGTTATTGGCGGCTTTCACATGCTTGAGGTTCATGATTCAACCCTGAATAAAACCGTGAATTACCTGAAAGACAATGGTGTGGAAAAAATAATTCCCCTTCACTGCATTGATGAGGCCGCACTAAAAAGGCTTGGGGAAGATTTAAGCATTGAAAAACATGTTGCAGGGGATGTAATAGAATTTGAGGACTGATTGAAATGAAGAATCTGGGGAAATTTGGCGAGTTTGGCGGGGTTTTTGTTCCTGAAACACTGATGCCGGCACTTGAGGAACTGGAAGCTGCCTTTGAGAAATACAAGAAAGATGAAAAGTTCAACAAGGAACTGGATTCTTTATTGACAGAATATGCTGGCAGGCCTACAGCCCTGACTTTTGCCGAGAATTTGAGCAGGAAATTTGGGTGCAAGATTTATCTTAAGAGAGAGGACCTGGCACATACTGGCGCCCATAAAATCAACAATGCTTTGGGCCAGGCATTGCTTGCGAAATATATGGGGAAGAAAAGGATTATTGCCGAGACAGGTGCAGGGCAGCATGGGACTGCTGTTGCAACTGCGGGGGCAAGGCTTGGTTTGGATGCCGAAATTTATATGGGAACTATTGATATTGAAAGGCAAAAGCCCAATGTTTTCAGGATGAAGCTGCAGGGTGCAAAGGTAAATCCTGTTGTAACTGGTTCAAAAACATTGAAGGATGCGATTAATGAGTGTTTGCGTGATTGGACAGGAAGTGTCAGGGAGACTTACTATCTTCTTGGTTCTGTTTTGGGCCCCCATGAATATCCAACAATGGTTGCCTATTTTCAGTCAGTCATCGGAAAAGAGGCAAGAGAGCAGATTATGAAGAAAGAGGGGAGTCTGCCAAAGGCAGTTATTGCCTGTGTTGGAGGGGGGAGCAATGCAATTGGCATATTCAAGGGATTTTTGGATGATAAGGGTGTTGAACTTATTGGTGTTGAGGCAGGCGGACTGGGAATAGAAAGCGGCAAGCATGCTGCAAGATTTGCTGACCCTAAAATCGGAAAGAAGGGAGTTTTGCATGGCAATCTCACTTATGTGCTCCAAGACAAGTTTGGGCAGATTTACAACACCCATTCAGTGAGTGCAGGTTTGGATTACAGTGCTGTTGGGCCTGAACATTCAATGTTAAGGGAATTGGGGAGAGCGAAGTACACTTATGCAACAGATAAGGAGGCATTGGATGCCTTTAAATTGCTGAGCGAGGAGGAAGGAATCATTCCTGCCCTTGAGTCGGCACATGCTGTCGCCTATGCAATTAAGTATGCAAAAGAATGCAAGAAGGACGACGTTATTGTTGTGAATTTAAGCGGCCGCGGAGATAAAGATATTTTCCACGTGGCAAAAGAAATAGGTGCAGAGATATGAATCGCTATGAAAAAAGGTTTGCAGAACTGAAAAAGAACGGGAAAAAGGCACTGATGCCATTTGTTGTTCTTGGGGACCCGGATTATGAGACTTCATCGGAAATTTTGAAGGAAATGATGAAGCATGCCGATGCATTGGAATTGGGATTTGCCTTTTCAGACCCTATTGCAGACGGGAAAACAATCCAGGCCGCGGATGTTAGGGCATTGGACAGCGGGATTAACCCTGACAAGTGCTTTGAGCTGATTAAGGAAATCAGGAAAATTGACAATGATATTCCGATTGGTTTGCTTGTGTACTATAATCTCATTTACGCCAACGGGATCGATAATTTTTACAAAAAGGCAAAGGATGCAGGGGTGGATGGAATTCTTGCGGCAGATGCCCCTATTGAAGAGGCAGGACCATTGCTTAAGTCTGCGAAGAAGTTTGGAATTAACCAGATTTTTTTGGTTACTCCGACAATCACTCCTGAACGCCTGAAAACAATACTTGCAAGCGCCTCAGGATTTGTTTATTTGGTTGCTTTGCTCGGAGTTACGGGCGCGAGAAAGGAATTGGGTGCGGAGACAGTATCATTGATTAAAAAGGTCAGGCCGGAAACGAAACTTCCGATTTGTGTAGGGTTTGGAATTTCTGAACCTGAGCATGTGAAAAAGGTTTGTGATGCTGGTGCTGATTGTGCAATTGTGGGGAGTGCGGTTGAGAAAATAATTGAGAAAAATCTTGGAAATAAGGAAAAAATGCTTTCCGAGGTTTCTGATTACCTTTCCAAAATGAAAAATGCTACGGAGTGAGCTGAATGGATATTGAAATTCAGCCGGTTGTGAAACTGGATGCCAGTGTTAAGGCTCCAAGTTCTAAGGGGTTTACGCTCAGGGCATTGTATATTGCGGCCCTTGCAGAGGGTCAGAGCCTTATTAAGGATGCATTGATTGCCGAGGACCAGTTACTTTCAATTAAGGCCCTTGAGTCAATGGGCGTAAAAATCAACCGAAAAGGAAATGATATTTTAGTTGAGGGCGGCGGCGGAGAACTTAATGCCCCGAAAAAGGAATTGTTTCTTGGAAATTCAGGGGTTGGAATAAGATTTATGGCGTCACTTGCCGCACTGGCAAAGGGAGAAACCCTGCTCACCGGAAATGAAAGGATGATGGAAAGACCGATAAAGGATCTTACTGAAACCCTTGGCTCTTTAGGGGCAAATCTGGAAATTTTGGGTGAGAATGGCTGTCCTCCATTGAGGGTTAAAGGCCCCTCGCTTGCGGGCGGGAAGGGGCTTATAGACTGCAGCAAAAGCTCCCAATTTCTGAGTTCAATTCTTGTTGCCGCCCCCTATGCAAAGGAGGATGTTGAACTTGAGATTAAGGGGGAGCTGCGCTCAAAGCCATTTATCGACATGACAATCCATTCAATGAATGATTTTGGGGTTGCTGTCGAAAACCATAACTATGAAAAATTTGCTGTGAAATCAGGGCAGAAATACGAGGGTAGGGATTACCGCGTTGAAGGGGATTATACAAATGTATCTTATTTCTTCGCCGCTGCCGCAATTACCGACGGGAAGATTAAGGTTGAAAATTTGAATCCACACTCGGTTCAGGGGGACCTCTTCCTGCTGGACATTTTTGAAAGGATGGGCTGCAAAGTGCATTTTGGCGATAATTTTGCTGAACTAGAAGGGGGAAAGCTGAGCGGGATTGAGGTTGACATGTCGGATTACCCTGATGTTGTTCAGACACTTGCAGTTGTCGCAAGCTTTGCAAAGGGAAAAACCAAAATAAAGAACATTGCCCATCTCAGGATTAAGGAAACTGACAGGATATCTGCGACCGCCGCTGAACTGAAGAAATTAGGGGTCGGAGTTGTTGAGGACGAGGACTCACTTACAATTGTGGGCGGGGTTAAAAACGGCGCAAGCATTGAAACCTACAATGACCATAGGATGGCGATGGCATTTGCAGTTGCAGGGCTTAGGCAGGAAGGGATTGTTATAAAGGATGTTGAGTGCGTTAAGAAATCCTTCCCAAATTATTTTGAGGAACTTGTAAAATTGGGTGACTGAATGAACATTTATTTGATTGGTTACAGGGGAACCGGAAAAACCCATATTGGCAGGGAGCTTGCAAAAGCCCTGGAAAAGGAATTTACCGATACTGACGATTTAATCGCTGAGAAGGCGGGAAAGAGCATTCCCGAAATTTTTGAGGACGACGGTGAGGAGAAATTCAGGGATATTGAATTCAATGTATTGGGCGAAGTTGCCGTTAAAGGCAATTTGGTTGTCGGGTGCGGCGGGGGAATTATCCTGCGCAAAGAGAACATTGAAACACTTAAAAAGAGTGGGGTTGTTATTCTTCTGGAAGCCTCTCCGGAGAAAATATATAATAGGATTTCCGGAGACAGAAACCGGCCTGCGCTAACTAACAAAAATGAGTTTGAGGAAATCAGGCATGTTTTGGCCGAAAGAAAGGAAAACTATGAAAAAGCGGCCGACTATACGATTGATGCAGGGAATTTTTCAATCAGGGAAAATGTTGAACAGATTATTTGTATTCTAAAAAAAGACAAGGCGATTAAATGACCCGAATAAAGGTAAATTTGCGGAAACGGATTGACAGTTCCTACAATATTTATATTGAAAACAATGCATTCAGTAAAATTGCGGCGGATTTGAAAAGGAAACCTGCAGGAAACAAGTATGCCGTGATTACCGATAGTAATGTGAAGAGGATTTTCGGTAAGCAACTTATGAAACATCTGAAGCGCAAGAGGCTGGATGCCTGCATGATTGACTTTCCGCCAGGGGAAAGTAACAAGAGGCTAAAGACAATTGAATCCATACAGGAGAGAATGCTTGCAAAGGGCCTTAACAGAAAATCTGCAGTAATTGCATTTGGCGGGGGCATTGCAGGGGATGTTGCGGGCTTTGCGGCCGCAAGCTATATGCGGGGCATTCCATTTATCCAGCTTCCCACTTCCCTTCTTGCAATGGTTGATTCCAGCATTGGGGGAAAAGTTGGGGTGGACCTTCCCTCAGGGAAGAATTCTTCAGGGGCATTTAAGCAGCCTGAATCGGTTTATATCCATCTCAATGCGCTTAAGAGTCTACCTGAAAGGGAAATGAGAAATGGGATGGCTGAGGTTGTGAAGCATGCAGTTATGGCGGATAAAAAATTATTTTCTTTTTTAGAGAAAAATGTGAACAGGATTATGGGAGGGAATATGAAAATTCTGGGCAAAGTGATAAAAAGAAACTGCGAAATTAAGGGGAGAATTGTTGAGAAGGATGAGCTGGAGGAGAATTTGAGAAAAACTGTGAACTATGGCCATACAGTCGGGCATGCGCTGGAGGTCCTCACCAATTACAGGAAATATTCCCATGGGGAAGCAATAGCAATCGGGATGAATGCCGCGGCCATTATTTCTGAAAAAATGGGCCTGATGGATTCAGGGGATGTTAAAAGGCAAAGGCTGCTGTTGGAGAGGATAGGTTTACCAACTAAGATTCCAAAAAATATTTCAAATGCAAAGATTTTGAGGGAACTTAAAAAAGACAAGAAGGTAATAGACGGTGTGGAAAAATTTGTTCTGCCGAAGAAAATAGGAAAAATGCATTCAATTAAAGGCAATTATGCGCTTGATGTCTCAAAGGGGATTATCTCAGGCGCTTTAAGCGAGGCGAGAAAATGATTTGCGTTCCAATAGTTGCAAAGAGCAATTCTGCGGCATTGGAAGATATTGCGAAGGCCAATAAGGTGGCGGATTATATTGAACTAAGGCTGGATTTAATCAACAAGCCAAATATTGAGAGTTTGATCAAAAAAGCAAAAAAACCGGTGATTGTAACTGTGAGAAAAAAAAGCGAGGGCGGCAAATTCTCAGGAACTGAAAGCCGCAGAATTTCCTTGCTGAAAAAGGCGCTAAAGTTAAAACCTGAATATATCGATCTGGAATTTTCAATTCCGAAGAAAAGCCTCAATTCCCTTATCGAAACTTCCGGGAAGAAAACAAAGGTTATTCTTTCCCACCACAATATGAAATCAACACCACCCCTAAAAGAGTTGAATGTCCTGCTTGCGAAAATGAAGAAGGTGAAGGGAGTGAATATTTTTAAGATTATCACAACTGCAAACTTCATGGATGACAGCATGGCAATACTTGAATTTCTAAGGCAGGCAAAAAAGAAAAAGAACAATATTATTTCATTTGCCATGGGGATTTACGGAAAAGATTCAAGAATCCTTTCTGTGCCATTTGGTTCCTATCTCACATTTGGCTCCTTGGAGAAGGGAAAGGAATCTGCAGATGGGCAGCTTACTGTGGGTGAGTTGAATAAGATTTACCAGGGTTTGAGCGTGATGTTATGAGCAAAATAGACGCAAAAACGCAAATTGCGGCATTGATCGGGAATCCGGTTGGGCATTCTTTAAGCCCGAAAATGCACAATGCCGCATTTGGGAAGCTTGGGATTAACTGTAAATATGTTGCCTTCAAAATTAAGAATTTGAGAAAGGCAGTTGCCGCGATAAAAGAATTGAATTTCCTCGGCCTTAATGTAACCATGCCATTTAAAACAGAAATAATCCCGCTTCTTGACAGGGTGGATGTGACAACAAAAAAAATAGGTGCCGTAAACACAATCGTTGTGAAGAAGGGGAAATTAATCGGCTATAATACCGATGGTGTTGGCGCGGTTGCCTCACTAAAGGCAAAAACCAGATTAAAGGGCAAAAAGGTTCTCCTGATTGGTGCAGGCGGTGCCGGAAAATCCATATCTTTTATGCTTAAAAGGGAGGGAGTTCACCTAACAATAGCTGATAGGAATTCAAAAAAAGCAAGAAAACTTGCAAAGTTGATAGGCTGCAAAAGTAATTCTATGGGAACAATTCTTGGATTAAAACCGGATATTTTGATTAATGCAACCCCTATGGGAATGAAACCAAAGATAAATATGCTTCCGGTCCCAAAAGAGATGTTAAGAAAGGGCCTTGTGGTTTTTGATATTGTTTATAACCCTATTGAAACCAAATTGCTAAAACTGGCAAAAGGTAAGGGGTGCAAAACCATAAATGGAATTGAGATGCTTATCAATCAGGGCGTGGAATCATTTGAGCTTTGGACTGAAAAAAAGGCGCCTAAGGAAGTTATGCGAAAGGCAATTCTTAAGGCAATGAGGAAAGGGTGAAAAAATGTCGGGAAGCTCATCGGGGAAAATGTTCAAAATTGTTACCTTTGGAGAGAGCCATGGCAAGGCAATTGGAGTGGTTATTGACGGGGTTAAATCTGGAATGAAGATTAGTGGGAGTGACATCCAAAAAGAACTTGATAGAAGAAGGCCTGGGCAAAGCAGGGTCAGCACCCAGCGAAGGGAGACTGATAAGGTTGAGATTCTTTCAGGGGTTTTTAGGGGGAAAACTTTGGGAACCCCAATTTGCCTACTCATCAGAAATAAGGATGTTAACTCAAAAGATTATGAAAAATTGAAAAATATCTTCAGGCCGGGGCATGCAGGCTACACTTACCTGAAGAAATTCGGCATTAGGGATTACCGTGGCGGGGGAAGGGCCTCGGGAAGAGAGACCGCGGCAAGGGTTGCCGCAGGCGCTGTCGCAAAAAAGATTCTTCGGAAAAAGAAAATTAAAATTATCGGCCATGCTATAGAAATTGCGGGGGTTAAGGCAAAGAAATTCGATGCCAAGGAAATTGAAAAAAATCCAGTAAGGTGCGCAGATAAAAAAGTTGCTAAAAAAATGGAGCAAAAAATCATTTCCGCACAAAAAACAGGCGATTCTGTCGGGGGGATTGTTGAGATTATTGCAAAGGGCGTTCCTGTTGGGTTGGGGGAGCCGGTATTTGAAAAACTGGATGCCAAATTGGCAGGGGCATTGATGGGCATTCCCGCAGTAAAGGGAGTTGAGATTGGTGCAGGATTTGGGGCGGCGAAAATGAAGGGCTCCCAGGATAATGACCCAATAAGGGGGGTTAAGGGAAAAATCAAGTTTTTATCAAATAACGCGGGGGGAATTTTAGGGGGAATAAGCACAGGCCAAGAGATTGTTGTGCGAATTGCGATTAAGCCCACCCCCTCAATTTCAAAGGAGCAGAAGACTATTGATGAAAAGGGGAAGAACAGAAAAATTCGCGTACTGGGCAGGCATGACCCCTGCATAGTGCCACGTGTTGTTCCGGTGGCTGAAGCAATGGTTGCACTTGTGCTGGTTGACGCGCTAAAAAAACAGAAAATGAGGGAGGGGAAGTAACTATGCGATTCGGAAAAGACCCTGTAAGATTTGATATGGAGAGAATGTTTAAAAGAAAGAAAAAAGGCGAATATGATTACCAGGGTCGACAAGTGCCGGAGAAGATTATTAGAAAAATTTTCGGGGAGAATCGCGCCCTTTTTAAGAATCTTAGGGATGAAATTGATAAGTTGAATGTAGATAAGAACAATAAATTTTTCATGCTGAATTATATTGGAGAACAATTAGCTGAAAAAATAAATGATCCGAGCCTTGGCAATCGTGCTTTTCTCCAATTGAGCATGGCTGGGCAAGGAACATTTGAAATTGAAGCCGAACGAGTCAGTGGGGCATGGTACATTAAAACATTCAAAAAATGGTGATGATTTGGTAAATAATAAAACAGTTATCGGAATTATAGGCGGAACCGGGAAGATGGGAAAATGGTTCAGAAAATTCTTCGAGAAAAACGGCTGCAGGATTTTGGCGTGCGGAAAAAAAACCAAGTTAAAGCACAGGGAACTTATTGAGAAAAGCGACATTATAATATTCTCTGTTCCAATTGGCATAACTGTTGATTTGATTAAAAAATACGCAAAATTTGCCAAGAAAGGCCAGGCCATTACTGATTTCACCTCAATAAAGGAAGCGCCTTTGAAGGCAATGTTGCAGTACGCCCCCAAAGATGTTGAGGTTTTTGGCATGCACCCTGTTTTTGGGCCCAGTGTTTTAAACATTAAGGACCAGGCAGTAGTGCTTTGCCCGGGAAGAGGCAGAAAATGGTTTACCTGGATGAAAAAATTAATGCGAAAAAGAAAAGCGCATATTAAGGTGGTTAATGCAAGCAAGCATGATGAAATGATGGCTATAATCCAGGGCAGCACCCATTTTAGGACTATTTCATTTGAGAATGCGCTTAAAAAATTAGATTTTAATTTCGATGAAATGATTACCTTTGCCTCGCCAATCTACAAGGCGAGAATGCTTCTCCTTGGGAGAATAATGGTTCAGGATCCGGAACTATATGCGGAAATACTTATTCAGAATAAAGATACCTTGAAGGTAGTAAGGCAGTTAAGAAAATCAACAAATGAACTGGAAAAGATAATCAAGAAAAAGGACAAGAAAGCGTTTGTAAAATATTTCAAAGAGTCTGCCTATATTGGAGCCCGTGCAAAAAATCTAGGAAAGCAAAGCGATAAACTGCTGAATAAATTAACTGAAGTCGACTGAATCTTACGGGCAGCTTGTAGGATTAATTACGAAATCCTTGAGTACATATTCGTTGTTTGGCAGGTCTATTCTCAGTTCAACATCCGCAGGATCGGAGCCCAAATAAAGGGATTTTTCCTGGGTAGTAAAGACAAGTAGTTCACTATTTCCTGGTTTGATTGTGACGCTGAACTCAAATCCATCAAAGCTGTCTTCAAGCCCATCGGAATCTGAGTGGGCTGAAATCTCCCCGTCAATGACATAATCATCACTGCCATTGTTTTTCAGGTTAATGCTCTTGAGAATTGTTCCCTTAACATTTTGCCCTTCCCAATTTGTGCTGAAACAAGCAAAGGTGTAATGGTTTATTATCCTTAAATCAGCCGCCTCTGTTGCGGGGTCCGGCTCAGGTTCCGGCTCCGGTTCCGGCTCAGGCTCTGGCTCAGGTTCTGGGTCTGGCGTAACATCTATGCCATTATCCAATGTTGCGGAATCGCCATCAATTGTAAAATCATCATCCACCACACTTACAGTTGACCCACCATTGACGACAGGTGATGTCTCTACCCCTGTAGGGGAAGTTAACGCCAAAAATCCGACCACTCCGATTAGGAGAAATATAACGATAAACAGCACGATTAATATTACTCCAATTCCGGTAAATGCAATAAGATACTTTGTTTCCATTAAACCACTTAAGAATATTTTGGGGTGTTTAATTTAAAAACTATTCGAAATAAGCGCTATAGGGCTCAACTTCTAAATCTTCAAGCCTTTTCTTATGAACCGCGGCAAGAAAGAGCTTTGCCAGCTGAATATTGGTTATCAAAGGTATTGAGTAATCAACAGCCATCCTCCTTAGCTCATACTCAACATCAATCTCAATCTGTTTGGAGGGGTCTGGCACAATTATAACCAAATCAAGCGCTTTTTTGGACAAATAATCGCGAATATTGGGCTTTTTCTTGTCCTGCAATTTATGGAGTTTCCTAAACTCAATCCCCTGCTGCTTAAAGAATTCAACAGTATGTTCTGTTCCAAAGAAATTATATCCCTTGTCTGAAAGTTTCCTTATGTTTTTAAGCAACCTAAATCTGTCCTCATCACCGTTAACACTAATGAAAATATTCTTTTTTGGAATCCTGAATCCGGTTGAAAGAAGGGCCTTAAGGAAAGCATCGTCAACATCCCTCCCGATACACCCGACCTCCCCTGTTGATGCCATCTCAACCCCGGAAATAGGGTCAGCTCCCCTTAGCCTGGAAAAGGAAAATTGCGGTGCCTTAACCCCAACATGGTCCAGGTCAAGGGCATTTACTGAATTTTCATCGACCTTATTTCCCAAAATCGCAGCGGTTGCCCTAGCAATGAAATTACTTCCGGTAACTTTCGAAATGAATGGGAATGACCTCGAGGCCCTTAAATTGCACTCAATAACCTTGACCTCATTGTCCTTTGCAATGAATTGTATATTGAAAGGCCCTGTAATTTTCAGGGCATCGGCAATCTTCCTTGCGATAACCTTTATCCTCCTCACGGTTTCCAGATAGGTTCTCTGTGGGGGCAGCACCATTGTCGCATCACCTGAGTGAATTCCCGCATTTTCAACATGTTCATTTATCGCCCAGCAAAGGAGCTTGCCGTTTTTGGCGACCGCATCAATCTCAATTTCCCTTCCCCCCAAAATAAATTTGCTCATAACAACAGGAAATTCATTGGATAATGCCCCGCTTGCATCAAGATATTCTTTCAATCCCTTATTGGTAAATGCCACTTTCATCGCCTCCCCGCTAAGGACATAACTTGGCCTTACTAGGACGGGAAACTCAACCTTCTTTGCAAAACTTATTGCGCCCTTTTCAGAGGTAAGTTCCTTCCATTCAGGCTGGTCGATTTCCAGTGAATCAAGAAGTGCCGAAAATTTATGCCTGTCCTCGGCATTGTCAATGCTGACAGGGCTTGTCCCAAGCACTTTCATTCCGGTCTCCTCGCACTTCATCGCAAGGTTATTTGGAATTTGCCCGCCCATGGAAATTATTATCCCTTTCGGGTTTTCCAGTTCATAAATATCCGCAACCGATTCAAGGCTCAACTCCTCAAAATAAAGCCTGTCACAAATATCATAGTCTGTTGAAACTGTTTCAGGGTTGTAGTTAACCATAATTGTTTCATAGGAGGACTTTTTCAGTTCCTCAATTGCATTAACACAGCACCAGTCAAACTCAACACTTGAGCCTATGCAATATGCCCCGCTTCCAAGAACCATCACCTTTTTGTTTTGGTTAAATTCAACATCATTCTCAATTCCATTATATGTGAGATAGAGGTAATTGGTTTTTGCAGGAAATTCCGCGGCAAGGGTATCAATTTGTTTCACAACAGGAACCACACCCAATTCTTTCCTCCTTTTTCTCATCTCAATCTCCCCCTTTTCCCCCATAAGCATCGCCAACTGCTTATCGGAAAAGCCGGCCTGTTTCACACTGAGCATAAGTTCCTTTGAAATGGTTTTTGATGTGAATTTCTTTATTTCTATCTCCAATTCAACCACGCGCTTAAGCTTGAAAAGAAACCATTTGTCTATTCTGGTGAGTTCATAAATCCGGTCCACCGATTCCCCCTTTGCAAGGGAATTAATCACCGCAAAAATCCTTTTATCGGTTGGATTTTTCAGGGAATGAATCAGTTCCTTGAAATGGATTTTATTCCCAACCAACCCATACATCCCTATCTGAAGCATCCTTATCGCCTTTTGCAGTGCCTCCTCAAAACTCCTGCCTATCGCCATTACCTCCCCCACACTTTTCATTTCCGGGCCTATTTTCTTTGAGACATTCCTGAATTTTCCCAGGTCCCATCTCGGAATTTTAACCACAACATAATCCAGCGCAGGCTCAAAACAGGCCTTTGTTTTTTTGGTGATTGAATTTTCAAGTTCAAGAAGGGAGAGGCCCAATGCGAGTTTGCTTGCCACAAATGCTAACGGATATCCTGTTGCCTTTGAGGCAAGGGCACTGCTCCTTGAAAGCCTTGCATTAACTTCTATTACCCTGTAATCCTCTGACTTTGGGTCAAGGGCAAACTGGATATTGCATTCCCCAATAATTCCAAGATGACGAATTACTTTTATGGAAATTTCCCTCAATTTGTGGTACTCATGGTTGTCCAGAGTCTGAGAGGGGGCAATTACAATGCTCTCCCCTGTGTGAATTCCAAGGGGATCGAAATTTTCCATATTGCAAACGGTGATGCAGTTGTCCTTTGAGTCCCTCACAACCTCATACTCAATTTCCTTCCATCCCCAGAGATATTCTTCCACAAGAATTTGCGGGGAATGGGTGAAAACCTTTGCGCAAGATTCCTTAAGTTCCTTCTCGCTCTTGCAAACCCCTGAACCCTTTCCACCCAATGCAAAGGCGGCCCTTATAAGAACAGGATAGCCGATTTTCTTAGCCGCCTCTATGGCGTCCTTCTCATTCCTCACAGGAAAACTTTTCGGGACATTGACCCCTATTCCTACCAGTTCCTTGTTGAACAATTCCCTGTCCTCGGTTTTCCTTATTGCCTCAACATGGGTCCCCAAAACCCCCACATTATGTTTCTTTAAAATTCCCTTGTCATGCAGCTCAAGGCCACAATTCAGTGCGGTTTGCCCGCCAAAAGAAAGCAAAATTCCATCAGGCTTTTCCTTTTCAATCACCCTCTCCACAAAATAGGGAGTTATGGGAACAAAGTAAACCTCATCGGCGAAATCTTTTGATGTTTGGACTGTGGCAATATTTGGATTAACCACAATAACCTCAATCCCCTCTTCCTTTAGCGACTTTATCGCCTGGCTCCCACTGTAATCAAACTCACCGGCCTGGCCTATTTTCAATGCCCCTGAACCGAGGAGAAGCACTTTTTTTGGTTTTTTTACCATCATTTCACCCTATAAAAATAATCTTCAATATCATCAGCACAGCAACCACAAAGAAAAGTGCCTGAATAAATTTATTGCCTTTCTCGATGGCAAATTTTGCGCCAAGATAGCCCCCGAGAATTCCCGCCACCGCCATCTGTATTGCAAGCATTAAATCCACGAGCCCAAAAAGCACGAATAAAATGGCCGCAACCAGAGAGCTGAAAAAAGCAATTGTGGAGGATGTTGCCGCCGCTTTCAGGTAATCATATCCTTTCATAACAATCAAATGCAGCCTTAGAAAGGTCCCTGCAGCACTCCCGATAATTGCGCGATAGACCGCGATAATAAATAGCCCTGAGAAAAGTATTGGGGTCGATGTTTTTGTGGCTTTTATTTTCTTTTCAGTTAATCCAAAATCCCTTTTTACAAGGAGTAAAATTATAATCAGGAAAATTGCCGAGAGAATTATGTTTTTGAGTAACTCTTCATTTAAGTTTACCACAATAAAGACCCCGATAATTGAGCCTATAACGCTGATTAGGATAAACTTCGCCAACTCTTTTCTGTCGAGCTTAATTTCCTTTGTGAATTTGGATGCCATTGCCCCTGTCGCAAAAACCCTGTGCAGACGGTTGGTTCCCACTGCAATTGCAGGGCTGACCCCGAAAAAGAACATTGCCGGGAGAATGAGTATGCTTGCGCCACCAACACTTGCGGCGTAAAAGTTGGCGAAAAAGACTATTGCCAAAAGTGCCGCTAGTGAGAAAAGGTCCATCATTTCAGCTCCTTAAGAAATTCATCAAACAAAAATCCTGTGTCAACAGGCCCTGGCCATGCCTCAGGATGGAACTGGACAGAGCGGAATGGCTTTGTTTTGTGCCTGATTCCCTCATTGCTTCCGTCGTTTAGGTTTGTAAACCAGCTCTCCCAATCTTCGGGAAGGGTTTTTTCATTTACGGCAAAACCATGGTTCTGGGAGCTGATAAAGCACCTTTCCCCTCCCGCAAGGACCACTGGCTGGTTTTGCGAGCGATGCCCGTATTTCAATTTGTAGGTGTCGGCCCCTGCGGCAAGTGCAAGGAGCTGGTTGCCGAGGCATATTCCAAAAGTGGGGATTTCCTTTGCAAGAACTTCCTTAATCAGGCCTATTGTTTCCCCGCACTGTTTTGGGTCTCCGGGGCCATTGGAAATCATAACCCCGTCATAATCAAAATCTTTTCCCATTTTAAAATTCCAGGGAACTTTTGTGACTGCGCAGTTTCTTTTAAGCAGGCTTCTTACAATGTTGTTTTTGGCTCCGCAGTCAATGAGGAGAATCTTTTTTCCCTTTTTGCCGTATGTAACCGGCTTTTCAATAGATGCCTTTTCAACCAGATTGATTTTATTTGGGTCGTAAAATTCCAATTCCTTTTCCAGATTTATTCTCCCCAGCATTGTCCCCTTTTCCCTCAAAAGTTTTGTGAGGGCCCTTACATCAATCCCGGTAATTGCCGGAATCCCTTCCTCCTTTAACCACGCCCCCAGGGATTTTACTGCCTGCCAGTGGCTGTATTGCTCCGAATAATTGCATACTATGAGTCCTGAAATATGAATCTTTCCCGACTCAAATCTTTTTTCAAGCCTGAATTCATCCTTTTCCCATTTAGGAACCCCGTAATTTCCGATTAATGGATAGGTTAAGCATAGAATCTGCCCTGAATAGGACGGGTCGGTGAGTGATTCAGGATAACCAACCATTCCTGTGTTGAAAACCACTTCCCCGGCCACGCTTTTGTCCGCACCGAAAGAAATTCCCATGAAAACAGAGCCATTCTCGAGCTCAAGCGCCCCTTTCAGTGAATGCAATGCAATCCCCCTGAGAGGAAAAAAGGGTTAAAAATCAAATTTTTTTCCGACATCCTAAAAAAAGGTTTATGTTTACAAGGATTTATAAGCCCTTCTGTAATTTCATTTCATTAGGATTGGATTGGTGAGTTAATGGTGAAAATAATCCCATTTAAGGGTGTGCGTTACAATTCAGAGACTATTGGGGACTTCTCAAAAGTCACATCCCCCCCATATGATGTCATTTCTTCTGAACATCAGGAGATGTACTATGAAAATAACCCATACAATATTATAAGGCTGATTCTTGGAAAAAAAACTGAAAGTAATGGTGAGGGGAATAACCGCTATACCCGCGCCAAAAAATTCCTGGACGACTGGTTAAATGAAAAGGTTCTTGTGCAGGATGAGAAACCATGTGTTTACGTTTATGAGCAGGAGTTCCAAAGAAAGGGGGTCCCAAAAAGCAGAAAGGGATTTATTGCGCTTGCAAAACTCGAGCCATATTCCAACAGGATTGTACTCGGCCATGAGCGAACCCATCTTGCGCCCATAAAGGACAGGTTTGAGCTGATGAAGGCAACCAAGTGCAATATGAGCCCCATTTTCTCCATCTATGAATCAGATAGGGGGAAGATTGATGGCATACTGGAAGAGGAAAGCAAAAAAGAGCCGGTTATTGATTTTAGCGACAGGAAAAATGTAAAAAACAGGCTTTGGAGAATTGATGATGAGGACAAGATAAAATTAATTGCCGAAAAAATGGCCGGTAAAAAGATATTCATTGCAGATGGGCACCACCGTTATGAGACGGCACTCCATTTCCGGGAGGAAAATGGTGCGGGTGTTGCAGATTATGTTATGATGATGTTCATCGACAGGAATAATCCTGGTTTAATTGTTATGCCAACCCACAGGCTGGTTTCCAATATTGAAAATTTTGACTCCAAAAAATTTATTGATGGCCTTGAAAAATACTTCTTGGTTGAGGAGACAAACAAGCATGAGCTGTTTGAGGAAATGGACAAAAACAGGGATAAAAACTGTTTTGGAATCCATGTTGGGAAGAGATTCTATCTCTTAAAACTAAATGATTCCAAAATTATGAATGAACTAATGCCTGGAAAGTCTGATTCGCTGAAAAAACTTGATGTTTCTGTGTTGCATTCTGTTGTGCTGAAAAAGTTGCTCGGCATAAGTGATGGGGATATTAATCTGCAGAAAAATATTTCATATGTGAAATCCAAGCATGTTGCAGTCAGTGCCGTGGGAAGTGGCGAGGCACAAATTGCCTTCTTCCTTAACCCGACAAAGATAAGCGAGGTGACATCAGTTGCAATGGCTGATGAAAAAATGCCGCAGAAATCAACTTACTTCTTCCCCAAACTCATTACGGGAATGGTAATTAACAAATTCGGATGATTATTGCTTCTTCTTTTTAGTGGGGGCTTTCTTCGCCACTTTTTTCTTCACCGGCTTCTTTGCTTTCGAAGCGGCGTCATTTTTCTTAGGCTTTGGTTTTGCCTTCTTCCCTGAAACGCCATTTCTCAAAATGGTGTTCAGCATTTTTTCAGTGGCGGCCACAGCAGCCATTACCTGATCAGAATCAACACCAATTGTTGTAAACCTTTTTTCACCAAGATCCCAGACAATTTTGGTTTCCACAATTGCATCAGTATTTCCTCCAGGAGGAATCCTAACCTCATAATCAACAAGACTGGGGAGGGTTATTTTCATCTTCTTTGCCGCCTTGCCTAGGGCATTCATAAACGCATCATAGCCCCCATAGCCCTCGGCCTCCTCCTCAATTTCCTTTCCATTAAACGCAAGAACAAAAGAAGCTTTAGAGGTGACCCCTTTTCCACTGCTCACCGAGCATTTAATCATATTGATTTTCTGTTCGGCAGGCCTTTTCAGCACGTCCTCAATTATATAGGGGAGGTCTTCCCTTGTCAATGTTTCCTTTTTGTCACCTAATTCAACAATTTTTTTTAGCACAAGGCTCTCCTGTTCAGGGGTGAGGTCAATTCCCAAAGCATTTAAATTCTGCTCCAGTGAAGCTTTTCCACTCAATTTTCCCAATGCATACTCCCTTTCCCGCCCAAATCTTTCCGGAATAAGCCTGTTTTGGTAAAGGCCGCCCTTTGCATCCCCGTCGGCGTGAATTCCAGCAGTCTGGGTAAAGACACTTTCCCCGATAATTGGCTTGTTTGATGAGACCCTTTTCCCTGAAAATGCCTCAACCATCTTGCTCAGGTTTGAAAGGGCCTTTTCATTGGCCTTTGTATTCAGGTCAGTGTGGTCATTAATGTTTGCAACCACTTCCTCCAAAGAGGCATTGCCGGTTCTCTCGCCCAAACCATTTACAGTAACATGGATTCCCCTTGCCCCCCCTTCCAGAGCCGCAAGAGAATTGGTTGTTGCCAGGCCATAATCATTATGGGCGTGGAAATCAAAATGAACCCCGTGGAAACTTCCGACAGTATTGGAGATAAACCCCTCGGTTTCTTTAGGCATCAAAACCCCTAAAGTATCCGGAAGCAGAATTCTTTCAACATTCAAGGAAATAAGATGGGTTATAAGATTGAAAACATAATCCTGGCTTTTTGCCATGCCATTGCTCCAGTCCTCGAGATAAACATTGACAATCATTCCTGTTTCCTTGGCATATTCCACTGTTTTTTCTATATCCTGAAAATGCTGGTTTTCAGTCTTTTTTAGCTGCAGTGTAAGATGTTTCAATGAGCCCTTTGCAAGGAGGTTTATTGCATTTCCTCCGCAATTCCTCACCCAATCAACTGACTTTTTACCGTCAATAAAGCCCAAAACCTCGATATTTTCCAGATATCCGGCCTCATTTGCCCAACCACATACTGCTTTAACAGCCTCAGATTCACCCTCAGAAACAAGAGCTGAGCCAATCTCAATTCTGTCGATTTTGGCCTCCAGAAGCAGCATTTTGGCAATATTAAGTTTTTCAGCAGGGGTAAAGGAAACCCCTTTGGTCTGTTCACCGTCTCTGAGCGTGGTATCCATCAATTCAACGAATTTTGCCATATGCTCACCAAAAACAGCCGAATTTTAAAACTATATACTAGTCAATTGAATGTCTTAAAAGGCTTTAGGCATTTTTCTACATTTTGAGGCGATTATGCTCTTCCTCGACCTTTTCCTTGAGATATGTGATGAATTCGTCCTTAAAACTCTCTAAACTGGATGTTTTGCCCTCTTCAAGGAATTCGGCAATTTTTTCCAGGAATACATTGCTCCCTATTACTAATGGCAATACGACAAAATCAATCCCTTCATCATAAAGCCTGAGGGCATCGCGATAGTAATGGGCCCTTCCAAAAATTACTATTTTCGGGTTTACTTTTTTTGCATAATGTGCAAGGGGAATGGAATTCTCAACATCAGGAGTTGCCAAAATCAGGAGCTTTGCCTCATTAAGGCTTAGCCTTTGCCATATTTCCTCATTATCAACACTTCCGTAAAGGGCATGGATTTTATGGTCAATGCAATTAAACACCGCCTCGGAATCATGATCGACAACCACAATTGAATAATTGTCCTTCAATGCCTCTGCAACACTAAACCCCATCGTGCCTGCGCCAACAACCACAATATGCTTGCTTACTTTTGAGGGAATCTTGTCAAGCTTTTTTATTCGCCAATGAAATCTGGAGTGTGTTTTAAGCCCCGGAAAAAGCCTTAAGATAATCCTGTCCAGAATCTGGTAAAGCCTGCTTCCATTGTCCATTACATAGGGAGTTAAAACCATTGAAAGGGTGATTGTGAAAATAATAAATGAATATATCCCATCACCAAGAATTCCTACAGTTGCGCTTGCGAGGATGAACGAGAACTCTGAAACCTGGGCAAGGCCAAACCCCACAAGCATTGCAATCCTTCCGCCATAGCCTGAGAAAAGGGTGATGAGATAGAAAATCAGGGGTTTTAGAATGAAAACCGTGCCAAGAATTATCAAAATTAATGGAAGGGATATTCCAAGGAAGCCGGGGGTTATCTGCAGGCCCAAGGTGACGAAAAAGATTGTCGCAAATAAATCCCTTGTTCCACGGACTTTGCTGTAAACCTCAAGGTTGTAGGGAAGTGTGGAAAGGGATATGCCTGCAATAAACGCCCCTACTGCTATCGGAAAATCCAGCACATATGCCAATATTATGAAAAGAAAACAGCTGGACATTCCCGCAAGGAAAAGAAGTTCGCTGGATTCAATCGCAAGCTTGAAAAGCGGCCGGTAAATATATTTGTTAAGTATGTATGCCACCGCAAGCAGCACCACAACCGAAAGAAACATCATCATCAGGGAGTTTGGTTCCAGCAGGCTCGCCAAAGCCACACCAGGCTGCAGTTTGCTGAAAAGTGGGATTGCAAGTATAACCAATAAATCCTGAACAAGCAGGAAACCAATCATCAGCCGCCCCTGCAGTGAGTTGATAAGGTGCTTATCTGAAAGTATTTTCACCACAACTGTTGTTGCACTGAAAGAAAGGATAACTCCCAAAAGTAAAGCTGTTTCAAGGGGAAGCAGGCCCGTCATAACTGTTGTAGCTATCACGAACAGTATTGTCAGGATGAACTGCATTATGCCGCCGAGAAGAACCACTTTTCCCATTTCTGCAAGCTTTGAAAAATCACTCTCAACACCAACACTGAACAATAAAAGCGCGACACCAATCTCGGAGAGGATTAATATTTCGGTGCCGATTTCCTGAATTCCAATAGGGATTTCCCCAATAGGGCTCGGGATGCTCAGACCCAAGGAGCCCAAAGCAAAAGGCCCCAAAAAAAGGCCTGCAACAATGAACGCAAGGAGCGGGGGCTGCTTGAAAATCTTCGCAAGGTAACTGAAAAAAGTGGCGGCAAGCAAAATCATGCCCAAATCAACTAACAAAGTAAGGTCAACCGGAACCATGCTAAGAATTAGTGTTATGTGATTAATAAATTATTCGGTATTGTGGCAATAGTTTTTTGCCCTTTAAAAGGGTGAAAAAAGGAAATTATTTAAGTGGGCGCTGCTCAGGGTTTCGGAAGATATAAATAGGAGTTTGGGCTTATTTGTGGCATGAGAAAAGCACTGTTCGCACTTCTAATGGTAGTAATTCTTTTTGCCGGTTGCAATCAAGCTGAAATTCCTGTATGCGGCGATGATGTTTGTGATGAATCATCTGAAACCTATGACAGCTGTCCATCTGACTGCAACAGCCAAATAATAGAAAACCCAAATGAATGCGAGAGCAATCTTGATTGCAATGACAATCTTTCTTCAACTGAAGATATTTGTTCAGGTTCTCCAAAAGCGTGTTCAAACAACCAAATAACTGGATGTGTTAATGGGGACAACTACTGCCCCGCAGGTTGCAACAATTCATCTGATTCGGATTGTCTGGCATTTGGCCAATGTCAAACCAGTCTTGATTGTGACGACTCTAATGATGCAACAAAAGACATCTGTAACGGAAAAACAAAAACCTGCCTGCATATATTGAAGACCTGTTCGGAATTGGGAGGAGATTTTTGTATACCGGGCCAAACATGCCCAGAAGAATATGTGCCTTCCTCAGATTTACCCACGTGTTGTCTTGTATCCTGCGTTGAGGAAGCTTCGTGCGTAAATATCTCCTGCCCTGACGACCAGAAATGTGCGAATGGGTCCTGTGTGCTGAAAAACTGCACTGAAATAGGCGGCGAAGTATGTTCCGACTCCGAAGATTGCACAGGAAGCTATTCGAATGCTTTTGACACAAGTTATTGTTGCATCGGGAATTGCCTGCCCAAATCAACGGTTAGTTGCCGTTCCGATTCAAAATATATTATTTACGATAGTCGGTTATGTGATGATGGCGACCCCTGCACTATTGACATTTGTGATGCAACCACCCTAGAATGTGTCATTACAGAAAATACTCAGTGCATTTCAGGCGATGGCTGCTGCCCTAGCGGATGTGATGATCAAAACGACAGGGATTGTGAATGTGATTATCAAAACGACAAGGATTGTGAAGTTCCAATAATCGACTGCGCTGACGATGCATTCTGTTGGGATGATGTTCTAAAAACCTGTCATCCGGCTACAACAATAACGGGTATCGCCTCAATGAGGGAGACATTGGTTACAATTAATGGAGTAGTAGGAGATAGCTGCCATATACATCACCTGAGAACAATAGACCCCGACCCTAACTGGGAAGGAACTTATTATGAATGCTATATTCCGAGGGAGGGGTTAGATCGGGATTTCTATAGGGCTTGGGTAGCGGTGCATATACTAGATTCTTGCACAGGCACTCTTGTTGATGAATTAAAATCTAGGTGCCCGAAAGGGTTGGTGGATGGGCGCTGCGTCTAATTTGGCACCGGAAACCCACACCCCGAAAGGGTTGGTGGCGGGGCGCCATTACAAAAACACCGTTTACTTTAATTAATGCTCACAATGTCTCCAATCTCAATGCCTTTCTCATTAGTGAACCCGGCATTGACCTCAACCACATATTTTGCGGATTTTGCCGGCCTATATGAGGGGCAGCTTTGAGTTATGCAGGGAACTGCGTACTCAATATGCACAATTTCCATATTCCCATTAACCCAAATTATGTCCAATGGAATAAGGGTATTTTTCATCCAGAAGGAATGGGTTCCTTCATTTTCGAAAATAAAAAGCATTCCCTCATTTTCCCCCAGATTTTCCCTGAACATCAGGCCCATAGACCTTTTCTCAGAGCTGTCTGCAAGCTCCACATTAACACACGCCTCTGGAAAGCATACATCAGTTCCTTTATCATCTGAATTTGGTTGGTTGGTTTGTTCCGGCTCAGAATCGCCGGAAATTTCCCCATTAAGAACAAGGGCAGGGTCTTTGATTGTTTCAATTGTGGATTGTGCAACGATAAAAACAGCTCCAAGAATAACTGCGACTGCCAAAAATGATATTATGCTCTTCTCCATTTGACTCCCCCGGAGGTGTCGTTAAGAACTATTCCCTTTGCATTTAATTTTTCCCTGATTTCATCAGCCCTTTTCCAGTCCTTTTCCTTTCTCGCCTTTTCCCTTTTCTCAATTAGTGCGGCAAGTTCAGGCTCAAGCTCTTCCTTTTCGGTTTCAAATGTAAATACCACAAAAACCGAATCAATTTCCTTAAGGAATTCAATTATTTTTTTAGCATTTCCTTTTCCCAATTTTCCTTCATCATAAATCTTATTCACATTCCTGATGAATTCATTCAGCACAGCCCAGGCCGCGGGGGTGTTGAAATCGTCATCCATCTCCTCAGCAAATTTCTTTCTTGTTTCCTCAATCAGATTATCAATAGCCTTGTTTTCATTTCCACTATCCAATTCCAAAAGATTCCTAATTGTGTTATTGAACTTATCCAGATTTTCCTTTACTTCGCCCATCGATTTCTCGGTGAAATCAATCCTTGAACGGTATTGCACACCTGAAACAAAGAAGCGGAAAACTTTTGGGTCATATCTTGCAAGGAGTTCAGGAATCTCGATAAAATTTCCAAGGGATTTTGACATTTTTTCGCCCTCGACATTCAGGAAGCCCCCGTGCATCCAGTACTTGACAAATGGTTTCTTTCCTGTTGCTGCCTCACTTTGCGCAATCTCGTTCTCGTGGTGGGGAAAAACCAAATCAACAGCTCCCCCATGAATATCAAACTGGTCTCCTAAAAATTTCTTGCTCATTACACTGCACTCAATATGCCAGCCAGGCCTTCCCTTTCCCCATGGGCTTTCCCATGAAGGTTCGCCTTCCTTTGCCTTTTTCCACAGGGCGAAATCCATCGCATTTTCCTTCTCATATTTATCGGTGTCAATCCTTGTCCCTGTCTTTTGCTTATCGATTTTCACTCCACTCAGTTTTCCATAATCCTTAAATTTAGAAATGTCATAATAAATCCCGTCATCGGTCTCATAGGCAAAACCTTTCTCCTGCAGGGTTTTCACCATCTCAATTATTTCAGGAATTACCTCAGTAACCCTTGGGTTTTCATCGGCCTTCTTAATCCCCAATTGGTCCAGGTCATTGAAAAATAATTCAATGTTCTTATCTGCCAGCTTGAAAATGGTGGTGTTTTGCTCATTTGCCTTCTTTATAATGTCATCATGAATATCAGTAATGTTCACCACATAAGTGACCTTATAGCCCCTGTACTCCAGATAGCGTCGGATAATATCAAAAGAAACATAGGTCTTTGCATGGCCAATATGCCCTGGGCCATAAACAGTCGGACCGCAGACATACATGCCCACTTCCTTGCCCTTAATCGGCTTAAATTCGTCCTTTTTTCGGGTTAATGTATTGTGAACTTTAATCATACATTATTTTTAGAATAAGAGTTATTTAAAGAATTGTCATGTTGAAATTATTTGATAATAAACTGTCTAAACTATTTAATCAATTTATACGCATTATGCGAATTCTGATAGGGGGAATTGCCTTGAACCCTTCAATTTTAGGTAGGGTAGGGCCCTTTTTAGGATAACTCCCTTCTTTTTCAAATCATTAAATGAGGCTATTTCTCCGTTTTTTTGGCCTTTCACTATATTTTCGGCTGTTTTTGGCCCTATCCCTGGGATCCTGAGCAATTCACCATAGCTGGAGTTTTTTGGGTCTAAAAGCAGTTTTTCCTCCGATGCAAACAGTATTTTCGGGTCGGTGTGGAGATTCAAATTTCCCTCATCATTCAGCACTGAAATCATCTCATTTGGGGAGTAACCATATTCCCGCATAAGCCAATCTGTTTGGTATAGGCGATGCTCCCTTACAGCAGGAACCTCCTTTTGCTTTTCTAATTCAGTTCCCCTTACAGGGTGGAAGGCGGAAAAATAAACCCTGTTTAATTTCATCTCATTGTAGAGTTTGTTCATTGATTTTATATAAGAAGAATCATTTTCTCCCGCTCCCCCCACAATCATCTGTGTGGTGTGGCCACTTTTAACCAATCCCTTTTCTTTCATCTCTTTTGCCCATCTCATCCTCCGCAAAATATCAATATTGTAATCCTTTGTTGAGGACATTTCGGAGAAAGAGGATTTTTCCGGGGATTCAATATTCACTGAAAGCCGGTCTGCATAGCGCGCCAATTCTTTCACATGGTCCTTTGAAACTCCTGGCAAAAGTTTAAGGTGCAGGTAGCCTGTAAAGTTCAACCGCTCTCTCATAATCTTCGCGGTCTCAATCATCTTTTCAGTAATTAAATCAGTGTCCTTTGTGACTGCTGATGAAAGGAACAGGCCGTGAACCAAACCATCCTTGTAAAACTTGGTTGCGGTCTTCGCCAGTTCCTCCGGCTCAAAAATTGTTTTCTGCTTCCCTTCCGCAGAATTGTAACAGTACTTGCAGTCATGGAGACAGGAGTTTGAGAAGAGAACTTTCATTACTCTGCAATTTTCCTCCTTTGCTGTGCAGTCATAAACTCCCAAACTGTTCATTGCAAGGGTGTCTCTTTTCTTTTTCACATTTCTTGCGCTGCCGCAGACATCATAATTTGCGCCTGAACCTAAAATATTCAGTTTTTGGATTGTGTTCATCCCTAATAATTAGTTTCAGGGCTTTTTATTCGATTTCGGGAGTGGGTTTCCGGTGCCAGAAAACTATAAATATTACTTAATTGGACATATTATTGTGAATTTTACAGAATTATTTACGCAGGATAATCTCAAAATAATCGCCGTGGGATTTATAATTGTCATGGCTATCGATGTGCTAGGTGGACTTCTTAATATCTACCTACTTGGGTTTTTTTTGTTTTTACTTTTTTATATCGGTATCGGTTATTTTCTGGCTAAAATCAAGCAAATGAAAGACCTGGATGCAATTCGTATTATCGGAATAATTGGAATTCTTAAAATAATAGTCGTCTTGGGGTTTGAGTATTTCTTTTTGTACGATAAGATTGAGAATCTAATCTTTCATGGAGAATTTATCTGGTATTTGTTAGCCGTCTATGGCTGGTATTTCGGGACGGTAATAATGCTTGGAGCCGGAGGCATAGGTCTTGGGAAACATAAACTAAAACTCGCCAAATTGGAAAATTAATTGAATTTACTCAATCTTAACAACCTTATCGCAGAACTGGGCCATTTTGGTTAGTATTGGTTCTGTATCGACGGCATTAACCGCAATCAGGAATCCTTTTCGCCCTGGCTTTTCCCTTATCCTGGTTGTGATGCCGTGAATAAACCGCTCAATTGTCTTTTCATCGTGGTAAATCAGAAGAGTTGAAATTGAGTCCAAGATTATGAAAATTTCATTACTTGGAGAATTTGCCAAAGTCTTCTCGAGAGAAATCTCAAGTGCAGTCAATTCTTTCAGGCTTCCAATAAGGTGGAATTGATCCCCCTCGGTTTCATTGACATTGTGTATTGAACTAATACAATCAATAAAGAAAATATCCTTGGCATCCACCTTGTTCCTTTTAAGATGCTTCATTATTGTTGGAAATGGCTTGCTTCCTGCGATATAAACTCCGGGTATTTTATTTTCATGGGCGAGGAGCCTTATAAGTTCAGTTCCTGCGTCGGTAAGGTTGAATTCATTCAGCAGAAACATGTGGACAAAGTCCTCTTCAAGGGCGCCAATCTCCTTCTTAATCTTATTTCGAAGTTCCATGCTCTTGGAATTAAGAAGCATATCTAGTACTTTGTCGTTATTTTTATCCGGCATTTTAACCTATAAATAAGGGGGATGATCATATAATAAATTATCGAAACAAAATTCAGCCAGTTATATATGGGGCATTATAGTAGTTTAGAGAATATGGCTAAGAAAATGACACACTTAAGCATCATCTTCATAATACTGGTCAAACTCGCTTTCTTCCTCGAGGATTTGCTGCTTTTCGGTTTTGACCTTTAACCTTCCGCCCTGAACTACAACCATTAGGCCAATAGTGCATTCAGGGCATTCAAGATCGTCCCCTTCATCATACTCATTGATACTTAAATCAAAGTATTCCTTGCACTCAGGACAGATTACTTTCATTATTCCCACCAAAAACACCTGTCAAACAATATTATTTACCGTACCCGTAAAATTTATAAAGTTAATTTTTCGGGCAGAATTAGCATTTTGGCCCTGCTTAAGCAAGTAGACCGACCAAAAGGTCCAAAGCGAGATTGTATACGGTGTCAACCAGGATATAAAATCCGGCTGCAATCACAAAAATTATTATATTCTTGAACACACTGGATTTCTTGGTTAATGAAATCAGGGAATAAAGCAGGTATAGCCCAAGGAAGAATAACACGATGAAGAGCAAAGCCGCCAGAATAAAACCAATAATAACCACAATACTTAGGCCTGCTGAAAGCTCAGGCGAAAGGGATGCGATTTCAGCAACTATCTGTTCAGTGGATGCCCCCCCAAACGTGCCTGACAAGGCCTGCATATTTGAGAGAAAGCTCGGAAATACAAACAACAAAACCAACAGAACAATGATTGTGGAAATAGACACCCCTATCCATGGCAAGAAAAGGACAAATGAAAATGCCGTAAGAACTCCGGTGAGTTTTCCACTCAATTCAGCCCCCTTAAGGCCGCGAAGAACAATGTAAAGCCCAAGGCCAACAAAGAACCATAAAATCAAATTAAACGCAAGCAGAGACAATGCCCCTCCAAATATTCCCCCTATTGCATCTGGCCCAATTAAGATAAATGAAATAATTGCATTGAAAATCCATGGCAGAATAACAAAGAAAAGTGCGAGCGGAATGCTTGGCTTTTCATAAAGCCTAACTAAAAATGATTTCAGGGGATTCAATTAAACCACAGTAAATAGATAGAACTGGTAATATTTAAAGCTATTCTTTATTCAGCTGACCCCTTTACTTCAGGAAATATTGTATAGGCCAGTATTATTCCGAGAACTGCAAGAGGCAAAGCCATTTCGGTTAAAGCTATTAGTATCATCAGAATATCTCCTAAGATACCAACATAGTAAAGTGTTTTCTTTTTTATGATGAACCCTACCCCGCCTAAAAATATCATCACGCCAGATAATCCCAACAAAGGAATAAGTATTATTGTTGGGAGAATGGATGGATTAACAAGCCCTTCACCACCGCCTTGAATTGTCATCATAATTCCAACAGATCCTGCGAGAAATCCGAAGATAAGGTGGCCTAGCATTGCCGAAGTACTGCCTTTCATGATAATTAAATAAGTTAGGTAATATTTAAATCTATTGGAAGAGCTTTCTCACAGGATCCAGGATTTCTGTTAGGCCTTCCGCAACCGCATTCTTTAAATCTGCGGGGTGGAGATCTTTTTTCACAAATGCCTTTTCCAGTTCACTGAAATCATCAAACCTCAATGAACCGCCGTATTTCTCATCCCTCTTTATTTCCAAAGAATTTGTCCTCGGGAACACAACAAGCTTTGCAATTTCCAATACAGGATTTTCCTCTGTTTCGCCTGCAGGGCAGTTTGCCTTGTTCAGTTTTCTCTTAATGTCCTCAGGGGAGTCCCTTACTGAAATTATTGAGTCAGGCTCAGAGGAAGACATTTTACCTGAGCTTGTAAGTGAAGAGACCAATGGTGTGTGGACAAGGATTGGTTTCTTGTATTCCACCTTATTTAAAATTTCCCTTGCAAGCATATGGATCTTCCTCTGCTCAATCCCTGATTGCGCGATATCAACACCCAAATGCTTAATGTCATTGATTTGCATTAAGGGATAAATAATTTGTGAAACTGAAGCATGGTCAATGTCCCTTGCAACTTCCTGCATAGAGCGCATGCCGCGATTTACGGTTGTGCCTATGGAAAGTTTCAGCAAATCATCAATGTATTCGCTCTTTCTCTGGAAATCAGTTCCCAAAACAAATTCCGGGTTTTTCAAGCCAAGTTTTGTAAAGCCTTTCTTCCAGACCTTTACAATTTTCCCAATTTCATCCCAGCTTCCCTTTCGGTTAAGCCATGCATGCCAGTCGGCGAAAAGCACTTTAACTTTAATTCCTGCATTCTCCAAATCAATTAGTTTTGTAACAGTAACCAGATGCCCTAAATGGATTTCCCCTGAGGGCTCATAACCGCAATAGGCATAGGGGCTTTTTCCTTTCTCCAGCAGTTCCTTCATTTCACTTGGTTCCACAACTTCCACAGTATTCCTGGAAACCAATTCAATTTTTTCATCAATATTCATCTTTCTCGCCCGCAATACTAACTAAAACGAAGAAAGATATAAATAGCTTGTTGCGCTTGTGTTTTTACGTCGGGAAGAGGATTATATGGTAACACTTAGAAGACCTAAAAGAGCCACCTCTTTAGGTTGGGGGCATAATGCCACACCCAGTGGCGCGGCAAAAACTTTTGATGTTCGTCACCCTAAAGCTCAGGCACTTATTAAGCATCATGGGAAAGAGGGCATTACTGTGGCGTCGGAATTTTTTGGAAAGATTAACGGGGGGAATTCAGTTTTTGGGCGAACTAATAAGGGAAGTACTCCGATTGCGATAGAATTTTTAGAAAACTTAGGGATAAAAAATGCTGTTGAATTTGCTAAACTTGTAAGTAACCCACGAATGGCCAAAGCATTAATAGAGCAAGTTGGTTACGAGAAAATTAACGAGCATTTTAATTTGGTAAAAAAATCAATTATAGAAGAAAAAACCGTTGCCGAGATTGTTGAACTTATTGGGTAGATATAATATGCAACCACGCAAGCCACTGAGAAATAAAAGACCTACTGATGCAGAACTTAAGAAATTGCACGACACTCCTGAAATAAGGGAACTTGGTTCAGCGCTAAGCAAAAAATTGGGCAACAGGTCAATGTCATTTATTACAATCTCGAGCAGGGTTGCAAATAAACGCGGCAATGAACATTTTGTTAAGGGTTTGGTAAAGGAATTGGGTGTTGATAAGGTGGTTAGAGTTGCTGAGGTTGTAACTGCTTTGGTTGAGAGGCGGGTTGATGTGGAATTGATTGAGAAGAATTTTGATTTAATTATAATTGAATCTAAAAAAAAGCAGAATGTTAATGAAATTGTGGAAGGGTTGCAGAATAAATTTAAACGGCAAGTGAAATAAATAGTCCCAATTTTAAATTGAATCTGCCTAATTATTTATCATGCGTAAAGTAATGGCTTTTGGGGCATTTGATATTCTCCATCCCGGGCACCTATATTATTTTAGGGAAGCGAAGAAATTGGGGGATGAACTGATTGTTGTGGTTGCAACCGATTCCAATATTGAGAAATTGAAGGGTTCTGACCCCCTAAATGACCAGGAACAAAGGTTGGAAGTTGTGAAGGCGGTGAAATCTGTTGATGATGCCATGCTTGGGAGTGAGGAGAATATGTTTGACATTATTTCTGAACTTAAGCCAGGGATTATTGCCCTGGGTTATGACCAAAAAGTTGATGGGAAAGGACTGAGGGCGTTCCTTGAAAAAAATAAAATTAATTCCGAAATTGTGAGAATTGGCGCATTTGAGGCTGAAAGGCATAAGAGTTCGCTGATAAAGAAAAAGTTGGGAATTAGTTAAACAACCATCTTCTTTTCCTTCGCCCTTTTGTAAATGAACTTGAGAAATATTTTCGCAAACCTCGGGCCAAAGTATTTCACCATTATTCCAGGGGTGAAATTCACTTCCACAACCAATGCCTCGTTATCTGACCTTATGAGGTCAACCGCACAAAGTTCAGCCCCCGCAATTGTTGCGGAATTGAGCACAATATCTTTATACTTCTCGGGAAAATCAACTAACCTGGGCCTTCCTCCCCTTGAAACATTTGACCTTAAATCATCTTCCCCGGCAATCCTTCTCACAGCATATACTTCCTTTCCAACAACATAACATCTCAAATCCTCCCTGCCACTTTCCACAAATTTCTGAAGAAGGATAAATTCCTTGAAAACCTGCAAAGTGTCAAGTATTGGGGTGAATTCCTGCTTGGAACTGGCAAACATCACACCCTTTCCCCCAAACCCGCTCAGCATTTTAACCACAATGGGATAACCCATCTTTTCGGCAATCATAACCGCAGGAACTGTCCCCACGCAAAGCGCGGAATCAGGAATTGGCACCTTTATTTCGCTCAAAGCTTTTGACATATAATATTTGTGGTTGCTTAACTGCTAGGCCTCTGAACTTGTGGGGAGGTAAACCTCTGAACTCTGGAGGATGTCAAGAACCACTTCCCCGAAAACAAAATCCTCCGCAAATAATCTGGGGAGACATGCGTCGAATTTAGTTAAGTCGGTGTTTTTGTAGTAAAGCATGGGTTTTTTGCCGTTTAACTCAACCCGGATAGAAGTTAAGGGGACCAAAAGAACAGTTTCAAAGAGCCTCTTTCCCTCGGCAACAAAATACTGGCTTGCCTTGCCCAGGCTTTTGGAACCGCTTATTATCAGCAGCCTCATTCATTCCCCTTCTCATAGTAGTGTGATGCTATCATTGCCTCTATGCTCTTGCCCAAGGGTTTGTTGAAACGCTCAAAATCAATCACCGGATTGACGCCAATAACCCTTCCTGAAATCAGGTTCACAACCGCAATATCAAAGCCTATCGCCCTGCATGCCCGTAACGCGGTTTCCTTATCCTCACTTCCCAGAGAGGTTGAGATTAATTTTTCGGCATGCTCGAACTTATCCAGATTCCACTTTCTCTTCAAGCCCACAATTTCCTTTCCAACCACAATGCAGTAATTAAGGTCATCCTGAAAATACTCCTGAATCATCACGGCATCAATCTTTGATTTGAAGCTTGTGGAAACTGATTTTAGGTTCCTTTCCGACTCCACAACAATCTGCTGCATCTTCTTTTGCCCAACAAAAGTCTTGAAAACAAGCGGAAATTTGAATCCGTTTGAGGCCTGGCCTATAAGTTCAATTGAGGGAATTATGGTTGTTTTTGATATGGGAATTTCCTTGCTTGCCAGAACTGAAAAAAGAAAGGGCTTGTTTGAGGAAATGTAATAACTCTCAGGCTTGAGCTGGCAGTAAATGCCTTTTTCAGTGAGCTCATCGAGGAAGGGCTCAACAAACTGCGTAAACTGCGGGCCTGCCTCAAGGTAAACTGAATCATATTTCCTGAAATTTATTTTGCCAATAACAATTTTTGTAAAATTGTCAGCAGTAAATAGGCCAATCTTATTTATCTTGATAAATGGAGCATTTTCAAACCCCTTATCAAGAAGGGCATTCTTAAGGCGTGCCAAATCTGGAGATTTTTCTTCGCCGATGATTACACAATTCATAAAACCAATCCGGTTTATTCAGAGGATTTTTTTTGCCTTTTTGTCAGGCTTCCAAATCCTCTTCAGGCGCTTTTCCCCCTCAAGCGCGTTGAAAACATGTTCAGAAAGCAATTCATTTATTGTCTCGTTCTTCCTTATCAGCTTCCTCAGATATCTTTCGAAAGATTTGCTAAGTTCCTTATAGGAGGAAACATCTGAGTAAATCAGCCCTTCAGAAATTCTCCAATGGGCGGAACTGCCTTTCATCGCAAATACCAAATAACCTCGTTTTTTGTCAATCTCGCTCATCGCATCTTCCAAAAGCCTGAAATCGACAAGATAAACTCCGGCTGTTGACTTGCTTGGGTCCATTATCACAAGTTCATCTTCCTCAATACCGACACAAAGCACATAATGGCCCCGCCCTGTTGATGTCTTAAACAACGCAGGCTTGTTAAACCACAGGATTAATAGTGCCCCTTCCGCTAACCATGTTTTCAGTTCCTCCTTTAAATCATTGATTTCATCATACCTAACCAAGACCCCTTTGGCCTGGTTGTTTGTTGCCTTTAAAACCGCGGCAATTAATTTCTTGGGCCCTGTTCCGCCAGGCACCTTGGTATTTGCAAACTTCCCTATTTCCTCCTGGGTGGTATCAAAGCCAAAGAAGGAAAGCATCATGGAGGCGGAAGCGGGTCCGCAATAGGCGGGAATCTGGGCGACAAAATTAGACCTTATATTTTCCAGGCGAAGGATGTCCTGCTTTGTCCTTTTGATGTAAATCCTTTCATTAATTAATTCGCTGCTTGGTATGAGAAGATTAAAGCCTGTTGGGAGGCGCAACAAAACCCCCTGGCTTGTCATTCCAATCACTTCCCCTGCATCATCCTTTACCTTAATCATTTGTCCCGGCTTGATGAGTTTTCTTTCGATATAAATTCCCGCGAAGAAATTCGCAAGAAGGTCTTTTGAAACATAATAAAGCAGGGCAACACTCAAAAGGACAAATCCGTAGGTGATTGCAATCAATATTTGGTCAATAAACGGCACACTCATGTTTACGAGATTAAGGGAAACGCTGAAAAGTATGAGAAACAGGAAGACCTTTACAATCACAAGTATGTTGTTGAACACCCCTACTGAAATTCCGGCCTCATCAAGGTATTCATCAAACCCAATTCTTAAAAGCGCTGTTCGCAGTATGTCGATGAGAAGATTTATCAGGATAAATCCAACAAACATGAGGAGGAGAAGGCTGATTATGTTTGGGCTGATATTCAGCAGGCCGATGAATATGTCCTGCGCGGCATTGAAGCCAAGGAAGTTCAGGGCCAGAATTATTGAAAGGAAGAAGATGAACCATTCAAGCATTCTCTGGAAGGAGCGTATTGTTTTTCCTGAACCTGTCAGGAAATTCCTGCCAAAAAAGTTCATTGCCCTGCCTAAAATCTTTGCCACAATAATGCCTAGGAAAATGGCACCTATCGCAAGAACCAGCTGCTCAACTGCGGGGTTCCCCAATACCTGGGTGTAATCATTCAGATTGAACAGTGCATCGAAATCTACCATTTAATCACATTAAATGATTGTCTTTATTAATATTTATTACTTACTATCCTTAATGAAACTCCTAATTCTTTCTGTGGAGACACAATGGGAAATTAACCGGATTCGTGAAGAGGCCGAAAAAAAAGGCCATTTGGTTAGTGAGAAAAAGCCCTCGGAATTTGATGAAAAAGAACTTGATGATTTTGACGCAGTCCTTTTTCGTGCTATAAAGGGAGAGGGGAAAAGGGCAAAGGAAATTGCCGTAAAAGCCAAGAAAAGGGGAATTACTGTTATTGACCGGAAATTGGGAATGGGAAAAGCGGTGACAAAACTCGCAATTTACTCTCAAATGAAAAAAGCAGGATACTATGTTCCGAAAACTATGCCACTAAATAAGGCTGATTTGGGGAAATTGAAGGAATTCCCGCAGGGGGAGATTGTTGTGAAATCAACAAGGGGAAAAAGGGGGCAGGATTTATACAAATGCGATAGGGATAATCTAAAAAACCTGATTCCAAAACTGAAAGAAGATGAAAGATACATTGTTCAGGAATTTGTCAGGATTGAAAAGGAGTACAGGGTTTTTGTTATAGGAGGAATGGTTTACGGCACCTATTCCAAACAATCCAGGGACTGGAGGCACAATGTTTCTTTGGGGGCGAAAGTTGTTGAGGAGGAACTAGGGGAGAATGAGGAAATGGTTGCGTTGAAAGCGTTTGAACTGAGCGGGAATGACATTGCGGGAATTGATTTGGCCGTCACTCCGAAGGGTTTGTTTGTTCTCGAGGTGAATCGCAGTCCCGGCTTCAAGGGCTTTGAGGAAGCAACTGGGAAAAACGCGGCGGGGGAAATTGTGGATTTTATTGAGGAGCAAGTTGGGGAATGAGGAATTAATTATTTTCTTTTTTCGACAATTCAATAAGAAGTTTTTTTGTCTTTTTCAGTTCATTTATCGTGATTGATTCTTCAGGGGAATGAGCATGCTCCCCTCCAGGCCCAAAACTTACTGTCAAAACTCCAATCCTTGCAATAAACCTTCCATCAGTCCCCCCCAAATCACAGGCCAGTTCGGCCTTCTTTCTGAAAACCTTTTTAACGACTCCGGCAAATTCCTTCACAAATTCGTGGTCCTTATTAACAAAGTAACCATTGGTCCCTGTCATTGTAATCCTTCCCTTGATTTTATGCTTTTTCATCAGCTTTTTCGCAAATCTCCTGAATTCATTCATAACTTTCTTTACCCTCTCCTCAGGAAGTGCGCGGATGTCAAAACCAACAACAAAGCCTGAAGGGATTATGTTGGATTTCATTCCTGAACGTACAATAGTGATATTGAACCTGCCCCAGACTTTCTTATGCGGGGCAAAGCTCGGGGCATTAATGATTGAAACTGCCTTTGACCTTTTCTTTTCATATTCTTTTAAGGATTCCAAAAACGGCAGAACCTTGTGGACAATATTAGGATGCCTGAAAGGGTATGCCGCATGCCCCCCTATACTTTTGAAATTGATTCTGCCCCTTATCACTCCACTACATCCAATCCCGACATGATGGGAAGTGGAATCCATAACTAAACATACACATTTTTCAGGATTGAATTTCTTGCCATGCTTTTCGGCAAGAAATTTGATTCCATGGCCCCCTCCTATTTCCTCATCGCAGGAAACTACAAGTATTATATTTTTTTTACAATCCATTTCCTTTAACTCGCGCATTGCCCCCATTGATATGGCAATCGCCCCCTTATCATCGGCAACACCAAGGCCCATCAACTTATTTCCTTCCCTTCTCATCTTATTGGGTTTTCTTTTCCATGCCTCTCGGGAGAGAACAACATCAAAGTGGGTTGCAATAACCAGATTTTCCTTTGCCCCGCGGTCCATCGTAATCAGCAAATTTGGCCTTGGCTTTTTGTCCTTTGCATTTGACCTTAGAACCTCGACCTCAAAACCCAACGAGCGTGCTTCCTTTGCGATAAAATCAGTTATTGCCACATAATTTGACTTGGTCTGGACATCTGTATTGAAATCAACCAGCTTGCTTAGGAGGGAAAGTTCATACCTTAATGAATCTTTTTTCATTTCAACACACCCTAAAAATATTTCTCAAGCAGACTCTCGGTTCTCCCCACGCTTCTTAAGTAATTCTCGGCGAATTTAACCGAAATTTCCCCTGCAAATTCAGGGGTAATTCCTTTGGCAGGATTAAATCCCTTGGATTTTGAATATGATAAAATTTCATCAGAGAGGCTTTTTTCCTCACTAACTATATTGAAGACAGGTTTTGCAATCTGCATTTTATTTTTCGGGATGCAGGTTTTCGCAAATGAGAAAAAACGTTTTACATAGTCCTTTGCACTCTTGCTTTCGAAACCGTTTTTTGCCGACCTATACTGGAGATTGTTCCTTACATAAGTGTGCGGGGGGATATAAAGGATATTTCCCTCCCTTTTGAATGGCTCTTCCAAACCGATATCAGAGGGGACCACCTGCAAAAAATTGGTTTGGATTTCCTCCAGAACATAATTCAAAACAGCAGTCATGCCCATAACATTATCCAGGTTATTCATGTCAATGCCCCTTTGCTCAAGGGTATCATGCTTGTTCACACGAACAGGGCCCCAAAACAAGTCCAATTTTGATTTATATGGCCAGTTCCTATTCGGATTCATGCCGTGCTTTTTCATAATTCCCTTCCAGATAATGTTTCTTCGGTTAATTGAATGCCTTAGGTCTGCAAGGGTTTGTTTATAGGGGGGAAGGGCGCCAAAAATCGGGAGCTTGGAGTATAATCCTGCCCCATATTTTAACTTTCTCCCTCCGCGATAAACCAGGGCGCGGGAGTCCTTTGCAAGATGCCCCAATTCATAGAATGGGGAGGAGGCCATAACTGTAAGCAAAACAGGATCGGCCGCAATCAGGAAATTGTAGGCATTCATCATCGAACTTTTGAGTTTGGAATTTATCAGCCTTTTAAGTACAAGTTTCTCCTTGTCCATTACCCCTTTCGGCATTGTGAAATGAAAGTGAAAACCAACGCACTTGCCCGCGAGCCTGAATTTATTCGCGCCGAAAATTTTCTTTTTTATCCCATATCCATTGCCGCTGCGCATATCGGTTTTATTCTTCCCGGGATAGCAGCTAAGCGGGAGCAACAGGGTATCATTCTTTTCCGCGGCCTCAATCAATGCCCTTACAGCTGACAGCATTTCATTTATTGTTTCATTGGGTTCAGGCTTTGGGTAATTATTCAGCTCAACCATGCCTTTGGAACATTCCTTTGCAAGTTGCGCCTTTGGGTCAATCTTAACGGCATCCTTAAGGATTTTATCGGCATTGAAAACCAGCTTTCCGGATTCATTAATCAGGAAGTACTCAAATTCCAGGCCTGAATGAAAAATTTTGAGGGGCTTTTTTGCCATTGATTCACCTTACAAGTTCCTTAACCAATTCTTTTGTCTTTCTAAGTTCATAAATAGATATTGATTCTTCCGGGGCATGGGGATTCTTTCCCCCGGGAGTAATTGCGATTGCGGGAATTCCCAATTTTGCGATGAACCTGCCATCAACCGCCCCCAACTCAACAACCTTCTCCAATTTCCTTCCCAAAATTTTCTCCGACTTTTTTGCAACTTCCTCCACATAAGGATTATCTTTCTCAATCACATAACCGTCGCTCCCTTTGATGGTTATTCTTCCGCGCAGATTGTGTTTTTTTAATTTTCCCGCCACAAATGTCTTGAATTCTTTAATTATCTCCTTGATATTTTCTTCAGGAAGCGCGCGGATATCAAAACCAATCCGAAGTGAGCTTGGGATGATGTTTGTTTTATGCCCGGCATTAAGCATTGTCACCGAAAACCGCCCCCATACATTCTTGTGCAATGAGCCAGATGGGGCCGGCGCCCATGATTTTTTCTTTTCCCTGAGTTTTCCATATTTAAGCAAATCATCCATAAAAGGAATCGCATCATGGACAACGTTGCGTGTCTTGTGCGGATAACCAGCATGCCCCTGCTCCCCCTTAAGGTGAATGTGCCCCATTGCGGTTCCGCTGCATCCGATTCCAACATTCATAAAATCCTTGTCCATCACAATGCAGAAATCGGAGCTTAAATCTTCCCTATTGTTCACAATTAATTTTCTCAGGCCGTTTTCTCCCCCCACTTCCTCATCACAGGCAACAAGGAGTTTAACATTCCTGCGACAATTTCCTTTTTTTAGTTCCTTAAGCGCGCCCATTGCCGCAGCTATTGCCCCCTTGTCATCACAGGCCCCCCTTCCTATAAGCAGTTTCCCTTTTCTTCGCAGCCTGAATGGATCTGATTTCCATCCTTCCCCTGCAGGCACAACATCATAATGGGTTGCAAGAAGAAGGGTTTCTTTGGCCTTTTTGTTCAGAGTAATAAAAAGATTGGAGCAGAACTTTTCCTCAGAGGATTTGTATCTGATGGTTTTTGCCCTTAATCCCAACTTTTTTGCCTCTTTTTTCAGCAATTGCACAATTTTTCCATAATTGGTTTTTTTCTCAGAATCCGTGTTCAAGGCGACCAATTTGCGAAGTAAGTCGATTTCGTAACGCATTTCGTCCATAGATTAACTTAACGGGAATTACGTTTTTAAAATCATCTATAGAGATTTATATATGGTAAAAGAAAACAAAATCCGGGAAGCATTGACATTTGATGATGTACTGCTTGAGCCGGCTGCTTCTGAAGTTTTGCCCAATAATGTTGACCTCAAAACCCGCCTGTCGAAAAATATTGCCCTTAACATTCCACTAGTCAGTGCAGCAATGGATACCGTAACAGAATCAGAAACCGCAATCGCAATGGCCCAGCATGGCGGGATTGGAATAATCCACCGCAACCTTTCACCTGATGAACAGGCAAATCAGGTTGAGAAAGTGAAAAGGTCGGAGTATTGGGTTGTGACCAATCCAATTACTGTTTCCCCGGATAGTACAATTCTTGATGTCAAGAAACTAAAGGCAAGATACAACATAAGCTCTTTCCCTGTTGTTGAGAAGAAAAAATTGGTCGGGATTGTAACCAACAGGGATATTCTTTTTGAGGAGAATGATTTCAAAAAAGTGAGCCAGATAATGAGCAAGAAACTGGTTACAGTTGATAAGTTTGTTGATGCAGATGAAGCAAAAAAGATTTTGCACGCAAACAGGATTGAGAAACTGCCGATTGTGAATAATAGGGGGGAAATTGTTGGATTGGTTACTGTGACTGATATTGACAAAAAGCAAAGGCACCCCAATGTGAACATGGACAAGAAGGGGAGGCTGCTTGTTGGTGCCGCCGTGGGGGCAAAGGATGATGAACGAATTGAAAAACTGATTGAGCAGGAAGTTGATGTTGTTGTTGTCGACACCTCCCATGGACATTCGAAGATGGTTGTTGATGCTGTGAGAAGGTATAAGAAAAAGTTTGATATTGAACTGCTTGCGGGAAATGTTGCCACAAAAGAGGCGGCAAAGGCATTGATTGATGCAGGGGCGGATGCAATAAAGGTCGGCATTGGTCCAGGGTCAATCTGCACCACACGTGTTATTTCTGGTGTTGGGGTTCCGCAGATTACCGCAATTAAAGATTGTGTAAGTGTTGCTGAGAAAAGCAATATTCCGGTTATTGCAGACGGGGGAATTAAGTATAGTGGGGATATTGCAAAAGCGCTTGCCGCAGGCGCAAGCAGTGTTATGATTGGTGCCTTGTTTGCGGGCTGTGAGGAGACTCCTGGAAAAACCGTTTTCCTGAACAACCGGAAATTTAAGCAGTACAGGGGAATGGGTTCTGTTGGTGCAATGATGCAGGGAGCTAAGGACAGGTATTTCCAAATGGATATTACTGAGCAGGGAAAATTAGTTCCTGAGGGGATTGAAGGCGTTGTGCCATATAAGGGAACTTTGGGAGAGATTATTTATCAATTAATGGGCGGAATAAGGAGCGGAATGGGATTGGTTGGGGCAAAGGACATCAATGCCCTGCGAAAGAAAACTAAAATGCTCCGCATTACAAATGCCGGATTGAAGGAAGGGCATCCGCACGACATAAGGATTACAGAGGAAGCGCCGAATTATTCGCAGAATTGAAACAGTTGACTAAAATGCATCCAGGGAAAAAAAATCTTAGGCCTTTTGGACTTGAGTATAATCCCTTAAAAAATATGACTAGATACGATGTAATTAGAAAAATGAGCGAGCATATTGAAAGAATTACCTCTTCAAATATTTCCTCTGAAAATATTAATCATTTATCTGCCGCTTATGAAGCATTTGGCCAAAAATTGCCGATAGGGCACGATCCTTACCTTTCAGAAAAAGCTGCAAAAATAAGAGATCGAATAATTAATCTTGCATCAGATTCAAGAAATCCGGAAGTAATAATTATTTTGGAAAAAGTAATTGATATTCCTAACAGAGCTAGTCACCTTAACCTTGCACTCAGGGCAATAAAAGCATTAGCTCCCAAGTTATCTAAGGAACCAGTCAAAAAAAGAGTTTTAAAAAAATTGGAAACAATATCTAATAGAGGGAATGAAGCGACTAGCAAACTTGCAAAAGAAGCTATGGCGGCAATAAACCAACAAAATTGAGGAGAAGAAAGTATGACTGAAGCAAAACTAAATGTGAAACTGCTGGCGCACACGCCAAACCCAGATTTAACCACTGCAACTGCTGCGCACTTGTGCTATGCAAGTTCTTCGATTGATGATTTGATTAAGAAGGTTGATTCTGCCTATGCTGAAAAATTGCTGAAAAGGCTTATTGGTGAGGGGCATTGGTCTGTTCTGGAGCATGCGAGTTTTACTTTTGGAATTGAGGGAGTGAGCAGGGCGCTAACACACCAATTGGTGAGGCACAGGATTGCCTCCTATTCCCAGCAATCGCAAAGGTATGTTAATGCGAAAGATTTCTCCTATGTTATTCCTCCAAAAGTGAAAGATGACAAGGAACTTACAAAAAAATTCGAGGAATTTATGGATAAGGCATCTGAACTTTATGGTGAGTTTGCGGAAAAGGTTCCAAAAGAGGATGCCAGGTTTGTTCTTCCCAATGCCGCTGAATCGAAAATCATTGTCACAATGAATGCCCGGTCGCTCTACAACTTTTTCGAAAGAAGGTGCTGCGTGCGTGCGCAATGGGAAATAAGGATTCTTGCCCTTGAAATGCGGAAACTGGTGCAAGAGGCCGCACCAAAACTGTTCGAGAATGCAGATGCAATCTGTGAGCGTTTGGGCTACTGCCCTGAGGGTAAAACCTGCGGAAGATATCCCTTGAAAGAAGAAGTCCTCGGGAAAAAGTAGATTAATTACTTTGTTCCTATTTTTAATATGGCAAAGGGAGAAAAGCATTCTAAATATACTGAGAAGTTCTACGAAGATTTGGGTTATAGGACTTTTGGCCTTAAACCTACAGCTGCTGCAATAATTGCAAAAAAGACGGGCAATACACTTACCCATCAAGGATTATCCTCTTTACTCGCAAGTAAAAGAGAGCCTTGGAGAGAAAAAGCTTTTAACAGAGGCACGTTTTTAGCTTTCGAAGATTTAGGACGAGAAAGTGGTGGCGATTGGAAAACAGCTGAAAAAATTATGCGGCAAAGATCGCAAACATTTGAAATAACCGATCAATTTTTGGCAAGGTTTAGAACAAGGCTTAATAAAAATAAGGTTTTTAAAAGAGCATTTAATAGAGGCTCTGGAAAAAGAACAACTTTAAAAGCTAGGCCAAAACCAAGAAAACCTAAAGTTTTCAAGTATGATGCTAAGAATTTCCATATGCTTGGGCGGTCAACTAAAACTCTTAAAGAGGAAGGAATGCCTTCCGGAAAACTTGGGCGAGAGGAAACACAAATAGCGGGGAATATTAGCAAGTCAGCAAGGATACTAACCGGACTAAGGACAATTAAAACCGGAGAGTACCCATATAATGCGTTAATAAAATTACTTGAAAGACATCCTGATTTACAATACGCATATGAGGCAGGTATAAGAAGAGATGGCTGGAAAAAGACTAAGAACGAAGTTGATCGCATAAGAGAGCAAATTTCAAGAAGGCGCAGAAAATAACCTACTTCTTCTTTTTATTGCTCTTGATTTTCGGATGCTTAAGATTTCTGCTGAATTTGACCATTTCCTTGAGAACTAGTTTTTGATATTTTTCAGCAGCTAATTTTGGGTGGGCCTCAATTAAGTCTTCCCAGTAGTGCGGTTTAGAAGTTGAGATATAACCTAAATCAGGGTATACTTTAGCGAACTTATTCACAAGGGTTTTTGCACCCCTTGGTACAGTAGCTATTTTGGCAACCATCCCCACCACAATAAATATTACGCCTTTCTACAATATAAAGGTGATTATGAAGGGGAAATTCACTACCTAGAAACCCTGTAAAGCGACAATTTTTCTGCCGATTCTTTTCCATGGTAATAAAGGGTTTTTTCGTCATCTGTTAGGGTTGGGGCTTCGACGAAAACCCAATCAGAACGATTGCCTATTGCCTCAATTATTTCAGGCTCGCCAAATGGCTCCGAAATGCTATTCCTTGTAGCCATGTAGATTTTTGGATTTCTATCTCCTCCAATTGCATCCACAATATTCGGGGCGTGAATTCTGGTGAAAAAGATTTCCAATCCGTCTTTTGAGATTGCGGGGGCATATTCCATGTATTCGGAATCTATATTCTTAAAAATTTCTTTGGAATTTTCATCTACTTTAAATTCACCAGTTTCATTCTTATGCGCAACATAAAAATGGCCAATCCCCAAACCGATTATATCCACCCTGACAAAATAAAGCGTTTTCCCATCTGAACTGATTTCAGGGGAATATGTTGGTTTGGCGGGGTCATTCACATTTCCAGGAACCAATTTAATGTCTGAAACAACACCGTCATTGAAAACTCCGACATACATCTGGTTAATTCCGCTTCTGCCGGAAATAAAATAGAAATTATTCTCGCCATCCATATTTGCTTCCAGCTCAGCGCCAGGAGTATTAAGTGGAACATCGGCGCCCTCAATTTTTCCCCTGTAGACAAACTTCCCATCAACAATTTCAACATAGTGCAAATCGGCATTTACTGCATAGTCATTGTTAAAAAATAAATATTTTCCGTCTTTGGAAATAAATGGCTCAATAATATTCCCTTCATAACCCTCAATATTTACTTTTTGCTTATTTGAAAATCCCCCATTACAATCCTGAGAACAGGTTTCATTAGTCTCCCCTAAATTGCAAATCCCGTCTCCGCAAATTGGCCTAGGGCCATTACATCCGGAAATTAGAATAAGGCTAACCAAAAGAATTGCGAAAAAATTAAATTTCATATTTTATAGTAAATCCAAAAAAGTATTTATGTCTTTGGGTTTTACTGATTATTCTTCTCTGCTTGCCTTCTTTGCAAATCCCTTGCATTATCGATTATTGATGTGCTTTTCAAACCGTTTCTTATTGCATCAACGCCACTGCCAAGCCAGTTGTAAATGTCCCTGGGAACGAGGTTTACAGAAACAGGGGTTCCTGGAACGCCGACACTAAATTTGAATTTATCTTTCCATTCCAGTGTTATGCCCATGCCAATTGTATAGCCATCAGACCCTTCCCTTCCAGGCATGCTAACATCCGCAAGATAAATCTGGGTTTTGAAACCGTCATTCCATCCGAGCTGGAGATCTCCACCCAGCCATTTCACTTCAGTTACATCCCCTGAATTGGGGTCAACATGCCTGCTTCTCCAGTTCCACATTCCATCCTCCCCAAATAAAGGAAGGTCTCCCTGATACCATTCCTTAAAAGATCCCCAGCCATCGACAAAAAAGTCTTGAATATCCTGAACTTCCGCGCCTCCTGGCATATTATAGGGATTTAAATCCCCCATAACCACAAGGCCATCTGGGTTAAAATTCTCGGAAACCCCTCCTGAAAGCGCATCATTGTAGGCCTCGTCATCAAAATCGGAATCTGAATCTATTTCAGTATCAGTTATCTTATCATCATAGCCGCGGTAGTAATCATCAAACAAGTCATCTACTGAAGGTTCTTCACCCTCATCAGGAAACAATTCAGGTTCAGGCGCCTCATCATCCGGATAAAGGTCGGGCCATTCATAAGGGCCCCAATCATCATCAACCCAATCTTCTGAGCCCCAATCTTCGCCCCAGTCAGCACCCCAATCCTCTCCCCAATTATCACCTGAATCATCTTCGGAATCTGTATCGGGCAAATCATTTACAATTTGCTCCCCTGGGCAGCTCTGGTCCAAACCCACACAGGCAACAACACAACCAGGGCAGGATTCGTTTTGGGAATAACATTCCTTATTCGGGTCTGCGGGATTTTCAGCAATGCTTCCCGAAGAACCGCAGACACAATGCCCTGTATAAGAAAGGTGCGCGTTTGCAATACTGAAGCAGTTGGATTGCACACACCCTACTCCGCTGTTAGGCTGGAATTCATAGCCAGAAGGGCAGTCAGCGGCATAATTGAAAGAAACAATCAGCATCAAAAATGCTGCAAAAAATACTAGTTTTTTCATTCCCCGACCCAATAATTAGGAGTGCAAATTTTATAAAAATCTATTCATCTTCTGATAATTCATCAAATTCTTTTTTCTTATTTTCAAGCCACTTTTTCATGGCCTCAGGATCATTCATAAGTTCCATCATTTCACTTATCACTTTAATGTGCTCCTCATCCCCCGTTACATACATCTCCATACCGTGCTTTTTAATCACTTCCACCAGTTCCTCAAAACTTTCAGCATGAAATTCTTTATCGCAGACTCCGCCGAGTTGCTTACAAGTCATTGTTTTCATAATTTATCGCCTCTTTCTTTATTTGCCCGAAAGGCTAGTTCGGTTCCGAAGGAACCGGACGTCGTGTACCCATAGATAGACGGGTATGCACGGGGGCGGATTCGAACCGTCGAACGCACTAAGCGACAGGATCTTGAGTCCTGCGGGTTTGGCCGCTTCCCTACCCGTGCATCACTAAAAAATAGCCTTAAACAACTAATAAAAACCCTGCGGATTGCTATTTTTTACCTGCCTTTTTCCGGTAAATCAGTGCAGCAATGTATTCTGCATGACTCCAGGAAAGGGGTACACCAAAACGAATGAAATCCCTTTTATGATGCTTACTTTTATCTGAAATATTATAATAGGAGCGTTTCATGAGGAAAAGCTCTTCAGTAATTCTGTCAAAATCAACATGCGGGAGTAAAATGTTGGAATCAAATTCCTTGCTGAAATCCAGACCGGTTTTCCATTCTTTTTTCATAAATTCCTTGAATGATTCTTTGGAAGCAATGTGCTCAGGGAGATAACCTTTTACAGTTCTATAGGAATCAATTAATTTCATTATTTTATCCCCTTTCCTTTTCTTTCCAATGGAATAATAGTACTGGGCAAGAATTGCGCTGTATTGAATCCATGGGCCGTCACCAGCATGCAAATGCATTAGCTCATTACCCATCTCTGCTTTATACCTTCTCACTAATCCATACTTCTTGTCCCATAATTCCTTTTCCATTAATTCAATGCTTTTTTCCAGACGGTTTTTTTCCTTAAGGTCAAAATAGAAAGGGCTGAGCAAGGTAATATCAGGCCGGTTATCAACTACTCCGCCCTCCATAATTCTCGCAATTATTTGGTCATCCTGAATAAATGCTCTCTCAAATGCCTTTCCAAAATCATCTTTCAGATCACTATATTTCTCAAACCGCTTTTTGTTTTTTAAATATCTTTTCAATTCTTTCAATAATCTGATTACATGCATATATGCCGAGTTAACCCACAAAGTATATCCCTGTTCAACAGAAAATTCGTGAATTGAAGTAGTTGAATAGAAAAGGTTGAAAGCTTTTTTGTAATGGTTTTCAAATGCATAATCCAGTCCCTTGGCAATTGATGAAAGCAATTTCCTTTCATCTTTGATTGGTTTTTTTAATTTGTGTGCTGTAAGCAGGTAATTTGCAATTGTAATAATTCCATGCGCAGTGCAATCCTCCTGAATGTAAATTGACCTATCCCTTCCATTAATCCCATACCTCTGCCCCCAGTAACCTGATTTTGATTGAATGCTTGCCATGAATTTCGCCATTCCGCCTAGAAGGCGGAGTGTTTTATTACGCATTTTGGTTTCAGTGCATACCATTGCAAGCGAACGGGAAATTGCAGCCATATCGCGGGGGTAAATGTGCGGATATCTACTTCCTTGATAAGTTGAGAAAACACCAATGCCTCTTTTGGTACTTTTAGCACATCTTGCGATTATCTTCAGATTTTCCTTAATTTCATTTTCTATTTGCGACATAAATATCAGCTTCTATCATTTTTATATCCTTGGTGAAATAATGGTGCACAAAATATATATTCCCTTCATCATCAAGAGTGGGCTCGCCGGCAAAATTTGAAATTACTTCTTCAGCCTTTCCCCACTGCCCATCTTCACTTTTCAGCGAACGGTAAACCGCAGGACCTGTATAGCCCCGCCTGCTTTGCCCGGTGAACCAAAGTTCTTTTTCGTCTGAAGAAATAAATGGCTGGTCTTCGTTAAGCTCGCTGTTAACATTAGGGCCAAGGTTAACAGGCTCTGACCATCCACCATTAATTTTGTCAGATTTCCAGATATCCCTTCCACCAAAACCCCCCTCATGCTCCCTGCCAAAATAAATTGTTTTTCCATCAGCAGTGATGTGGAATTCGCCGATTTTGTATTCTTTATTAAGTTGTTCGCCGGCGTTTTGCCAGTTTCCAAAATTCCCATCATTTAATCCGGCAGTGTAAACATCAACTTCCCCAAAATTTCCGCTGCGGACCGAGCAAAACCAAAGCAAATCCCCCTGAAAAAACGGGCAACCATCAAGGGAAAGGTTGTTGTTAAGAATTATTCTTTCAGGCTCTTCCCAAATTCCGCCAATTTTTTTTGAGAGCCAGATTCCTGAGACGCCATCAATGAGCTGCTTTTCAGGCGGAAGGTGTACATCAGAAACAAAAACAAAGAAAAATTTTTGGCCATTGGGAGTTATAAATGGGGAATCCTCAGCACCAGCAGTATTTATCGGCCCATCCATAGGAACAGGATCGCTCCATTCATTCAGATGAATAACTGGGGGAAAATTATCAGTTTCAGGGTTTCCTTTTATTGCATCATGCGTTGCATCTTCTCTTGTCTCAAACTTTATCTGTTCAGGCCTAGGACAACCGGAGATTAAAATCACAAAAATTAGCAGAAAAAATAAAATTTTCCGGTTTTTTCTTGAAATTACCATTTATTTCATCCCTATTTAAATAACGCTGATTAACTATTTAATGATTTTGCGCAATTTTACAAGGGTAAGATGAGGAAAAATGAACGTTGATAAATGGTTTGACAAGAATTCCTACAAATGCCAGAGCTTTTCAAACATAAAAAAATTGGTGAAATTGAAAAGGCAGCAGAAAAAAACCATAAGCCTGTGCATCCCTACCCTAAATGAAGAGGAAACTGTTGGGAAAGTTATTTCTGTCCTGAAAGATAATTTGATGGACAAGTATAAATTGCTGGATGAAATCATTGTTGTGGATTCAGGAAGCACGGATAAAACAAGAGAAGTGGTGAAGGAAGCAGGGGTGGATTTTTATTACGCAGATAATATTCTGAAAAGATATAAGAAGCGGAAGGGGAAGGGGGAAAATTTATGGAAAAGTTTGTATGTTGCAAAGGGAGATATTATTGTCTGGGTTGATGCCGATATTAAGAACATGCACCCCCGTTTTGTTTATGGTTTGGTTGGTCCATTGCTCACAAACAAAAAAATCTGGTTTACTAAGGCATTTTACCAAAGACCGATTAAGATTAGGGGGGAAGTTGCTCCATTGGGAGGGGGGAGGGTTACTGAATTGCTGATAAGGCCATTGTTTAACACTTACTTCCCAAGGTTGAGTGGTTTCATTCAACCATTGAGCGGAGAGTATGCGGGAAGGAGGAGCGCACTGGAAAAGATTCCCTTCTTTTCAGGTTATGGGGTGGAAACAGCAATGCTAATTGATATGGATAAAAAGTTCGGCCTTGAGAGGATGGCCCAAGTAGATCTTTTGAAGAGAATTCATCGCAATCAATCCCTCGCTTCCTTGAGTAATATGGCCTTTGCAATTTTGCAGGTATTTTCCAGAAGGGCAAATGTTTTAGGGAAGCTTATTCTTGTTACGAAAACAAAAAGCACTTACAGGATTATTGAGAGCGAAAAAGACGATGGCAAGATAAAATATAAGCTAAAAAAGAAAACCATTAAGGAACTGCAGAGGCCACCGATAATTACGATAAGCGAATATAGGAAGAAATTTAAAAAAGAACCAAAATGGGTTGATTTATGATAATTGTTTTTTCAGATCTGGACGGAACTATGCTGGATCATAGTACATATTCTGCCAATAAATCGAAGAATGCGATTGAGCTATTGATAAGGAAGAAAATTCCCCTGGTATTCTGCACAAGCAAAACATTTGCAGAGAATGAATTCTTCAGAAAGAAGTTGGGAGATTCAGATCCATTCATTGTGGAAAATGGCGGCGCAATTTATATTCCTGAAAATTATTTTTCTTTCCATTTTCCTTACACGAGAAGGGTCAAAAATTATTTTGTAATTGATTTTGGGCCGAAAAGGGAGGTTCTTCTGGAAGCAATGGATGAGTTGAAATCAAAGGGCATTAAAGTAAAAAGTTTCGCTGATATGGGTGTTGAGGAGATTGCAGAAGATGCAGGCCTTTCTTTGGAGATGGCCAAGCTTGCAAAGGAAAGGGAATTTACAATGCCATTTAAATTGCTGGATGAAAATAAAATTAGTGAACTTAAAAAATTTGCGCACACGCATGATTTGAATCTGACAAAGGGAGGAAGGTATTTTCATTTAATGGGACAGTTCGATAAGGGAGAGGCGGTTGAGAAATTGTCAGCACTTTACAAAAAAGAATTCAAAAAAATTGAAACCATTGCTTTCGGGGATTCGCAGAATGATTTTGAAATGCTGGGATCTGTGGATAAGGGTTTTTTAGTTGGCAAAATTGACGGGAAATTCGCTTCCAATAAATTTTCTCACGCAGAAGGTATTGGCCCTGAGGGATTCAGCAAAAAAATAATGGAGTTGTTATCTTGATCAATAAAAAGAAGGCAGAATCACTTTACAAAAAAAGTATTTCGATTCTTAAAAAGGTTCAGCTGGAAAATGGCGGGTGTTTGGCAACACCAAAAGGGGAAAGATATCCTTATGTTTACCCCAGAGACCACGCGATTATTCTGCTTGCATTTTTAAGCGCAGGGAAGGTGAAAGAGGCCAGGAAAGGTTTGGAATTTATTTTTAAAAGCCAGTTGGACAATGGAGCCTTTCCCCAGAGATTGGATACTGAGGGCAAGGATGCTTCCTATAAACCGATTCAGCTGGATGGAACTGCATTGGTGCTTTACGCTTTTGCGCGTTATTGCAAAGAATCAAAAAGCAAATCTTTCCAGTCAAAATACTGGGCAAAAGCGAGTAAGGCCGCGGAGTATATAATTAAATGGGTTCAGGAAGATAAAGGCCTGGCATTTACACCAAATTCAATACATGAATTCCCTCCTGCTGAGGAGGGACTGGAGATTTGGGCAAACGCCGCTTCCTCTGCAGCGCTCATGGAGCTCAGCGAACTGGAAAACGGTTCTGATAAGGAAATGGAGAGATTCAAGGAGGAGGCAAACAGAATAAAAAAGGGCATAGTCACTTATATGTGGAATCCCAGAATTAAAGGATTTATTAAAAATATCCGGCTAAAGGAATCCTCCTCGGTTTTGACTGACCCTGATGCCTCGACTTACGGTGTTGCTGATTTTGGTGTTTTAAGTGATGATGACAAAAGGATAAAGCAGGATGTTAAAAGGATTGAGAAGAATTTATGGCACAAAAAATTAGGGGGGCTGTGCAGATATCCAAAGCACGAGGGAAGGAATAATGGGGGCTGGGGGCCATGGCCTCATTTTACTCTGATGGTTGCAAGGCATTTTATCAGAACAGGGCAGAAAAAGAAAGCTGATGATTATATTAATTGGGTAATTAAGATTGGGCAGAATAATTTGCTTCCGGAGCATATTGCGACAGTAAATGAGTTTGAGGAATATGTTACGGATTATGGAAGGGCTGGTTTACTAAGGCCTGACAGGAAAATTTTAATTGAGAATGCGAGGAAGAACAAGGCGTTTAAGAAAGGGGTTGCTTACATCACAACCCCGCTTGCATGGCCACATGCGGAATTTATTCGCACTTGGAACTTGTATAAATCGGTTTTTGGAAAATGATATTATAACTTTCCTAGGAATTTCTTAACCCTGCCTTTTTCAGGCAGAACAATTCCATGATGCTTTACCTTCTCCCCCGCAACCCAGTTTCCGAATTTCAGGCACTTTTTCAGGGGCAGGTTTTTCAAATATGCCGTAAGAAAGGCTGCATTAAAAACATCCCCCGCACCTGTGCTGTCCCTTGCCCTGTTCTTTGTTGCCGGTTCCCTGATGATGGTGTCGGCATATGCTACTGCCCCCTTTTTCCCCTTTTTCAGAATTATAATTCCTGAGCTTTTTTTCGCGAGTGCTTTTAAACCGTCATTAATTTTATTTCTGCCCGTGAGTTTTAGCAGCTCAATCTCATTCAGAAAAAGGAGGTCAATGTACCTAAGCAGGGGGAACACTTTATCCCATCTTCCAAATTCATCAAACGTAACATCAAAAGCAATAAGGCAATTCTTTTTTTTCAGCCGTTTTAGGAAAGGTACAAAACCATTGTGCAATCCCAGTAAATGTTGCCATCCTCCAAAGTAAACCAACTGATTTCCCTTCAATCTTCTACATAATTTATCATAAACCCACTTAAGTTTCAGCTCCTCCAGCGCCCCCTTATTGGAAAGAATCCTTCTCCTCCCCTTTTCATTAACAAAAACCAGGGAGCAGCCATTAAGTTTATTTGATCTAAACAAAGTGTGCTTTACAGAATTCTTTTTCAATTCGTCGAGGAGGAATTCAGTAACATGGTCCTTACCGATTGCGGAAATCAGCTCAGCATTATTTCCAATTTTTGCTGCCGCAACAGCAAAATTTGCCGCATTTCCGCCAATTGAATAGGTAATTTTATTTATGTGGGCCTCTTCCCCCAAATCAGGCATTTTTCCGGTTATGGAAAGGATATCTAAATTCAAATCCCCGATTGCAATAATCTTCGCAGGCATTGATAGTAATTGATTAAGGAAGTATTTAAGGGTTTTGAAGCGTGCCTGATTATGCCTAAATCAGCAATTCACTGATAAGACTATTTACGAAATCCCTGCAAAAGTCATTGGGGTTTTCATCGGCAATAAAATTTACGGGGCTGGTGGACTCAAAGTAAAATCCAAAATAAGTGCATTCAAAATCGGCAGGGTTTTCTACTCCTGAGGGAGGGCCAATATCAATTTTTACTTTGCAAAAACCATCGCTATCCCCAATAACTCTTGCACCGATTGTTCCTGATCCTTCTGAGGAAACAATAATTTTGGCCTCAGTGCATGAGATAATTGCATCCTTAAAACATTCCTCATCAGAACCACAGTCTTTTGCGAGGTCTACAACCGGGGGAGGGACATATTCACAATCCTGAGGACAATTTGAGTCAGTTTCACTAGGCCTATCGCAAAAATTATCCCCGCAATCATCGCTGGCACAACCAAGTAAAAACAGGGAAAATAATACTAATGCAATAAGCTTTTTCATGCTTAGAATTACATCAAAAGAATATTTATTACTATTGCCCTTTTGGCAGTTTTGTTGTAAAATACTTTTAAAATACCTTTCAATGCCTAATATTATTGGTTTCGCTGATGAGAAAACTTTTACTTTTGTTGGGGGCAGTTCTTCTAATTTCCTTATTTTCTAATGTTGTTTCCCAGGCAGATATGGTTATGATGCAACAATACTTTACAGTAAGTTCAACAGACTCTAGCAAGGATACTGGCGATGAGGTTTGTATCAGTATGGGAAGAATTTGTGTCGGTTACACTGACACCAGTTCGAGAACATGCCAATCAGTCCACCCTGATGCCGCAGTCACTACCAGCACAAGCGGGGACTTGTCAGGAGTTTATTGCGATGGTTCCCCGCAGACGGGAATTTGTGCAACAAAAACAAACACCTGCCACACCTGCCCTGAATGCACTAATACAGTGGATTGTTCAACCCCAATTGGAAATTTGTACAGGGAGATGTATGTTGAGTGCAGCAGCCAGATAATAAATCCGCCTCAGCAAGATTTCTTTTCAATGATTGCCGAATTTATTTCCAATTTATTAGAAAGTTTGTTTTCCGGCGGATTCATAGCACAAACCAATGTGATCCAGCAAACTCAGACAATTCAGATAGGGCCCTATCCTGACAGATGGGCATGTGACTTTTACCAGATTCCATTTCCAGGAGTCAATAAAAAAATGGTTTCCTGCCCTTATGAAACTCCGGGGGCGGCAATTAATGACGCCGCAAATGCCTACTGCAGGACCGCTATGGCATCACCCTGGGCAGAAGCAGAGATGTGCAATGAGCAAGGGGTAATTGTCTGTACCCATCCCTGTGAAACTGCTCCCGCACATATAATTCCCTCTAGATGCGCGTTTGACATTGACAGGCCAAGGGGAAATCAGGCAGCACCATTAAACTGGTGCCCGCCAAAGGAAACGCCATCATACCCTTCAGGGGAAGGCAGGCCAGATAATTGCTTTGATACTGCCTACCAGGCACACAGGGGATATAATGAGAATCAAGCCTTGTGGGATGGTTATATGGCGGATACTGATGGTGTTTGCCAGTCTGAATATGGGAGAGGTGCGCCAAGCCCGTGTGCCCATATAGTCCAGTTAAGCACTAGCGGAAATCCCTACTATTTGTGCTGGTATAATAACCCATAAATGGCTGAAATTAATTTCCCTATTTTTCTTCTTAAAATATCTTTATATACAAATTGAATTAGACAGAGACGGAAATTATATAAATATCAAAGGAATTACACATATCATGCTTTACAGAATTGTTGGGCTATTTGTGGTGCTGGTTGTTATATCGGGCTGCGCCCTTCCAAGCTATGAGGCAATCTCCGAAGAAAAAGAACAGTTTATTGGCACTTGGAATTCAACGGATAGTCAGATTTTAATAATCAACGCAGATGGTTCCGGCAATTATTACGGATTTGGCAGGAAAATTTCTGGTGGAGCAATAACCATAACGAAAAGTGAACTCACTATCGAACTTTTTAACGAAACCTTTTCAAAGACATTTAAGATCACAAAACCACCTTACAATGAAGGTGGAGAAACCAAAATGAAACTCAATCACTCGATTTTTACTAAGCAATAATTCAGCCACCAATCTTAACCAGTTTCACAGTGAAGATTAATTCCTTTCCTGCTAATTCGCCCGAATTATATCCTTCCCCTGCAGGGACAATTATTTCCTTCTCAGTTCCCTCTTCCATTCCATTGACTCCCTCATCGAAATGCTTCAGAAGCTGGCCATCGCCAATTGTAAAACTAAGCGGCTCACTTCCTTCGCTGCTGTCGAATACTGAACCATCTTGTAGTTTGCCCGTATAATGGACCGCTACTTTATCTCCTGTTTTTGCAATGTTTCCCATATTTTTCACCTCTTATATTAATCTGTTAAATTAAGCGCAGGGGACGTGCTGCGGGTAACAAGTTCTTAGCATCCCAAATGTTTCAGTCTGTTATTACTATGTGCTAAGTCATATATTAGATTTTGCTTTCAATTCTCTTATGTTTTATTTGTTTGATGAATGATTTATGGCAGAATTTAACAAAGTGTTTTTCGTTTTTTGTTTCAACTGATTTAATCAATGCCTTAAAGTAATCTGAGGTCTCTTTTGAGATATTTAAAATCGGATATCCTGCGTCTTCAAGTATTTTATTGAACAGTAATCTGCAGATTCTTTTGTTTCCGTCCTTGAACGGGTGAATTAAGTAGATTTTTAAATGAACTAATGCAGCCAATTCTAATGGATAAATATTTTTGTTTTCATTGAACCATTCAAAGAATTTTTTGTATTCTGATTTGACTTTTGCGGGGGTTGGAGGCCTGTATTTTATTTCTTCACTTTGAAAAGTTACTGGATTGAATTTAGCAATAATTCTTTGATCGTCCCTTAGTTGGCCGGGACTTTTGTCTTCAAATGAAGTCATTATTATTCCATGTAATTTCAAAACGTCTTTTTCATTTAATTTAAGTTTAGGTAAATAATCTAATCCGGTGATCATTGCACTTGAAATAATTACTTTTTTATCAAAAGTATATTCTCCTTTCTTTTTTTGAAGAATTGTGAAAGCTGTTTGAACATCAGAGAAATTAACATCAACCCCTTCAGTTCTTAAAGTAGTGTAAACAAAATCCAAAACAGATTTTTTATTGAATTCATATTTTTTTGTTTTACTTAATTTATTGAATCTTTCCAAAAAATTGTCTTTAATTCTTTCAACTTCACTTAATTCTTTTCTTGAAAGAAAAGAAAACTTAAATTCATTTAATCTTTCATCATAAAGTGAACTCAAAACTTTTTTTGTTTTGTCCTCTAATTCTTTTTCTTTTTTTTTCAATTCTTTTTTTGGGGGCTTTTTTCTACCTAAAGAAATAGAAATCTTTTTCCATCTGTTTTTTCCTATGCGTATATTTTTGTCCAGATAGTAATATATTTTTTTATCTATTTTCCTTTCAACTACACTACTCATAATAATTACCACCACCAAAATAATTAAAAAGAGTGGTGTTAAATTATAACCACCTAATAGAAAAATATTTGTGGTGTTAAAGCGCAGGGGACGAGATTCGAACTCGCGCGAGCAAAGCTCAACGGCTTACTACAACCGAAAATATGTATTAATAATGGTCCGAAGGACCATTGACATACTTCGGTACAACCGCTCGAAAGCGGTTTTTTAGCAGGCCGCCGCGTTAGGCCACTCCGCCACCCCTGCAGCAACTGACTAAATTCGCATATATTTGGGCAGAATTGCTTTTATAAACATTTATCTAAGAATTTCTTTGGGGAGAACTTATGAATCAGCATGACAGGGACTGTATATTGCTTGCGCTGCCTTTGGAATTAGGGGCTGTGAAAAATTACCAGAAACTCTCAGAAATGGCCATAAACGAAGATATGAAGAAATATTTCGAATTATTTGAGGCAAATGAGCAGGGGCATGTTGAGGGATTAAAGGAACTTATCTCCAAATATTTCAGCTCAGAACAGATGCAAATGCTGGATGAGGCTTTAAAACAAGCCACTCAAAATGCGTTAGATTTCAATGCTGATTTGAAAGAGATTCTCATCAAAATTCTGGAAATTGAGGAAAAACAGGTGAGGAGCTATAATTCCTGCGCCGAATCTGCCGAAACCGGTGAAGCTAAAACCATGTTCTATCATTTCTCGGAAAATGAAAAGATTCACGCCGAGATTATTAAGAAACTGATTCTTTCGATTGAGATTCCTGTTGGGGCCAAGGATAGCAAGTGCAGGGTTTGCGAAACTCCATTGGGGAATCATTTATCCATTTGCCACAACTGCGCAAGGGAAGAGATGGAAAAGGATTTGGAAGAAAAGTAATTATTTTACTGTGAGCCCGTTAATAATTAATTCCGCCTCTTTTTTGCTGACTCTAATGTATTTGTCTTTTTGGAAACAGCTTGGGCAGAGTTCAGGAGGAATAACCCCAAAATGAATGTCGTTGCATACTGTGCAGCGGTAAAATGCTTTGTTTTCCCAGGGATTACTCATTTCCGGTTCCCCCCTTTCCTTCTTTGAAAAAAAGCCCGCACCAGCAACGGTTTTTCTCTTTCCAGGTCTGCTGGATTTCAAAATTGCAGGGGCACAGTAATTCCAGATCCGCCTTTTCCCCCTTCTTCAATCTGCAGGGGCAGAACTTGCCCCCTGTTTCCTTTTCGAGTTTTATCAGACCATTGTAAAGGAAATCAAGATGCTGCTTGTTTTCGTTTAAGTCAAAATTGTTCTTCTTTGCCCATTCCGCAAAAAGGGAGCTTAATTGCTCAAAATCATCAGCCATGTAGGAATTAGTGGAAATAAATTAATAAACAATTTCGGATAGAGATAAACACTAATTATATATACGATAATACTCTATTTATAACAATGAAATTTCTGGATTTGGTCAGGGAGAGGCTTCTATTTTTGTGGAACAGAATTAAGAAAAGCTATCTTGTTTTTTCACTTGCATTTCTTTTCTGGTTTCTTTTCAGGACAGGGTTTAAGCCTTCCAGAGTTACTTATCCCTGCCAGCAGACCGCGGCTTCAAATTCACTGGTTTTTCTTTCAATGGCACCTGTGGTTTTTGTTAAGGATTTCAGGCATTTCTGGAAATACAAACTCGATGCGAAAAATATTTTCAGGGTTTTTTCAGTGCTTGCGGTTATCGGGGTTGCGGTAATCGGCCTTTCGTTTGCATATGATGTCTACCTCGTAGAAATGAACAAACTTGTTTTGCAGAACATCGCAGTAGAGATGGATGCAAAGGCAAAAGCAATGCCTGAAATCATTTATTTCCAGGGATCTTTGCCCTCCCCTAACAGGGTTGTGATGGTGCATGATAGCACTGTTTCCACATGGAGGGGCCCCTCGAATTCGGGGGCAGACTACTGGAATGAGATTGACCAGACAACTGTGGATCAGATGTTTAACCGCGGAATAATGGAACTTACCGGCACCAGCAATATTACAGATGCCTGGCATGTCTTGATTCCTAATTATCAGCCGCATGAGAAAATTGCGATTAAAATCAACAACAATAACATGGCTGTCTGGGGTTCAGTTAGGGGCGGTTCAAACTCTAATGCAGACGATATTGATGCAGTAATTGAGCCGGTTAATTCAATTGCAAAAAGCCTTAAGACTGCATTTGGTTCTAACATTCTTTATGAGGATATTTGGGTTTATGAATCCAACAGGGCATTTTATGCGGCATCATTTATGAATGATGCTGAACCAGGAATCCAGTTTTTCAGCGCAATGAGTGGCGCCCCTGGAAATGTCACACCGACAGGATACAGCGGAACCGGACCTGATTCAGTCATATCCTTTAGCTTCGACCCAAGCCATACATTTGCCCTAAATGATGTGGTTGTAAATGCAGATTATCTTATCAATATCCCGATAGTTAAAAAGCACGGAGCTGAAACCTGGCATGGCAGTGCAACTCTTGCTTTCAAAAACCATTTTGGCACGATTGATAGAGATGCCTTAACCACCCCCTTCCATGATGCGAGATTCCCGCGCACAAACAATTGCCTAGTGGATTTGCAAAGCAATCCAAACATAAGGGACAAAACTGTGCTGATTGTGGGGGATGGAATAATTGGAACACGCGGGCAGAATTATGTGCCCCCCGATCCATGGACAAATAGGTTCCCTGTGGAAATGACTCCGGAAATGCTTTTCTTCGCAGTTGACCCTGTTGCAATTGATTCTGTTATGGCGGATATGCTATTTTGGGAGAGGGGCCATGAACATGTGGATGACACAAGAAGCTATATGCTCGGGGCAATGGATGAGGGTCTGGGAATTGCTGAAGTTGGGACGTGGTCAACCGTTGATTATCCTGATATGACAATCAATTACAACAACATTGATTTTGTGCACGTAAATTTGGATGCCGGGCCTAGCACTTGCCCAAACGGAACTTGTGCTATTGACGAGGCCTGCGCTTTGGATTGTGATGGTGAAACACATTGCTCAGATTCTGCAGATAACGACCAGGATGGATGTTTGAATTCGGCGGATTCTGATTGCGGAGGGACTGAAACTTCTTGCACAGATTCAAATGACAATGATTGTGATGGTTCAACCGATTGTGATGATTCTGACTGTTCCGGCAATCCAGCATGTGTTGTGCTGACCTGCTCTGATGGGACTGTTTATGGGGAATGTTCATCCACACAACCATTGTTCTGTTCTTCAGGGAGTTTAATTAATGATTGCTCCCAATGCGATTGCCCAAATGCAACAGACATTTGTGAAATGGACGGCAGTTGCAGTGCATGTGTTCCAAGTTCTGAAATTTGTGATAACGAAATAGATGATGACTGTGATTTGGATGTGGATTGCAGTGATTCATCTTGTTCCTCCGCGCCGGAATGCCAGTCCAGTGAACTCTTTAAGCTTGATTTTGGAAGCAATACAAGCCCTGTGATGGCTGGCTGGACTCAGGTAGGGGATGTTCCTTTCCCCGCCCTCGCTGTTGAAGGTTATGAATGGTCGGGAAACCCGCAGGTAAGGAACAGAGGAGGGGATGACATGACTAGGGACTTCCAGAATCGCGGTTACTTTGCAGCATCCCCTGTTTTCTCAATAAACCTCGATAATGGCGATTACAAAATAACATACTGGACATATGATTCAGCATATGGAAATGACACAACCCTTGTTGATATTAGTGCCGAAGGAGAGCTTGTTTTAAGCAATGTTCAGGCAAGGCCAATAACAGTGCCGGCAAATTATACATTTAATGTAACAGTCAGCGACGGGCAGCTCAATATCTCATCATCGGATGTTTTGCAGTTTAACGGCCTGATTGTAGAAACAGTCGGAAGCTGTACTCCTGAAACAGAAATCTGCGGAAACGGAATTGATGAGGACTGCAATGGCGAGGATTTGGCATGCGCAAGCTGCACAGAGGGGGCAATAACTGCAAGGTGTGATTGTGGAGGAACTCCCTATGAAACCGGTTACTGCTGTTCAGGAAGCTGGCAAAGTGGCGAATGCACTGCCCCTGGAAGGTGCGACCAGGCAACTATTGAAGGTATTTTAGGAGTACCAATAATTTCACTGATAGATTCTGGCGATGGCTTAAGTTGTGGGGGAATTACTGGAGAAGCAACACCAAGAATTTTAATGAGAGGAGTTATTGGCGAGATTTCGGAAGATTTCACATATGAGTATGATGCGGATGTTGAGGTTTCCAATACTGTTCAGGATTTGCTCCCGTTAGAAAATTACACTATTTTAATTCAGAATATTACTACAAGTCAATCAAGGAACCTTTCATTGCAATCAGATTTCGCAGGGGAATTGAATTTTGATGTTGAACTTTTTACCCCATCAACTGCAGAAAGAGTTTTCTACCAGGACTTCGAGCAGGGTTGCTATCTGCAGGCGGGGGCAACGG
>JAFCCJ010000066.1 GCA_017610305.1 Candidatus Iainarchaeum sp.
TGAGTGCAGTAACTCCTGAAAGAATCTTATTGCCAATCGTATGGGAAATCATCTGCTTTCCAATTATTTTTCCAGTAAACCTGCTCCCATAAACAACCTTTGCCTTTCCCTCAAGAACAGGCGTCAAAAGTTTTGGAATTTCTTTAGGGTCATACTCCAAATCCGCATCCTGTATAAGGACCAAATCCCCGGTTGCTTCCCCAAAGCCTTTCCTTACAGCAAAGCCCTTTCCCCTGTTTTCGCCATAATCGACAACCTTTACACCCTTATCCCCCTTGGCCAGTTTTTCCATTATTTTTGCGGTGTCATCTTTGCTCCCATCATTAACCAGAATAATCTCCCTTGAAACCGGCAATTTTACTGATTTTACAGAATTCACCAGTTTTTCGAGGGTTTTTTCCTCATTGTAAACCGGTATTATTATCGATAGTTTCAAAAAATTCACCAATCCCAAAAAACATGTTTCTTGCCGTTTTAGCCAGTTTTTGAGCAAAAATGCACTTTGATTATTGTACCAAACCCATTATATTAGTAGAATGGAGGAATTATTTAATAGTATATATAATTCGTAACTTTTTTTATTAAACCAAATATTGGGGAATTGAATTGAAATCTTTCGGGTTAGAGATATTTTCGGGCAGAAAGGCAATATTCCTGCTAATGGCAGCTGTTTTCGTATTCTCTCTTCTTGCGGTAAACAACAGCCTTGACACAGGCGATGCATGGAGCTATTTGGTGGGAGCAAAGGCAATTGCATTAGGCCAGGGCTATACAGATATTTCCAATCCCTTTTCCCCGCCACTTTTTCACTATCCTCCGGCATTTTCCGCAGTTCTTGCAGGAGCATTTCTTTTGTTCGGCGAAAGTTATTTCCTCGCAAAATTGGTTTCGCTGATTTTTGCCACCCTCTCAATAGGCCTGATTTATTTCCTTCTTGAGGAAAGATTTGGCAAAAACACCCTGCTTATAACTGCGGCGATTTCCCTCAATCTTCTTTTTCTCTGGTACAGCACCATGATTTTGAGCGAGGCAATGTTCCTTTTTGTTTCACTTTCGGCAATTCTCTTTTTCGAAAAAAATTATTCCGTAAAAATTAAGGAAAGTGAAAAAAATATCAATAAAAATAAAAAATTGAAAGGAATTGGGGGAATTAAGTGGATTGATGAATTCAAGTTTCCTGTAATTTTCGCAATCTTGCTTGCGTTCACTTTCTTCACCCGCTCAATAGGCATCACCCTCGCGATTGCGGCAATTATTTTCCTCGCAATGAAAAAGTCCTGGAAATTTTTGGGAATTGTTGCGGTAATTTTTATCCTGCTCCTCACCCCATGGTTCTATCGCAACGAAATAGTTTACGCAAGTGTGGAAAAACTCTCGCCACTCAAAACATTTTTCCTTATAGATACCGGCTATCCTGAACTCGGAACAATAACTGCCGTTGATTTCATTTTTAGGCTGGGGGGCAATGCCTACTTTTACTTTTTCAGTTCAATTCCTGAAACCCTCTTCTCGCCGCTTGATGCCGCCGGCTGGTTTATCCAGAATCCACTTCTGGAAATTTTCGGGATTGCAATATCCTTAATTTTCCTATATGGCCTGTTTTCGGCGCTCAGAAAAAAGATTGGGCTGATTGAAATTTACACAATAGTTTATCTCCTAATGATGCTTTCCTGGGGATACCATGACCCTGGGGCGGTTGATCGGTTCCTCTATCCCGTTCTCCCGTTTATTTTTCTTTACTTTGTGCAGGGAATTTCAATTCTCCTGGAAAATTTTAAGAAACAGATTAAGCCCCTAACTCCGGAAAAAGCCCTGGCGTATTTTTTGATTTTAATCATCGCAGTAAGCCTGGCTTCTGATGTCTATTACATAGGCAGCTTGGAGGAAAGGCAGAACAAAACTGAGTGGGGCAATTTCCTCACGGCGGCGGATTACATCGACAAGAACATTCCCCAAGACGCCGTAATAATTGCTAACTTTGATAAGGCAGTTTACCTACTCACGGGTAATAAAACATATGGCATGAATTTTTCCTCGGAAGAGGAACTTGGGCAGCTTCTGGATAAGTGCGGGGCAAAATACATCCTTCTCACAGATTTCCCTGAACCGGAAGATGCTGTGCTTTTTTGGGAGTTCCGTTATGAAAAGGTGTTCGAGATTCAGGGAAGCGAAACAATACTTTTTAAGCTTAAAGAGGCTAATTAATCACGGGTTGTTTGAATGGCAAATATTTGCGTAATTGGTTTGGGGTATGTTGGTTTGCCGCTTGCGGTTCTTGCTGCTGAGAAAGGGCATTCTGTTGCGGGAATAGACCTGAATACAGGTATTGTTAAGGCAGTGAACAATGGAAAGAGCCACATTAAGGACGAAATTCTGGAAAAGAAGATGAAAAATATAACTGGAAAACTTTCCGCATCAACAAAATACGATGCTGTTAAATCGTCCTCAATTATCTTGGTTTGTGTGCCGACGCCTGTTGATGATAGGAATTTGCCCGACCTTTCTGCGTTGAAGGCATCCTGTGAATCTGTTGCGGAGAATTTGAAAAAGAATCAATTGGTTATTATTGAATCAACGGTTTTTCCGGGCACAACTGAGGAGATTGTTGTCCCGATATTGGAAAACTCCGGATTGAAAGTGGGAAAGACTTTCTTCCTTGCTCATTGCCCTGAAAGAATTGACCCCGGCAATAAGAAATGGACTATTGACAAAATTCCGCGGGTGTTAGGGGCAATCACCGCAAAGGGGGCAACAACGGCAAAATCATTTTACAAATCAATTATCTCGGCAGAAATTTTGGTTTTGAATTCGGTTAAGGCGGCAGAAGCGGTAAAGGTAACTGAAAATTCATTCAGGGATATTAACATTGCCTTCATAAACGAACTTGCAAGGAGTTTCGACCATATGGAGATTGACATTGATGAAGTGATAAGGGGGGCATCAACAAAACCATTTGGTTATATGCCATTTTATCCGGGCCCTGGTGTTGGGGGCCATTGCATTCCGATTGACCCCTATTATTTAATTGAAAGGGCAAGGGAAAAAGGGTTTGAGCATAAATTGCTTTCACTTGCAAGAAAGATAAATGATTCAATGCCGCAGTATGTTGTTTCCCTCCTTATTGAAACCCTGGAAAATAAAAAAATTCCAAAATCAAATGCAGTGGTTTCTGTTTTGGGGACCGCTTACAAGGCCGATATCGATGACGCAAGGGAAAGCCCCTCTCTGCAAATAATTAAGGAATTGAATATGAAAGGAATCCAGCCCAAAATCTTTGACCCATTTCTTCCAAGATACAGCAATACAAGCTCCCTGCAGGAGGCACTCAAGGCAGATGCAATAATACTCGCCACAAACCACAAGCAATTCTCCAGCCTTACCGCCAAAAAGCTGAAACAAAACAAGGTTAAAATTGTGATTGACACAAGGAATTTCCTGGACAAGGAAAAAATTTCCGCGGCAGGAATACTTTACAAAGGAATTGGTCGTTGAAAATGAGCAACTTTTTAAAATTTGCAAAGTTTGCCCCAATATACCTCTGGCTTTTTATGGAGGAGATGTTCCTCAGGATAATTGGGAGAAAGAAAGAGGCATTTAAGCTAATGGTGGAAAGGGATGCCCTAATCCCGAGAAGTACTCCGGTTGAACTCCTGGAGATGGCTGGGAAAAAGGGGAATATTTCTGTTCTGGATATCGGCTGCGGTGATGGCGGGCTTTTGAAAATAGTTAAAGAAAGGGGCGGAGTTGCCATCGGGGCTGAACTTTCTAAGACCCGGGCACAGAAGGCAAGGGAATTTGGAAAGGTTTATGAGGGGGATTTTGTTGAACTTGATATTAGTGAGAAATTTGACGTTGTTATTGCTTCAGAAGTTTTAGAGCACATTCCAGGGCCAAATGCCGCGCTCCAGAAAATCAGAAAGCTGATGAAAAGCAACGCGATTCTTATAGTGAGACTTCCTAATGAGGAGGAATTTGATAGAATGAGAAAGGCAAACCCCATTGAATGGTGGAAATTAATCGCATATAGGGGCGGCCATGCAGAGGAAATAGACCTGGAAATGGCGAAAAAACTCCTCGAGGACAACAAATTCGGAATTGTAAAGATCCAAAATAAGATGTTCCCTGATTCACAAAAAGTTTCCCATTGGGACATAGTTGCAGAGGCAATTAAATGAACTGGAAAAAACTGCTCCCAATAATCGGAATTGCTTTATTCATCTACATTCTTTTTTCAGTGGGACCGGACAAAATAATTTCCACATTCATGGCTGCAGACCCTGTTTTTCTTTTGCTCACCCTTCTCCTTGTGATTCCAACAATGTTTATTCAGACTTTCAAATGGGATTATCTCCTTAAAAACCAGGGAATTAATCTCCCCTTTTGGTATCTGTTCAGAGTTTACTGGATTGGCCTTTTCTACGGGGCAATAACGCCTGGAAAATTAGGTTCACTTATAAGAATCTCCTATATTCAGGAGAAAACCGGTAAGAATTTCGGCGAATCCGCACAATCAGTAATCCTTGACAGGTTAATGGACTTTTTCCCGAT
>JAFCCJ010000020.1 GCA_017610305.1 Candidatus Iainarchaeum sp.
ACATTCTAAACATTCTCCGTTATTTGCTTCCGCCTCGTTTTTTTTAAGGGCGTCCCCATTCACTTTCTTGAATCTCCTAACGCCCTGAACATCGCCGAATATGTTGGCACGCATGCCGTTTTTTGAATGTATCAAATCAACAATCTTCTGACGCAGCTCATTGCAGGAATTTTTATTTCCTGAAAATTTATTCAGCGCAAATTCCGTGCCATAAAGCCCCACAAATGAAACAAGGTCCTTTGTCTCAATTCCTGCTAAATGGAGATAATCTCTCTTGGCAAGCCTTTCCCCCTTAATCTTCACAAGCCCCTCAATCCCTCCAATCACTTTGGAGGCATTTTGCAGGAATTCAGATTTATCTGAAGATTTTTCTGCAATCTTAATCAGATTGACTCCGCAGTTAAGCAGCACCCCTGAAGCATTCTCCAGAACAAAACCATTGCAGTTTTTTGCACGGTCTTTTTTCGCATTCAACAGGCAGACTCCGGATAATTTGACATCATCATCAATTAGCTTGGTTTTGAATTTACTATCAATCGAAAGGCAGGCCTTAAGAAATGAATTCTTATTTGCGCGCAAAAATTCATTTGCAAAGAAAAACGCCTCCTCTTTGGAGGGATTGAATTTCGAGAGATGGTCAGGGATGAACAGGCTATGGTTGATGGTCGCGAAAGAATTTCCTGAATAAGCTGAGCCAAGCAATTTGGAAAAAAGCCCGACAACCCTGGCCTTATTTTTCCTGCCTTTTTTGGAAAGGAATTTAGAGAAATATATATTGGGGAATGCGATAGATGGCGCAAGTGACAGTATTGGTTCAAGCTGGTTGATTTTCGCATTCAGCCCTATAAGCATTTCCTCAAAACCATCCCCCTCCTCAGGCTCAATGCAGTATGCCAAAGGCCTTGTTGAAAAATCTGCCACATTCGAAATATGGATTACTGATTCAAAGTGAAGTGATCTCATCTCCCCAGGAATAACCTCTAAGAAGTTGTACTCCTTTAGTATTTCCCTTTCATTTATGAGCTTGCCAATCCTATTTTTCACATCATGCACAGGCAAGCCAAGGCGGGTATATTGCCGGTGCGCAATTTCATGCCCATACTCCAAAAGCTTAACATCCGCCATCTCCCTTATGAGTGAGGTGGTAATATGGCCAATGCTTAGGTCCTTTATTTTGTCCTCAACCTCGGAACTTATTTTCTCGGCAACAGTTCTTGAAAGGCTTGTTTCCTTGAGAAGGGATTTGGTTATGTTTCCCCTGTCAAATGCCTCCTTTCTTTCCCCTGAAGTGTAAACCTGGAGCCTTTCAAATGAGCTGTATATTTTTGCGGCTTCAGGATTTAGTTCCCGCAGCAGCTCAAGGGCCATTTTCCGGAGTTCTTTCTCCCCGCCGCCAATGTCTGAAAGCTCCTTGATAATCTTCATTGCCTCGAATTTAGTGGCACCCGCCTCCCGGCATTCGTTGGCAATTTTCTCAATAGTTTCCTTTACAGGTTTTGACCTTATTTTCATTTATTTAACTGTATCTGCAACAATTCTTAACTATTGCCCGGCAAAATGGGATTTCCTTTGAAAAGCAAACTTTTTATTTGTTTTCAATTAGAATTACTAATGGTGCTAATTTGGAGATAACCCTTGATAAGACCGACCATAAGATTATTCAGCGTCTTTTGGAAGATGGGCGCATGAGTTTCAGCAGCATAGCAAAAGACGTACAGCTTACCGATGTTGCGATAAAGAAAAGGGTTGAAAGGCTTAAGAGGAAAGGCGTGATAACTTCAATAACTGCCGATTTGAACCTCAAGGTTCTGGGTTATGAAAATCCAATTTATGTGCAAATTCGTTCCGACATGGGGAAGACAAAAAATCTGGTGAAGAGGCTTTCTGAATTTGATTATGTGATGGAACTCTACCAGATTCTGGGTGAGTATAATCTCCTAGCAAAGTTGGTGCTTCCTGACATTGATTCTGCCGAAAAATTCATTAACCAGCTTGGGGTTCTGGACGGCATTATAGATATAAAGACCCAGATGATTCTGAGTGAACTGAAGAAGAGCAATTCCCTTCCCACATTCTCATTCCAGAAAAAACTTTGATTTAATCCAGCTATGGCGCCCTGTATTTTTATGCTTTTTGATGTAAGAAAATCTAATGTTGTTTTAGTGGTGAACTGATTGAGAATAATAATTGCGGAAAAGGCGATAGCAGGGAGGAGAATAGCATCAATACTTGCGGGGAAGGATGTTCCCTCCACAATGCTTGGCAAGGCGCAGGTTTTTAATTTTGAGGATGGCAAAGACAAAACAATGGTCATCCCTTTACGCGGCCATATATCTGATGTTGAATTCCCTAAGCAGTACAGCTACTGGTTAGGCACCGATTTGAAAAAACTGGTTGATGCAGACATAGAATACATTGGCAAGGAAGCTGCAATAATTTCCGCACTCAAAACCGCGGCTAAAGATGCGGATGAGGTTGTAATTGCAACAGATGCTGACAGGGAAGGTGAGGCGATTGGTGTTGAAGCTTTAAATTACATGAAAGAATCAAACCCGAAACTAAAAGTTGAAAGGGCGTATTTTTCGGCAATAACCCCCAAAGACATCGAGGTTGCGTTTTCAAAATTTTCAAAGGTTGATTACAATTATGCCGATTCCGCCGATTCAAGAAGGGAAATTGACCTCATCTGGGGCGCAGTTATAACAAGATTCCTTTCGCTCATTTCAGGGAGGTTGGGAAAAGAATTCCTTTCGGCAGGAAGGGTCCAGACACCGACACTTGCAATAATAGTTAACAGGGAGAATGAAAGAAGGGCATTCAAATCAAAAAAATACTGGGAACTGAATGCGGAGTTTGAAAAGGAGTCCAAAAAATTCGAGGCCCAGCATAAGGAAGGAAAGTTTTGGGACGAGGAAAAGGTCAAAAAGGCATATAAAAAAGAAGGGAAGAAGGGAAAGATTACAAAGGTCACAAAGAAGAAAAGGGTCCTGAAAAAGCCAATCCCATTCAACACAACAGGCTTTCTTCGTGCTGCAACTGCAATCGGTTTCACTGCCGGGGAAGCGATGAATATGGCGGAATCCCTCTACCAATCAGGTTATACCTCCTATCCAAGAACAGACAACAGTGTCTATTCCCCAACATTAAATTTGAAAGAAATACTCAATGAACTTTCCAAGATTCCTGAATTTGTGCCGATGATTGAGAAACTCCTTGCCATGCCCAAGTTTGAGCCCTCAAAAGGCAAGGAATCCAAGGACCATCCCCCAATCCACCCAGTCACTGCGGCGCCAAAAACAAAACTCAGTGAAAGGCAATGGAAAATTTATGAGCTTATTTGCAGGAGATTTTTTGCGACCTTGTGGGAGGAGGCAATAACAAACAATGTTACTGTTGAAATTGATTTGAATTCAGAAATTTACCTTGCGCATGGCCAGGTGCTGGAGAATGCCGGCTGGAAAGAATTTTATCCCTACTCCACTCTGAAAGAGGTTCATCTTCCCGAGATGGAAACTGGCGATGAGGTTGACCTTGTAAAACTTTCAATGGATGGAAAGGAAACCCAACCTCCCACTAGATACAGCCAGGCAACACTCATAAAGCTGATGGAGGACAATGGTTTGGGGACCAAATCAACACGCCATACAATAATACAGAAGCTTTTTGTTAGGCATTATATTTCAGGCCTTAAGGCAATTGAGCCAAATGCCATTGCCTTTGCGGTGATAGGGGCGCTGGAGAAGTATTCCGAGGATCTTGCAAAACCAAATATGACATCCAAACTCGAAAAGGAAATGGACGAAATTTCTGGCGGAAAGAAAACCAAGAAAGAGGTCGTTACAGATTCAAGGGAAATGCTAAAAAAGAATCTTTTGGAACTCCTGGAAAATAAGGACAAGATAGGGACTGATTTAAGAAAGGCCCTGCAGTCAGATTCAATTCTTGCCAAGTGCGATGTTTGTGATGGGGAACTAAGAAAGATAAAAAGCAAAAACAACAAGTGGTTTTTGGGCTGCACCAATTATCCAAAATGCACAAACACATACCCACTTCCGCAAAAAGGGAGAATAATTTCAGCACCCGAACTTTGCAAGGCCTGTGGAAAAGGGGCAATAAAGGTTTTTGGGAAACGCTATCGCTATGAGATGTGCATTGACCCAAACTGCATAAGCAAAAAGGACTGGGCGAAAAAGAAGGAAGAAAAGCTGCAAAAAGAGAAGGAAAAGAAAGAAGCGGAAGCCAGCGCCGCAAAGGAAAAGAAAACCAAGAAAGAAGCCACGGCGAAGAAAGATTAAAAGTTAGGGAACGGGGTTCAAAATTAACCAATTTAGCTTGGTGAGCCTAACCCCGTTCCTTGTTTTTTATTTTTTTACTTTTTAGGATTGGATCCCCCCAATTCTTGTACGATATAATTACTGCTTAGCCACTTTAAAAGTATTTAGTGGTTTTAGTTGTACAAAAAAGTACATTTAATTGCTTTTCGCTATATAATATGTCATACTTTATAGATGATACTTATGGCCTCAAATAAGCATATAGATGATGAGATAAGGCTGAATATCCTTAATGCCCTGCTTCAGAAGGGGACTGTGCAGCCAAACATAAGGCGGCTGCAAAAAATTACCGGCTATCACAAGGCAACCATAAAGGCAAGCCTTGATTTTCTGGAAAAGGAAGGCGTTCTTGAGGGCTATGGACCAAAAGTTGGCTTTAGAAAATTCGGTTACAACCTTGAGGCAAAGGTAATGCTGCAGATTGACAGTTCAGAAAAAGAAATATTCAACAAATATCTGAAACAGGCGGAAAAGGACCCCCATCTCTATAGGATGACCGCAATAATCGGGTCAGGCAACCTGAATATTATGACCAACCACCTATACCCCGATGTGGAATCCTACCATAAAAATGTCCAGGAAAGGTATTATGAGTCCATTCCCGGAATTTACAAATTGATAAAAGATAGGCAAATATTTTACGCCACTGAACCCTATTACAAAAACGTTTCAAGGACAAGTTCACTGATAGAGCTTATAAGGAAGGAAAAGGGATTCAAGTGAAGGTAAAAATAAATCTGAAAAAATCCCTGCAGGAGAATGCCAGCCTTTATTTTGATGCCGGGAAGAAATCCAAGAGAAAGCTAATTGGTTTGGAAAATGCCCTGCTTAATTCTGAGAAAAGGAAAAAGGAACTGGAGGAGAAGGTTGCAAGAATTGGTGATGGGAAGGCGGTAAAGAAAAGGAAGAAGAAGTGGTTTGAGAAATTCCATTGGTGCAATTCAAGTGAAGATTTCCTTATCATTGGCGGGAGGGACGCAAAGAGCAACGAAATTGTGGTAAAGAGGCACATGGAAAAGGATGACCTTTACTTTCATGCCGAAATTCAGGGAGCGCCCCATGTAATTGTTAAAGTGGATGGAAAAAAGCCCGGTGAAGCAACAAAAAGGCAGGCTGCAGAATTTGCGGCAGCATTCTCAAAGGCCTGGCGAGAAAAAATCCCTGCAATAGATGTTTATTCTGTTTCCCCTGAACAGGTCAGCAAAAAAGCCCCGAGCGGAGAGGCATTGGGCACAGGAGCATTCATGATTTATGGGGAAAGGGAGTATTTTAAGAAAACTGCCCTTGCATTTACCATTGGCCTGATTGAGGAAGATGGCTTATTTATTGTAATTTCGGGACCTGAATCGGCGATTAAAAAGCAAACAAAACACTTTCTAAGGCTTAAACAGGGCGATTTGCAGAAAGGGGATGCCGCAAAGAAAATTAAGCAAATTCTCGAGAAAAAGATTGGCGGTAAAAATCCGATTGATTTGGATGAGCTTAATTTCATGCTTCCAAATGGAGGAATCGAAATCAAGGAATAGATATATAATTATATTTTAGGCTAATTGAATTTAGAGGGATTTGATTGATAGATAAAGTTAAGGAAATTGTTTTGAGGGTCCAGGACCCTGACCCAAGCCATGTGGGAAGAAATATTATTACCCTAGATAGGCAGTCCAAGGAAAAATTGGGGGTCACCTCAGGCGATATAGTTGAACTGGAAGGGTCCAGAAAGACCGCCGCAGTTATTTGGCCCGCAAGGCAGGAAGATGAGGGAAGGGACCTTATAAGGATGGACAACCTCATAAGGCACAATTGCGGCATAGGTTTGGGTGAAAGGGTAAGGGTAAAAAGGGCAAATTACGCTGACGCAAAAAGGGTCGTTCTTGCACCGACTCAAGAAGTAAGGATTATCGCTTCAGGATATGACCGCATACTTAAAAAGAATTTTATCGGCAGGCCACTGTCAAAAGGGGACAATGTCTGGATTTCGGTTTTCGGCTCAGGTTTTGTTTATTCTGTTATTGACACAAACCCAAAGGGGATAGTGAAGATTACTGATTTCACCCAATTTATCCTGAAACAGGAACCTGTTAAGGATGAACTGGAAGGAATTCCCCGCATCGCCTATGAGGATATTGGCGGTTTAGAAGCTCAGGTACAAAAAGTCAGGGAAATGATAGAGCTGCCAATGCGCCATCCGGAAATTTTCCATAAGCTTGGCATTGACCCGCCAAAAGGGGTTTTGTTGCATGGCCCCCCCGGAACAGGCAAAACACTTCTCGCAAAAGCGGTCGCAAACGAAACCCAGGCACACTTTATTTCTGTTGCCTCGCCCTCAATAATGAGTAAATTTGTCGGGGAAGCGGAAGAGAGAATAAGGAAACATTTTAAGGATGCCGAAAAAAATGCCCCATCAATAATTTTCTTTGATGAGATTGATGCAATTGCCCCAAAAAGGGACGAAGTTGTCGGGGAAGTTGAAAGAAGGGTTGTTGCCCAGATACTTTCTGCAATGGACGGCATGGAGGCGAGGGGAAATGTTATTGTAATTGCCGCCACAAACAGGCTTAATTCGCTGGATGAGGCTTTACGAAGGCCGGGAAGGTTTGATAGGGAGATTGAAATAGGGGTGCCCAATGTTAAGGGAAGAAAAAAAATTATGCAGATTCACACAAGGGGGATGCCAATAGCCCCGCCATTGGAAAAGGAAAGCATTGACCGTGTTCTCAATAAACTAAAGGAAAATTATATCTCTGAAAGTAATAGGGAATTACTTAAAAAACTCTCAGAAACAAAGGCAATAGATGAGCGAAGAAAATTAATGGCTTCTTTTGATGAAAAATCCAGAAGTGATTTATCAAACCTATTAGTATCTGTTTTTTTGGATGATTTGGCAGCCATTACTTATGGTTTTGTAGGGGCTGATTTAGAGGCCCTCGCAAAAGAGGCGGCAATGAAGGCCCTTAGAAGGTATCTGCCAAAAATACATCTGGAAGACGAAACAATTCCCCCGGAAGTATTGGAATCGCTTGAAGTCAATCGGAATGATTTTATGAATGCGCTAAAAGAGGTTCAGCCCTCAGCTCTAAGGGAGGTCGCAATAGAAATTCCTAATGTCAAATGGAAGGATATTGGCGGATTGAAAGAAGTGAAGCAGGAATTGCAACAGGCTGTTGAATGGCCATTGAAAAAACCTGAGGCGTTCAAAAAATTAGGGATTGCCCCGCCAAGAGGGGTTCTGCTTTATGGCCCTCCAGGATGCGGAAAAACAATTCTCGCAAAAGCGGTTGCAACAGAGAGCGAGGCAAATTTCATTTCAATAAAGGGTCCTCAGCTGATTTCGATGTGGGTCGGGGAAAGTGAAAAAGGCATAAGAAAAGTATTTCACCGCGCAAGGCAGGTTTCCCCATCAATAATTTTCTTTGACGAGATTGATTCTATTGCCTCAAGGCGGGGAGGAACCCATGATGCGGGAACAGGGGAAAGGGTAGTTAACCAGCTGTTAACTGAGCTGGACGGAATTGAAAATTTAAAAGACGTTGTTTTCATAGCCGCAACAAACCGGCCAGATTTACTTGACCCTGGCCTGATGAGGCCGGGAAGAATTGATAAGGTGATAAGAGTCACCGCCCCTGACAAGGAAACAAGGCTGGCGATACTTAAGGTGCATTCCAAGAATGTTCCTCTGGATAAGGACATATCCCTCCAGGAATTGGCGGATAAGACTGAAGGATACAGCGGAGCCGATTTGGAGGGCGTAATAAAAGAGGCTGCGCTGATGGCGCTGCAGGAATCCAATTTCAATGCCAGCGTGGTCATGAAAAAACACATTGATGCCGCCCTTGTTAAAATAATTCCGAGCATAAGCAGGGAAACAACTGAAGCATATGCTGCTTTTAGGGCCCAAATGGCCGAATTCAAGCCGAGTTATGTAAGGTAATCTAATTTAGAATATGAGTTGCAATATCCCTAAATAAATTCCTCTTGCAAACACACCTATTGCCGCAATCACTATTGTGATTCCCCAGATAGGTATGCTCCACGCAAAAACCTTGGAACCATCCAATGGCCCAATGGGGAGAAGGTTGAACATGGCGAGGAAGAAGTTTATCATTGCTGAATAAAAGAAAATATCCGCCACCAAATCCCCGGGCTTAAACGCGGCAAGCAAAATAAGGAACATGAATGCCACAACAATATTTGTGGCGGCACCTGCAACTGAAATTAACCCATTTTGTTCCCTAGTTATATGGCTGCCAGATATGTAAACTGCGCCAGGTGCGGCAAACAGGAAGCTACCTGCCGTAATTATCGGAAGAATAATCGTAAATAGCAATCCCGTTGTCCATGCCCTGTATTCTGCGTGAAGCCCATAATGTTTGGCAACCTGCCTGTGCGCAAGCTCATGCAGAATAAAACCTGTCCCGACCCCAATAAGTGCGATAGGAAGTTTTTCCCCAAAATCCCCAAAATTTAGAAATTCCGCTAGCACCCATGCAAATGCAAGGCTGATGGTTAACCACGAAATTATCAGATCGTTTCTTTCTTTGGGTTCCAAAATAATCACCTAAAAACAGTAATTATTTGTTATCGGCATCACTTAAATAAGCTTTAGGTTGGCTATTGATCCTTTTTGCGGACAAATTTCTTCCAGCCAAGTTCGGAGAGGTAGTTTAATTTATGTCCCCTGCTTCGCATTATAATGCTGGATTTAACATTGGTAATCAATTTGCTAAGTTTCTTATCTGTAGAAAGTTTCCTCTGGAAGATGTAGAAATCCTCAAGGTTTTTTGTCCTTACAATCGCCATAAGGTCAAAGGAGGATGAAATTTGGTTAAGTTCATGAATTTCATCCAATTGTGAAAATGCATCGGCAAATTCCAATATTTTTCCGGGAACAATCTTAAAGAAAACAATTGCCTTGAATGCGGTTCCTGCCTCAAAATAATTTTCTGGATTGATCACAGGGCTTTTTTTGAGGACAACCTCCTCATTAACCAGCCTTTTCCATCTGCCTCCAACCGTGTTCCTGTGCAGCCCCAATTCTTTTGCAACCTCCACTAGTTTTAGTTTTGGATTTTCAAGCCTAAGCCGTAATATTTCAAAATCCGTTTTGTTGAGTTTAATTCGCCTGTTTAAGTCCTCAATTTTTTTATTGTGAAAGACATATCTTTTTGAAACAAAATATATTGCGCTTGATTCAATTAAATTTCCCATTTCCTTCTCAATGCCAAGCACAAAGTTGGTTATTTCATCAACGCCCGAACCATAAACCTTCAATGCCAAATCATAATCGCCTGTTATGAAAAGGACCATATGGATTTGGGGATAGCCTAGTAAGGAACCTATAATTTCGTTGATGTCAATATTTGGGTGCCGAATGGAAAACAAAACCCAGGAAGTTCTCTTCAGGCCAATTTTCGCATAATCTGCCCTGAACCTGTAACCGAGAAGCACTTTATTATTTTCCAGTTTCCTCAGTTTGTAAGTCAGCGTTGACGGGCTTAGCCTTAATTCCTTCGCCATTCTTCTTTCAGAAATTCCAACACCATTTTTCGTGAGAAATTTCAAAATCCGTTCTTCGGTTCTCAAAAGCTCCACAAAACCCCCTATATATATTAATGAACAGCCAATTTAATAATTATTGTTCAAATGCACAAGCTTTTCCGTATTTTTGACTGCCTTTTTGTGAGAAAAAATAATAATTTGAAATAAATATTACTATTGGGGAGGCCAAGAAGATGCAAATACACCACCTAATAAAACTGTCCGGAGTACTGGGCTCATTTATTAGCATCTATAGGGTTCTCGTAGAAAAACCCCCTATTTTAGATATCCTAATCCTTGGCCTCTTTTCATTAGCCCTTATCTCAATAGCCCGAGATATCAAAATAAGGCGGGAAAGAAGGAATAACGTCAATTATTCACTCCCCCCGCATATCCATAGGGACGGAATTGCAATACCAATATAAATATCGTCAATCAACGTAATATTTAAGTTATCTTCCAGGCACGGTTCCTTTGCATTTCCAGCTCATTGAATCACTTGTTTGCAAGGTCGGCTGATTTTATTTTTTCTGCCTCTTTTCCAAATCAAATACTTCTTCAGTTACGCCCTCTTTTGGCGTGAATTTATAACTGATTATCGCTTCCTCGTGTTTTTCATTATATCCCTCAAACCTTTCAATCAGCTGTTCCCTAATTTTGTTGAGGCTTTCTTCCCCGCCCAAAATCACCGCTTCTAACTCAATCTTGTTTAATTTGCTTACATTCCTGAACATTATATCCTCTCCTAGTGTTACTCGCCCCAATGCGATTAATGATTTGTAAATGTTCTTGTTTAAAAATGTAATTACATTCTTGATGGATATGGATGTAATAAAAGATAATTCAGTAGTTCACATATCTCAGTCTGTTTTTCAGCCATCCGTGAACTTTGTAAGCAGGGACTAATGAAACAATTAAAGAAAGAATTAAATAAAGCCACCAAAACCCACCATAACCAATCCAACTTAGAAGCAAAAGTAGAATAAAGAAGATAACTAGGGAAAAGACAAAATAGCTTAGTCCTGCCCAAATAAAATCCTTAATCCCTTTAGGTGCGTTGAAACAAAAGTTTAACACGCCAGATATGGTTGATTTACGCCTTGCCATTTAATCCCCTTTCACCTAGTTCCATTCAAATACATCCTGTCAGAATATGTAAACATATGTTGGAGTTGTTCCTCCGCCAGTATCTCCCTTCATACCTTTATCCAGAAAATATTTTTCAATAGTTCTGGCATCAGATTCACTATTAGCTTTCCAATCCTTCCAATGTTTTACTTTATTTCCTGTATCATGCTCATCTTTTCGCCGTTCTGGGTCATTTGTTATCCCAATAGTCCAAATTGAATATTTCTTTTCTTCAGCCCCCATCACCCTGTTTACAATAGCTGCTATTATTTCGTTTTTCATCATTATATCAACTCCTCGTTCGTTTGTAATTTCATTGTTAATCCATACTGAATTATATTAACCTAATTGGGCATAATAACCTTTAAATATGCTTCGTTAGCCTATTATTCTTCAGGAGGTGGATGAGAATGGCGTATGAAATAGCTGCAGTTGCTGGAATTGGTCTTCTCTTCACCTTAGCGATTGTGAAATTCGGAGAATCGTTTGCCAAGCTGCTTGTGCCGCTTGCAATAATCTTCGGAATTCTGATTGCATCAGGAATATGAAGAAAGGAATGGCGGGGTTGTGCCCCGCCACCCAGCAACTGCAATCAGTTCTCAGCCTGTGCCTTCCAGAAATCCCTGTTACCTTTTTTAACATGGAAAATCCAGCCGGACTTTTTAAATAATTTGAGATAAGCAAAGGCAGTGTTCCATGAAATGTTTGCCTTATCAGCATAATAAGTGGTGGTTTCAAATGTTCCGTGTTCCAGAAGAACCTTAATTATCTGTAGCTCAATTGGATTCAGGTCTTCAGGGGAAGTCCTTACCTGAACCGTCTGCCCATTCATGATTTCACCTTCATAATAACTATCTTGTCCTTATTATTCTTACCTGTTTCTATTTCCATAATCAAACTGTTCTTCTCTTTCAGATTCAGTTCCTGAACTACTTTTGTTGGAATATATATCCTAACGAATTTCAGGATGTCATCTTTCTTATAGAAATGGGGTTTTACTTCATATTTGTGCGGTTTTGGCTCTTTTAAGTGTAATTCCTTGACAACTTCCTTAGGGACTGCTGGTTCTTTAGTCATATTCATAGCCTAACCAATTTTTTAAATGGGACATATTAGGATATTTAGGCATAGGAAGGTTTTTAAACCATTACTACCATTATATGTAATATTAGGATAACAAAACATAGGTGATAAGAAATGACAACCGAAAGAGAAACCAAAGGAAAAGAGATAGCACAGGGAGCTGGCATTATAGAGCATCAGGAGAATGTTTTCCATGTGCCAAGCCAAGTTTCAAACAATAAATACACGGTGGTTAAGCATTATGATTACTTTAGCTGCAATTGCCCTGATTATCATTACAGGAGAAAGGGCAAAAAGTGCAAGCACATTTATGCGGTCTTATTTTGGAATGACTTTAAGGCACAGGCAACAAAGACAGAGCAGTATGAGGAACTGCAGGGAGCTGCGGTTTCATGCGTCCACTGTTCAAGCCTAAATGTTGTTAAGAATGGTGTCAGGAAAAACCTGCACACCAAGAAGCAGAGATATTTGTGCAGGGAGTGCAAAAAGTTCTTTGTTCTTAATCAGGAATTCGCAAGGCTTAAAGGGGATGAAAAGGTTGTATGCACATCTTTGGATTTGTATTTTTCCGGCCTGTCGCTGAAAAAGATTTCCAACCACTTGCAGCAGTTTCACGGCGTCAAGGTTCATTACTCAACCGTCTATCGCTGGATTGAAAGGTTTATGAAAGTGATAAATGAGTATGTGGCAACAATCCAGCCAGAGAAAATGTCCTATATAGTCCACACTGACGAGATGAAAGTTAAAACCAAAATGTCGGATTGGCTATGGTGCTGGAACAGCATAGATTCGGAAACAAAATTCCTTTTGGCTTCAACAGTAACAAAAAAGAAATACCTTTCAGATGCGAAACTGCATTTGAGGCAGGTTAAGGAAACACTTCCACAGAAGCCAGCCTATATTTTCACAGACGGCTTGCCTGTTTATAGGAAGGGCATCAAGAAAGCCTTTAATCCGACTAAGGGAGCTCAGAAGCTGGCAATAGAAACCAAGCATATTTTTAATGTCGGCTTGCAGAGCAGGCAGAGCAATAACAAAATTGAAAGACTGCACGGCTCCCAACGAGAAAGGCTAAAAGTTATGCGGGGAGTGAACAACAAGAAAGCCCTTGAAAGCAAAATGGAAAGCTGGAAAACCTATTACAATTTTGTGCGACCGCATGAAGCATTAGGGGGGAAGACGCCTGCGGAAGCTAGTGGGATAAATGTGGTTAATGGGAGTAATAAATGGAGTGAATTGATTAAGAAAGGATAATGACCTAACTAAATGACTGAATCTGGGAACCTAAACTTCTACAATTCTCTATGACTTCTCGCCTGTATTCCTCATCCTTGATATTAAATTCTTCTTTTAAAATCTTATCTAAAAATTCTCTTATTGTCTTCTCTTCTATACCATTGGGCTGAAGAAGCGAGAGGGTTAATAGTTTCCCATCTTTAGTTAAGCTGTAAACTTTGTTCTTATCCTTTTTAATAAATCCTCTATTTTGCAATATTCCCAATGAGTCTGAAATAGTTGAGATGGTTTTTGATTTTAGACTATCAGCTAATCTACTCAAGGTTTTTTCCTCTTTTATTAGAGAAATCATTATGTTTTGCCTATTCTTTGTCAATAGAGAAAAATCTTCTGGCTTTAGCTTTGCTGGAAGCAAAGCACACTGCAAATCATTCAAACCCATCACCCCAATGCCGTATTTTTTTCGGTTTAATCGAAACATTTATTAAAAGCTTAAACATAAGGTAGTAAGGGGGTTAGACCTTTTAAACCTTCACAATCGTCAACCCTCAGATATGTATTGCTCCTATATAATGTATATTAATGGGTGATTTGTTGGAAAAGAAAATTGATAAGAAAAAGAGTAATAAATACGAAACTGAATGGAAGGAATGCGAAGTTATTCCTTTGGGAGGTTTTTGGGCATATGCTTGCGGTATTGTTGAAGATAAAGAAGGAAATGTTAAAGTTAGAATCGCCAAAGGAAAAGTTTTGGGAAAAGTTTGGCGAGAAAAGGGTGAACTAAAGCACAAATACGATAACCCAAAAAAACCCATTTCCCAAGTTAATAGGCTGAACATTAAGTCTAAAGGCGAATGGGGGGAAGTAAAAAAATTAGTTGATAAATATATTGAAAATCTTGAAAAAGATAATGCCAAGCAGTGGTAGTCATGACAAGAAAATTTAGAGAGAAGCCGCCCTTTTCTTTCAACTTTTATAACCCCACCAAACCAGATTGGAAACGCTCTCCAAAAAGAAAAGAAACTATGCAAGACCTTGAGGAAATACAATCAATTATTGGTGAAATAATCATCCAACTTGTTATTTTGGAAAAAGAGCTTGATAGGATTTTGATTAACATTTTGATTCCCAAGGGGGGGCATTTGGGAACCCTGTTTTACAATTCTTTTTTAACTCAATCTTGGTGTAGCACTATTGCAAAATGTAAAGCGTTTAAGGTATTAACAACACAACATAACCGCTTGAGAAAGGAAGATTTCCAAAATTTAAGAACAAATCTGAGAAAAGTATTTGATATGAGAAATAAATTTGCACACGGGCAAATAATTTGCGAAAAAGACGAAATATTGCTTTGTTATTTTGATACTGAAAAAAATGAGGATATTCAACAGCCATTAACCAGAGAGTTCTTCGATGATTTTGACAGAAAATTAGATTCAACGAAAGAAGGGCTTAATGAAGTTCTAAATCATATTTAAAAATCAGCCGACCTTGCAAACACCCTGCTCCGTGAGCTGAGAATGCAAGGGAACCGTGAATAGAAGTTATTTTAAATATTACGTCAATTGACGAATATAATTATTATTTCCCTTTTTGCCTCGGAAGATATAAATAGCAGGTTGGACTTAGTTGTGAGTATGGGTTTGACCAATTCTTTAAACTTGAATAATATCCTCTCTACTGAAGGATTTCTGCAAATTCTTGCAATAACTTCGGCAATAGTAATAGTGGGTACAATCCTGCACATAACTTATTTTGGAGATTTACCTACTGAGCCTATACTTGAAAGCATCTCAATTATTGAATATGCTCGGGCTTTAGGATTAGTTTTAGTCGGAGTATATGCCGCATACAGGTTTAAATTTTCAGATATTTCATTATTGATAATTTCAGTAATCCCCGGCGTAATTCTTTCCCTGATTAATTTAATTTTGCCAAATTCACACAATACTTGGACAATCATTGGTGAATGGGGTCTATTTGCACAAATACTCTTTGCCCCTTTAATTATTGTTGGCAGTGCAATAGCCGTCGCATTCCCCCTATTAATTGGGAAGTCCATTGGCAAATTCTTGTTTAAGAAATGATTTCCTTCTCGGGATGATTGGTGGCAGTACCAATAAAATTCTACACAGATAATTAAACCTTCCTCTTCCTAATCAAAACTGCCGCGAAAAAGCCCACAATAAGTGCGGTTGCAACTATTGGAATTAGGAACAAAATCGCCTGCTCAAATGTAATTATAGGGTTTGTGGGAATATCTGTCCACATAACCTCCCTACTTCCAGTATCCAGATTTTCCTCCCCAGTTCCCTTTTCAGCAGTTGGTTCTGAACCAGATTTTGTTTCATCAGGAGTTTTTGTATCCTCCCCCCCGGCAATAGTAGATCCTGCCCCTGAATCACTAAAATCCTTATCATCAGTTGGCGCCACAATATCCCCGACTCCGTCATCACCAAATAATTCAGGAGCGACCCTTGCTTCGGAGGCTAGGGTAGCTGTCGACATATAATAAATTCCAAAGCTGCTCGCAAACAAAAGTAAAAACCCAACCAAAGCAATTGATGAAATTGAAAGAACTATGAGGATTGTTGTATCACTCTCATCCCCCTTAAGGAGGTCCTTCCCCTTCCTTGTGAGGGAATAATACTTCCATTTTCTCCCCTCATCAATTTGCTCAATAATATCTGACTTGAGAAGGATGTCCAAATGCTGTTTGATGCTGGGGGAAGCCATGCCCATCTTAGAGGCAAGTTCAGTAAGTGTGTGGTTCCTCTCCTTTAGCATCTTAATTATCTGGACCCGCGTATCCGAACTCAGGGCCTTGAATTCTGTTGATGAAAGTGTCAGTTCAGCCATCGAATCACATAGTTAGCTAATTACATAACTATCTTTTTCAGGCTTTAAATAGCTTTCAGTTTAGTTAGCTAACCGGCTTTCTGAAAGGATTAAATACTGGAAAGGAGTAATAATTTAGGATTAAAATGGTTGATTTGAACACTTTGAATGTGGGGCAAATAGCTGCTGATAGTGTAAACTACCTCCAAAATAATTTCATTCCAAGCGTTTTTGCCCTTGACCCGGGAGCCATAGCAATAGTAGGAATTGTATCATTAATTCTTATTGCAGTTATATTCAAAACAAGCCAGCTTCTCTTCACCGTTGTTAAGAAATTCTTCCTCCTTATAATTGTCGGTTTCTCCCTCATCTTTTTTGTTTCAACCTTTGGCGAAAAATTGCTTGCTGAAGGCCTAAGTGGCCAATTAATAATAGTCGGGGTTGTGGGTATTTCCTTAGGCTTGGTTGCGCTTGCAATGGCTTTACTATCTGCCCACAAACATGCAAAGAAAGCAATAGTTGCGAGCAGATCTGAGGTGATTGAGGAGAAAGTAACTGAAGAGAAAAAGGAATCTGCACCGGCAGCTAAAACACCATTCTCCGCCAGCAGCTTTCTGAGTTCAATGCAGAATGACAGGAGCATTCTTGCGGTTTTGAGCTATGTGGTTATTGGCCAGTTTGGTGTGTTCAGTTCTGTAACCCTTGCCGCCCCAACAGCAGAAACCGGAATGGTGTTTGCGGGAGTGTTTTTTGTAGGAGCTTTTATTTTCGTAAAGAGCAGTTATCACAATTACCTCACCGGCGTAAAACATCTCCTTATTGCCGCGGCATTTGCCTTGGTACTTTCTGTCGTGCTTGGCATTTACTGGGCCGAAATTCCACAGGAAACTTTACTTTCAATAGAGTATTTCGCATCCCCTTCAATGATTGCATTTGCAACAAGCATTGCAGTAAGTCTGTTGATGGGGAGCAAGGAGTGATTTAGATGCCTTTGGATGTCGGATGGCCCGGCGGCAAGAAGAAGCCAAAGATGCCTGAAAATAAGGCCGTGGCCAATTCAGGAAAGAAAAAGATTGAAGAGATTCTTATCAAATCATTAAAGAAGGAAATCGGCGGGAATAATGTATTCTTCCTCGCTAAAATGGAGCCGACAACTGCCGGCTGGCGCGCAGAAGTGAAAATAAACAACTATCTGTATGAAATAAAACTCAACAAATTCGGCGAGTTCATGAGCTACAATGAAATTTCAAAAGCTAAGTGACCTTCCCCCAATATTTTTGCATCTTCAATGAATCTTCCTCCAAATTCGGGCTTTCACATATAACGGTTCCTGAAATTTCAAGTTCCTTCAATACCTCGACCACAAGTTTGTAGTCCAGGGTGTTCCCTCTGTCCCCAAAAGTCAAATGCCTTCGCTCCCCCTTTTCTGTGAATTCTATTCCTGAACAATGAAAGTGCGCGCTTTTCAGAAACTTTTTATCAACAGAACTTAATGCCTTAATGAAATCCTTTTTTTCCCTAAGGCAGCCAACTCCCCTTGCATGGAGATGGGCAAAATCAATCACAGGATAAACAGAATCAATATCGTTTGAGAGGGAAACGATTTCCTCCAGCGAGCCAAATTGGGTTCCCTTCCCGGTTGTTTCCAAACCAATTTTGATTTCAATTCCCCCCGGTTTTAATTTTTCATCAATTTCAATCAGTTCCCTTTCCACACTTGCATAGGCAATTTTAGGATCCATCCCCAAATAAAATCCCGGATGCACGACAATTATTTTCGCCCCTGCAGCAGCTCCAATCCTTGCGCTGTCGAGAATCCTCTTTTTGCTTGCCTCAAGTTTTGCCCTTTCCCTTGCATTAAGGTTGATGTAATAAGGGGCATGAACACTCAGTGAAATATCCAGTTTTTCCGCAACTTTCCCAACCTCTACAGCAAGCTCCTGCTTCATATTCACGCCATAAACAAACTCCAGTTCCATTGCCCCCAAACCCAATTCGGCAACCCTTTCAATGCCTGAAATAGTATCGTGCTTTTTTGTGGAAGCAGGAATTCCTGCCGTTCCAAACAGAATTTTAGCCATATTAGCTCCTTTAATTAAAACTAAATAAAAACAGAATAAACAGCTACATCTTCCTAATGCCGTCACAGGAAGGATATGCCGCACAGCCCCAGAAATTCCCGTATTTTCCCAGCCTAGGGGCCATTGCAATGCCACACTCAGGGCAGAGGGGCGCTTTCCCAATAGTTCGGGTATGCTTGCCACATACTGGCTGCTTTGCCTTGTTATATGCCACAGCATTTCCACTACATACAGAACATTTCATCAAAATCAGCCTTGCCGGATTATATGTAAGACTCATATGTTTAAATTACTTTTTACGAAGGGATTCAATTCTTTTTTAATTTTATTATATATCAATTAAGTAGTGATTTGGTGAAAAGAAACATTTTCGACAAGGCCGAGGGAGAAGATCGCATTTTCAAGGACGAAAGATACCTATATCCTGAATTTGTCCCTGAACGGCTCTCCCACAGGGATTCTGAAATCAACAGCCTAGTATATGCATTCAATCCTGTTGCCAAGGGGGGAAAGCCCCATAATGTTTTTGTCACAGGAACAACTGGAACAGGAAAAACTGTGAGTGTTAAATATGTCCTAAACGAACTGGAGGAATACAGCGACAGGGCAAAGAAATTATACCTAAACTGCTTCGAATATAATTCCCGCCATGCGATTTTGGCCGCCATTGCAAATTTCCTTGGTGCCCCGCTCCCGAGAAGGGGCCTTGCAACTGATGAAATTTATTCCAAGATGCTTGAGGCAATGAAAAAGGTGGACTTCTTCCCCATAATAATTCTTGATGAAATCGACCAGATAATGAACGCAACAGAATCCTCAAATCTGCTTTATGATTTACTTAGGGTTATTGAATATCAGAGAAACCGTTTCGGCCTTGCGATAATCTCCAACGATCCCGCCTTCACAGCAAAACTTGATTCAAGGGTGAAAAGTTCCCTTGCTGAAGAAACAGTAGTCTTCAACCCTTATACCCCGATCCAAATTAAGGACATACTTAAGGAGAGGGCAAACTATGCCTTTCAGAGAAGTGCCTTATCTGAGGAAGTAATTCCTGTTGCCGCAGCCCATGCCGCGAAAAGGGGAGGTGATGCAAGGGTTGCAATAGAGGCGCTTTGGAAAGCGGGACGTGAAGCTGAAAGGGAAAATGCGGAGAAAGTTGAATTAAAGCATTTGAAAAAGGCATTTGAACTTGTGGATTCTGTTTCTGCCCTGAAGCATGTTAAGGAGCTGGACAATAATGAAAAGGCAGTCCTAAAAATTATCGCAGAATTCAGCCCAATCGCTTCAGGGGAAATGTATGAGAAATACTGTGCCTCAGAGAAAGAACCCCTTTCTCAAAGAAGGGTAAGTGAATTCATAACCAATCTGGAAAAAAGAAATTTAGTTTCGGCAGCCCTAATCAGCATGGGCAATAAAGGAAAAACCAGGCAGATTTCCCTCACAACCTCGAAAGAGGCAGTGCTGAAAGAATTAACGGATTAACTGGCCTAAGTAATCTTTTTAAACAGTTCAGCGAGATATTTAGTATGGCAAAAAGGATTATCTTTATTGCAGTTCTTTTCATTCTGCTTATTTCTGTAACGGCCTATTCAGCCAATTCCAAATTATACCCTAAAGCATTTATGCCTGAGCCATTGCTTGGCAGCAAAAATGCAAAGGTCGAGGTAATTACTTATTTTGGCTTTCAGGATCCATATAGCGGAATACTTTTCAATGATACACTAAAGCAAATAAGGCAGGATTATTCCCCTAACGAGGTAAGCATAAGATTTGTTAACAGGCCCTTCGAATTCCACAACAATTCCAACATTTCCGCCTATGCAGGGGAGTGCGCAAACAGGCAGGGATCTTTTTGGGAGTATGCTGATGTTCTTTTCGCACATAGGCTGGAACTTGACGCAAATTATCTTAGAATTTATGCGGAGGATTTAGGGCTTAACATGAAAAGGTTTGACCATTGCTTTGAATCAAATCTTGTAATAAAAGAGGTCCAGTCAGACCTTGATTTTGCCGTTGATAACCTGGAAATTTACGCAACCCCCACAATCTTCATAAACGACATAAAATTAGTGGGCGCCCGGCCATATAGTGTTTTTAAGGCAACAATTGATGCTGAACTTGCATCCTAATTTTTAAATCTAATAATTACCACAGCTAAAACAACCACTATTAAGCTTGCTAGCAAAGGAATTTCAGGGACCTGAACTTCACGCATTACCGATATGGCGTCGAATTTCTTGGATGAATTCTCCCCCATGGTTGCTTTGGCAGTAATAACTCCGCCAGATCCCACATTACCTAAAATAATTGGAAGGACCCAAGTTCCCCCTGCAGTTATTGCTTGACTGCCTGAATA
>JAFCCJ010000021.1 GCA_017610305.1 Candidatus Iainarchaeum sp.
TAAAGTAAAAAGAGTTGGCTATTGGTCTATGGTTAAATTCTTAGGAATCTATGGTTTTATCATTGGCTTCCTTATGGGAGGAATAACTTTCCTGTCAATGTTAATTACATTGGACCTCGGGCAAATAGCAGTAGGAATAGGGTTGGCAATTGTTTTCCCGCTTGGAGGAGCTATTGTAATGGCAATATATGGGCTTTTGATATCGCTCTTTTACAATATTCTTGCATTCTTTTCAGGGGGAGTTGAACTGACCCTTGAGCAAAAGAAGTAGCAAGGCATAAATCATTTAAACTAGTAATGCATATTATTAGTGCAATTGGTGAAATAATGGCGGGGAATCTTAAACTTTTCACAGGAAATGCCCATCCTAAGCTGGCAAATGAGATAGCAAAATATCTCAAAGTTAAATTGGGGAAGGCAGAGGTAAAGAAATTCGCCGACGGGGAGAGTTATGTAAACCTCCTTGAAACCGTGAGAAATGCCGATGTTTTTATTATCCAGCCAACCTGTTACCCCGCAAACGACAATCTTGTTGAACTGCTTGTAATGATCGATGCCGCAAAAAGGGCTTCTGCAGGGAAAATCACCGCAGTAATTCCGTTCTATGGCTATGCAAAGCAGGACAGAAAGGCACATCACAGGGAACCAATAACCGCAAAACTCGTCGCGAATTTGCTGGAGAAGGCGGGGGCGGACCATGTTCTCACAATGGATTTGCACGCAGACCAGATTCAGGGATTTTTCGATATTAACCTTGATTTCCTCTACTCCTCCCAGGTTTTGGTGGAGCACTTTGAGAAAAAGAAATTAAAAAATTTGGTTGTTGTAAGCCCTGATGTTGGGAGTTCAAGAAGGGCAAGGGCATATGCGAAAAGGCTTCATGCAAATCTGGCAATAATCGACAAGCGCCGGCCAAGGCCAAATGTGGCGGAAGTTGTTTCAATTATAGGGGATGTCAAGGGGAAGAACGCGCTTATTGTTGATGATGAACTTAACACAGGGGGGACTTTGGTTAATGCCGCAAAGGCACTGAAGGAAAGGGGCGCAAAAGATATTTATGTTGCGGTCGCACACCCGGTTCTCGCGGGAGATGCGGTGAAGAACCTTAAGAATTCGGCAATAAAGGAAATTGCGGTAACCAACAGCATCCCAATTCCAAAGGAGAAGCAGTTCTCCAAAATCAAGGTTCTTTCAATAGCAAAAATATTTGCGTCTGCAATAAATGCCATGCATGGGAGCAAATCTGTTTCCGCTCTCCTTAATCCCGCAAAATAGGCGCAAAATAACTGATTACGAAACTCGTAATTTCTGATTTACTTTTAAGCCTTTTCACATCATAGTATTTTGGGATTTTCTTGGACATATTGGATGAGCAGATGCTCTCGATTCTGAGGAGGAATGGGAGAACATCCTATCTCAAAATAGGGAAGAAATTGAAGGTTTCTGAGGGGACCGTGAGGAAAAGGGTAAAGAAAATGCTGGAAAAGGGGATTATTGAAAAATTTACAATTGAAACAAGGACTGAGTTTGATTTCAGGACTTTGATGTGTTTGCGCCTGAAAACTACTGCCCCAAGAAATGATGTTGTTAGGAAGTTGAAAACAATGCCTTATGAGGTAAATCATATTTATCAGGTTGTGGGGGAGTATGACATTATCTGCCAGGGCGAAACCCATTCAAACAAGGACATGAATAAGTTGATTGAAAAGATAAGGGGCCTTCCGGAGATTGTTGAAATGAAAAGTTACACAGTACTGGTGATGAATTGAGTAGGGAACTTAACAAGGTTGCGGTTACGATTCCGCCATCTTCAACCATGGCGATAAATGCAAAGGCAAACCAGATGATTGCAGACGGGGAAAATATCCTAAAGTTTGGGATTGGTGAGCCTGATTTTAACACCCCTGAAAATGTTAAGGCTGCGGGTAAAAAGGCAATTGATGACAATCGCTCCAAATATACCCCTGCAGCGGGGATTCCTGCTTTGAAGAATGCCATTATTGAGAAATTAAAAAGGGAGAATGGCCTTGAGTACACGCCAAAAGAGGTAATTGTTTCAAATGGCGGGAAACATTCACTATACAATATTATGATTGCGCTTTTGAATCCAGGAGATGAAGTGATCATTCCAATTCCCGCATGGATAAGCTATAAGGAACAGGTTACATTGGCTGGAGGGAAATCTGTTTTTGTGGAGACTGATGAGGCATTTAAGATTAGTGCCGAGAAGGTGGCTGAATCGGTAAGTGAAAGGACCAAGGCAATAATAATTAATTCCCCATCCAACCCCACAGGGGCAACAATTGAGGAAAGTGAATTAAGGGCGATTGCAGAACTTGCTGTTGAGAAGGGATTTTACATCATTTCAGATGAAGTTTATGAGAAATTTGTTTATGGCGGGAGAAAATTCATTTCCACTGCCTCTTTAAGTGAGGAAGTTAAGGAATTAACCCTCACATGCAATGCTGTTTCAAAAACTTATGCCATGACTGGCTGGAGAATTGGGTATACTGCAGGAAATGAGGCGGTGATTAAGGCAATGGGCAATGTCCAGAGCCATTCCACATCCAACCCCTGCTCGATTGCGCAGTATGCCGCAATTGAGGCATTCAACGGCCAACAGAATTCTGTAGGGGAAATGATTAAGCAGTTTGATGACAGAAGGCAGTATGTGTTTAAGCATTTGAATGAGATTGAAGGTATAAAACTGGTTGAACCTGAAGGGGCATTCTATGCTTTTCCAGATGTTAGCGGGGTTTTCAATGAGAAAGTGAAGGGCAGCGTGGAGTTTTGCGATTTAATGCTGCAGGAGGCAAAGGTTGCATTGGTGCCTGGAAAAGATTTTGGTTCCGACAATCACATAAGGTTCAGTTATGCCTCCTCAATGGATGACATTAAGGAAGGGATTGAAAGAATTTCAGAAGCCGTGGGGATGATTGGAAAATGATTAAGATTCCGCGCTGCATGAGCAGCCAGCACCCGGACAATGTCAGTTCTCCGTTTTTTGCAGAGAACAACGTTATTGGCGGGGATGATGAAATTCAGGAGGCATATTATGCATTTTCGCATCTTGGGTGCGAGGAGCAGATGTGGGATTGTGAGGGAAAAGAAGTGGATAATTTTGTTGTCAAGAAGCTTTTGTCAAAATACGAACAATTTTTTCAGGAAAATAAGCTTGGCAAGGATGTATTCATTACACTAAGGGTTCCAAATCCGGAAATCGAAAAGGCAGAGGCTAAAATTCTGCTCGAAACATTGGAGGGCATTCCACGCTCCTTTGATGCGGCCCAACCATTCTATAACGGTGATTTTGCACCGATATTCGAGGTTATCCTCCCAATGACCACCTCCCAAAACGAGCTCAATAGAATATACTACTACTACCGGGATTTTGTAGTTGGCAAACAAAATGAGGAGCTTGCAAATGAGCGCATTAAGATTGCTGACTGGATAGGAAAATTCAAGCCGGATGAAATAAATGTGATTCCACTTATAGAGGATATGGAACACCTGTTGGATTCGCACAACATTGTTAGGAATTATCTGGAGGGCAAAAGGGCGGAATATCAGAGGGTTTTTTTGGCGCGGAGTGACCCTGCCCTTAACTATGGTGCTTTAACCGCAGTGCTGACAAACAAAATTGCTTTGCAAAATCTTCACCAACTGCAGGAGAAGATATCTATTGACATTCTGCCAATAATTGGTGTTGGCTCTGCCCCATTCAGGGGCAACCTCACACCTGAAAATCCGGAAAATTGCCTCGAGGGCTATCCAAGTGCACAGACATTCACAATTCAGTCCGCATTTAAATACGATTATTCCGAAAAAAAAATTACGTCTGCAATCAGCAAAATCCAGTCAGGAAAAAGGAAAGCGCCGACCAACATAGATGAGGAAAAATGCGGGGAGATAATTGGTAAATCTTCCAAAGAATACGGAAAGATTATTGCTCTTCTTGCCCCAATTATTAACAAGCTTGCCAAATATATTCCGCCAAGAAGAAAAAGGAAGCTTCACATAGGCTTATTCGGGTATTCCAGGCACTTGGATGGCATTTCACTGCCAAGGGCAATAACCTTTTGCTCAGCACTTTATTCAATTGGACTGCCTCCGGAAATTATTGGGCTCAGCTCCCTAACCGAGAAAGATATTGATTACATATGTGAAATTTATGGGAATTTTGAGGGAGATTTGAAAGATTCAATGCAGTATTTCAATGAAGATGTTCTCAAAATTCTGCCAAACGGGGTCGGTAAGAAAATCAGGGCAAACATAGTTGATTATGAACTAAATGCACTCCATAAGAAGGAAACCGGATATATAATCAACTGCTTAAAAAAAGAAGAAATGGATATGCTTCCGGAGCATATTGTCAAGGCTGCCAGAATCAGGAATTTTTTGGGATAAGAAATAAGCTAAAAAAATAGGGGTTTGGATGGCGGGTTAACCCCTTCACTTTAACAACTTATTCACGGCTTTAAGTTCCGGCAAGCTATTTAAATGGGAAAGTTCTAATACTCTCGAGGTGATTTAACCTAAAGCGACTAGGTAAGTAGCAAACAGGTCGGGAGCAAGCTCACTCTGCTAAGAGAGTAAAAGTGTTATACTTCATGGCTCCCGCACCTCACTTTTTCCCTGTTTTTTCCGAATAAATTTCGATAAGGTTTTTTCCTCACAATTTCACCGGTTATTTATAAATCCCCCTGCACAATGTCTGCATGGAATCAGGAAAGATTTTTTCGGCAGTTTTTGCATTGCTTGTTTTGCTTACGCTAATCACCCCTACCAGTGCCCTGATAAGTGACGGCTACATCCATAAGGAACAGTATTATGCTGTAAGTTTTGACGGTGAAGGTGATGCCGTTGTCAGGGCACAGATTGTTATTGAGAACACAACTGATGAGGCGATTGATGAACTGAGTTTTGAAATTCCAAATCAGGTTGTTGTCTACAAGCTTGTTCAGGAACAGCCAGGTGCGCAGCGTATCAGTTATGAAAAGGAGTTCACTTCCAGTGCGACAATCCTGAAACTGGATTTGCCAAATAAAATTCCCGCATATGGGAGCAGCACAATAACTTTATTCTACAAAATTTCCAAATCAGCAACGCAGAATTTGCTTGGGAACTGGGAGATTGATTTCAAAACAATTGTGGATAAGGACGCGGCCCTTGTTGAATCTGTGAGGGTTGCGGTAAATGTGCAGGAAGGCCTGCATTTGAAAGGCGGCTCTGCAGAGGTTGATTATAAAACTGATTTTCTGGATGTTGGGGGAATGCAAAACCTTAGCATTGCCGCAGAATCAAGCAGGGAATATAAGCAATATTCCAACAGCATCCGTTACACAAAAGGTTTGGTAAAAACCGCGCAGAATTTGGACCCCTGGGAGAGTTTCCATGTAAGGGGAGAATACTCCAAAAACCTGTTGGCCCTTTTTTGGTTGGAGATTATTCTATCGGCAATTATTCTGCTTATAGTGGTTCTTGGGGCATTGAAAATTACTGCCAACCTATTGGCAAAAAACAACAAAACAGATTCCGGAAAAAAGCAGAGAACATACCAAATAAACCCATATATAAAATCTGCAGGAATTGGGTTTGTTGTCTCAATGGCATTAATTCTTTTTTGGTCAGGGGCATTTATTTTCCTAATGCTTCTTGATTCAGTGATTTCCTACTCAGTAATGGGGCTTATTGTAATGCTGACCCTTTTCCTCGGTCTTTTGGTGTCGCTGGCCCTCGGATTTGGGGTGCCGGTTTATCTCGCGGCAAAAGATGGAATTAAAACAGGAGCAATTGCAGGGGCAGCAATATTTATTGGGCTTATTATTATTTCCATCCTGGCTTTAATTGTAATCGGGATTCTTTTCTGACCAAAAACTATAAAGAATTAGTTTAAGTGCTGAATGTGCACTCAGCAGTTTCCGAAACGAAATCGCCCTGGAAAATGTTATAATCAAGAGTTACATTAAATGGCCCTTCACCGGCAAGGGCCGCCTTGTCCATTGGCACATAAGTGATAACCTCAGTAAATGACTGCAAAAACCTCCTTGGCTGGTCAAAGACCGCCATTGATGAGTTGTTGTCAACATTCAATTCATAGGTTTGCCATACCTTTCCAGTGTTATTTCTAAAAGCAAACTGGAATTCCCCTCTTGCCTCGCTGTAGTAGTGTGCAAGATACTGGACTTTGTCAAAACCGATACATTCCCTTGATGTAACCGCACTTTCAGGAATTGTCCAAATAAGTCTTTCCTTGTCTGTATTCAGATTGACGAAATCATACTCCACGGTGAATGATTCTGCCGCCTCCGGAACCTCCCAAACTATTGTGCCGGCTATTGTAAGCCCAGGACTAAGTCTTCCGGCCCTTGAATTTAAGGCATCATACCTTATTCCTTGCCCCAGACTATAGGAATTTCCCTGATCATCAGAACCGGAGAAATTCGAGGCAGTTATATTCACAGTTTCTGAACTGTTGTTTACCACCTTAACCCAAATGGTTAGGTATGTTTTGGTTTTAGGGGCAGTCTGCAAAGTAATTGAGTTCTTGTAGCCATTCAGCACTCTTGAATATTCTTCAACTTTCACAAGATCGAATTCAATGCCTTCAACTGCAACACTCTCCCCGAAATCAAGGTTAATTATTGGCCCTGTTGTGTCTGGAGGAGTAATTGTTTCGCAATCCCAGTCACAGCTGTTGCTTACACACTCCCAGATTCCCTCGCAATCCGGATGGGCAAGGCCCTTGCCCTCGCAATCACTTGGCCCTATACAATAATCTGCAGGAACTTCCACACAGGATTCCTCTTCAGGAAGCTTGTCTAATTCGGTTCCGCAACCGTTAAGTTCCACACAATCCCTGACTCTTGTATCATTTGTACATTCCCCCCAATCGCCACAATCCCAGTTCTCTGCACAGGGAATGGCACATACTTCCACACAGCTTCCCTCAACACAGGTCCAGTCAAAAAGGCAGTTAACCTCGGAAAGTTTACCCTCACAATCAGCAGCAACGCTACATTCAGGCACAACGCCGTCATCGGCAGGTCCGCTAAAAATGCTAAACAAAAAAAGAATTATGACTAAGCCTACCAAAACAGCGGCCGCAAGAATCAACAAAGTGTTTGTTTTTAACTCAGGCATCGTATACTATTTAGCCTGAAGAATTAATAAAGATAGCTTATCGATCTATCATCCAGATAAAGAATTGTTTCATGGATTTGGATAAGATTTAAATAGTTCTGACGTCTTAGTTTTGTAAGTGGATTAATATGGCAGAACGCGATTCTATGTTAAGACAGACATTTGCTGACAAAAAAAGTGAATTGACACTTGCGGAGATTTCCAATCGACTTAGAATACAAGTCGCTGTCCATTTGCTCAATAATTTTTCTAACGAGCCAGAGATGAAAGAATATCTAAAAACTCTCATTAAGGGTGGGGGCTATGGTATTGAGCCCAGTGCAGAAAGAATGGCCGTTGCCGCACTACGTAAACTTAAGAAATGCCCCCATAAAATAAAGGAAAGCTTGAAGATGGCGGGGATTAATGTAACTGAAACGGTATCTACTTTTGAGAAAAAATATAAAGGGCAACTTTTAAAATGGAAAAGTCAGGAAGCGAAAACCGATAAAAAAATACGTGACGAAATAAAACGAAAGGCCAGGGAGAAAGAAATGGCTGCAAAAGTTGCTGCAAAATTACATAATAGGGCAATTGCGAGTTTTAGACAAAAAGTGTCAAAAGCTACTGCATTCGCAAGAAGACTCCCTGAAACTCTAAAAATTCGAAGGCGTTAGATTTCTTGAGGAGAATAACTGCGCCTAAGTTATATTTTTTCCTGCAGTAATCCAGATATCGCGGACTAAAGCTTTAAATATTTAGGATTCTTTACTTTATATGATTTAACATGCGTAAAGACAGAACAATTCCGGATCATAGAGGGGCCTTTGACTTGTATTTCGCCCAGCGACATCCCGACCCAACTTTAGAGGCAATAATGGACCAGTTAGGGACTAGAGGAAGCGCGAATTTGGCCGATCTGTTCATTAGGAGGGAGGCGGAACTTAAATCACTTAGGGGACAAGTAGGCAAGGATCAACTTCAGATTATGGCCAGGCAAAAATTCAGGTTTATCGGACAAAAATCCGAAGAACTGGGCGGAATACCTGAGGGGCGGCTAATGATTGCGTCACTTGACAATTTGAGGGCTTCAAAGAATGCAGAGGCAAAAAAATTAGCCAGCAAACTTTTTACGAGCCATAAAAGTCTCATTAGAAAATGGAGAAAGGAAGAAAAGATTATAAGGGAACGACAACACAGGAAAGCGGAAGCCATAGCAAGAAAGGCACTGGCAATTAAGAACGCAAATAGAAAAGGCAAATCCCCTGAAGTCCCTACTACAACGAGAAGACGTAGAAATAGGAAATAACTGTTATGGGGCGAGGAGGATTTGAACCCCCGTCACCAACCCCCGAAGCTGGAATACTACCAAACTATACTATCGCCCCAATACAAACAATTAAATAGTTAGCCTTAGACAATTTTATCTGGGAAATATTATTAATGATTCCCCTGTTTTTCTAGAGAGACTTCCCGCACCCTGTTTTTACGTAAGAAATTCAATAGATTTAAATACAATTAATGCTTAATTTTAATCTGTTTGTATTTGTTTAATTAGGTGGGGAGTTAGTTGAGTAATATTGACATGCTTATTAAAATCTCTGATAAATCCAGCGAAGAATTCTACACCCCTATTCCAGAAGGCTACAAGGCCGGAAAAACCAAATATGTCATTATAACTGGTTCTGTGATTTCCGGAATTGGGAAAGGGGTGTTCAGCTCATCGCTTGGGAAGCTTCTGTTGGACCGCGGGCTAAATGTCACACAGATTAAGCTGGAAGCTTATTTGAATGTTGATTCCGGAACTTTAAATCCCTACAGGCATGGCGAGGTTTTTGTTTTGGATGATGGGTCTGAAACAGATATGGATTTAGGGAGCTATGAAAGGTTTATTGACAGGAATCTGACAGGGGATAGCTTTATCACAAGCGGAAAAATTTACAAGGGGATTATTGAGAAAGAGAGGCGAGGGGACTATTTAGGGAGAGATGTGCAGTTTATTCCCCATGTAACCGGAGAAACCAAGATGGTTTTAAGGAATCTTGCAATGAAATCCAAGGCAGATGTTATTCTTGTTGAGATTGGCGGGACTGTCGGCGATTTTGAGAATATGTTTGCGCTGGAAGCGATAAGGGAACTCAGGTATGAGGATGGAGAGGAGAATGTCTGTGTTGTAAACCTCACTTATATTTTGGAACCCTCATCAGTGGGGGAATTCAAGAGCAAGGCGGCACAATTGGGGATTAAAAGGCTGATTGAGATGGGGATTCAGCCCAATGTTATTGTATGCCGTTCTGAAAATCCAATTCCAAACAGCATTAAGGAAAAAATCAGCATGAATGTCAATGTTCCGCTGGATAAGGTGATTGGCGCGCACAATCTGACTAATATTTACAAAATTCCCCTCTTCCTGAGAAAGCAGGGAGTTGGGGACGCTATTCTTGACATACTGAATCTTAAAAATAAATTCGGGAAAAATGGGGACAAAAAACTGAAGGACTGGACCCAAAAAATGACTGTTGAAAATCCCTCAAAGGAAATTACTATAGGGATTGCCGGAAAATACACAGGGTTGCATGATTCCTATATCAGCATACTAAAAGCGCTTGAGCATTGCGGGGCGAAAACCAATTCAAAGGTAAACATTAAATGGATTGAGACAACCGCACTTGAAAAAGGAAAGGGCGAGGCTAAAAAGGAAATGAAGGGTGTTGATGGATTGATAGTTCCGGGAGGATTTGGAACAAGGGGTGCTGAGGGGAAAATAGCCTGCATTAAACACGCAAGGGAAAACAACATTCCTTACCTTGGACTTTGTTATGGTTTCCAGATGGCAGTTATAGAATTCGCGAGAAATGTCTGCGGTTTAAAGGATGCAAACACAACAGAGATAGATCAAAAATGCAAGGAAGATGTTATCTGCATACTCCCTGAACAGGAAGAACTGGATGGACTGGGGGGCACAATGCGATTGGGCGGTTATGATGTTTTTGTTAAGGAAGGAACCCAGGCGTTTAAGCTTTATGGTGAAAAGAAAATCAGGGAACGGTTCAGGCACAGGTTCAATGTAAACACAAAATATATTGATGTGCTTGAGAAAAATGGTTTGGTTTTCTCAGGGAATGCAGGAAAGAAAAGGATTATGCAGATTCTGGAATTGCCTTCACACCCCTTCTTTTTCGGGACACAGTTCCATCCTGAATTTACTTCCAGGCCACTGAAACCAAATCCATGTTACCTTGGGTTTGTGAAGGCCTGTTTGAATAAAAAGTAGAATCTTATTCCGAAGACCATTTTCCCTTTTTCTCGGAATCTTCTTCTTCACTTTCTTCCCTGTCTTCAGGCGAGATTCCCTCATCAAAAGAAACTTCCTCATCACTGTCTGCCTCAAAGTAGGGGGAATTTCCTTCCTTTGTCAGGGCTTTTTTCGCATAGAATGCAACCAATACTATTCCAATAAACACAAACAAAATAATTACCGGCAGCCAGATTGTATCCAGAACAAACATTCCCAAACCAACCATGCCGCTGACAGGAATAAGTTCTCCGCCCTCTTCCGGCTCTTCAAGGTCCGCGATCTCCCTCTCCTGCATGAAGGCAGTAAGAGCATCATACTCAGTCCTCAACTGCTGAAGCGAGGCCTTTGTTTCCTCACTCAAATTTCCCTGTGACTGCAGGCTTGCCTCGAGAGAATCAATGCTGCTGCCGAAATTATCTACCTGGCCTCTTAAACCCGCAATGCTTTCCTCATTCGATTTTATCATTTCATTAAATGCCCTTGAATCTGCCAGAATTGAGTTAATCTGGAAATCAATATTTTCCTTGTTGATAACTGCCTCATTTACCTTTGCTTCTATTGCGGAAAGATCCCCGGTTCCAAGTGAATCAATAGAGGTTGATGTTTCTTCCCCTGTATTTTCTCTTGCAACTATTATGTGGTTTCCTGATGTAAGGCTCATGTGAGAGACATGAAGAGTCAAGCCGGAAGTTGAAGAAGGGGAATTGTCGATAACAAAAGACTTTAACACAAAGCTCCCGTTCTGGCCGTCTAATGCAATGTTGCCGTTTGAATGTACCGTAAGGAGAACAGAATCATCAATCAGAACTTCGGTATTGCTGAAAGAATCTGTAGGGTTTAATTCCACTGAAAAACTCCATGCGGTGTTGGATGGAACTGATGATGGTGCGGAAATCGAAAGCGCCATAACACTGCAGGAAAGAAGCATTACTATAGCGAGAGTGAGAGTAAGCCTGTCCAAATTATACACCAAATAAATTATGTCTTACCTTCCTTTTAAATCTTTTCATTTTTTCAGGGCATAATAGGCCGCTGCGACTATAATTATGGAAGATAGGGCGAGCAAAGACATATCATTATCCAAAAACCCAAAAAACCCTGTCGGAGCTGTTGATTCAGCAGGAATTTCATCGGAGAATTCAGCCAATGATTCCACACAGGTTGCCCCTTGGCATTCCATTCCATCGCCGCAACTGTATTGGTCAGGAACATTCAAATTTACACATTCCCCAGTTGATTCATCACAGGCATCTATAGTGCAGGGGTTATTGTCCCCACAAAGTTTTCCTTCACAAATATTCTGTGCAAAAACAGAGCTAATCAGGAATAAGGCAAAAACTGCCAAAACCAAATATACTTTTGAATTCACTTTGGTTACCCTAAAAGCTAATTTCATCAAATTCTTTATAACCTTATTGAATCAATTTGTTTGAGTGGTTTTATTGCTTGTTGAGAGAATTAAGTTCGGGGAAAAGGAAATTGTCCTTGTTGGGACTGCCCATGTCTCTGAGAAAAGCACTGAATTGGTGAAAAAGACAATTGATGAGGAAAAACCCGATATTGTCGGTGTTGAACTTGACAGGGAGAGATATCTCCAGCTTAAGCAGGGGCAGAAATGGGAAAATCTCAATATTTCGGAGATGATTAAGTCAGGCCAGACATATTTATTTCTGATTAATGTAATGCTTGCCAATTTGCAGAGGCAGCTGGGGCAACAATTGGGCGTAAAGCCAGGGATGGAAATGATTACCGCCACAAAAATTGCGGAGGAAAAGGAAATCGGGATTGCCCTCCTTGATAGGAGTGTTAAAATCACCCTGAAAAGGGCCATGAATGCAATGACGATTATTGAAAAGGTGAAATTACTCTGGGGAATAGCATTGGGTCTGTTTACTGATGAAAAAGAAGTTATTACTAAAGAGAAGGTTGAGATACTGAAGGATAAGGATGTGATGAATGAACTTATGGGAAAGCTTTCTAAGGAAATGCCCGGGGTGAAAAGGATTCTTGTTGATGAGCGGGACCTTTTCATAGCAAACAAAATTCTCGCCGCCCCGGGGAAGAAAATTGTCGCAGTACTGGGGGCAGGGCATTTGGAGGGGGTAAAGAAATTTCTCGATAGGCCAAGGGAAATCTCGCATTTGAATGTGATTCCAACCTCAAAAAACTGGATTAAAATAATCGGCTGGATAATTCCCGCAATTTTTATTGTAATGCTTAGTTATGGCTTAGTTACAAAGGGCCTGGAAACAGGGTTATGGATCCTGGTTTGGTGGTTCCTCATTAATGGGACACTTTCCGCGCTGGGGGTGCTGCTTGCGCGCGGCCATCCCTTTTCAATAATTGCGGCATTTGTTGCTGCACCCCTCACATCACTGAACCCATTGATTGCCGCAGGCTGGGTTGCGGGATATGTTGAGGCGAAATTCAATTCCCCAAAGGTAAAAGACTTTGAGGGGCTGAGGAAACTGAATTCTTATGGGGATTTCTTGAACAACCAGGTTACAAGGATTCTGATAGTTACTGCTTACGCAAACATTGGGAGCACTGTTGGAACTGTAATTGCGCTTCCTTATATACTTTCATTGGTTGCGTAAAAAGGGGATATGATGGCAAAAAGAATCGGAATTTTGGGCGGGATGAGCCATGAATCAACCATTAAATACTATGAATTAATACTTGGAAAATATTTTGAAACCCACAAGGACTACTATTATCCAGAGATTGTAATTTTCAGCGTTGATTTTCAGAAACTTTCTGATTTTGAGAATAAGGGCGATATGGACGGGTATGTAAGTTATCTCCAGGGCGGAATTAAGTCTCTTGAAAATGCTGGAGCCGAATTCATAATAATGGCTGCCAACTCGCCACACGCGGTTTTTGAGGAAGTGCGGGGAAAGGCAAGTGTGCCTATGATTAGTATTGCAGAGGTTACTGCGAAAAAAGCTGAATCTGAAGGGATGAAGAAATTACTTTTGCTGGGAATTAAATTCACAATGCAGTCCTCGTTCTACCAAAATGTCTGCAAAAAATACGGAATCGAAATTACTGTTCCTAATGAGAAAGAACAGGATGAGATTAACCGAATTATTTTCGATGAACTGGTGATTGGAAAATTCAATGAAGAAAGCAAAAAGAAATTATTGGGCATTATTGATAATTATGAGATTGATGGTGTGATTTTGGGCTGCACAGAACTGCCGTTAATTCTTGAGCAAAAGGATTCTGATAAGAAACTGCTTAACACAGTGGAGCTGCATGCAGAAGCCGCATTAGAATATTCTCTTACTTAATTCAGATTCTTATTCCTCAATTCTGTTAAACAAATAGATTGCTATTGCAATGAACAGGATTGAAAATCCAAGTATTGCCGCAAGTGAAAAGGCAAAATCTATTTCTGAGGTTCCGAGCAGAATGTAACGCAGTCCGCTGACACCATATGTTAATGGGTCAAACATTGACGCTATCCTTAAAATTTCCGGCGCTGAGGAAAGCGGGAAAAGTGCTCCGCTTAAGAAAAAGAACGGCATTATTATGAAATTCATTATCAGCTGGAAGCCATGCATGTCATCAAGGACAGATGCAATCGCAATTCCCAATGAAACAAACATAAATGAGATTAGGAACATGAAAACAAGAAGGAGAACTATGTTCGCAAGGCTGAACTGCACCCCCAAAAAAACCGCAAGAACCATTATTATTATTCCCTGAATCATTGCTGTTGTTGCCCCGCCGATTGATTTTCCGATTATTATTGAAAGCCTGCTTACGGGTGCGACAAGGGTTTCTTTCAGGAAGCCAAACTGCCTGTCCATCAAAACAATAATTCCGGCAAACATTGAGCCAAACATTAAAACCATTCCAATAATTCCGGGGGTGAGAAATTGCAGATAATTTCCCTCCATTCCGGGAAAACTAAAGGCATTGTTTAATCCTGTCCCCAGAATTGCGAGAAAAAAGAAGGGCATTCCCAAACTGCCTACAATCCTGCTCTTTGCACGGAAAAACCTTATAATTTCCCTTTTCCAGAGGGCATAAATAGCTTCAAGTTCCCTGTTCATCTTTTATGCCCCCATGCAGCCATTCTCTGCCTCATTCCCGCTTTAGGGTCTGCTTCCTGCTCCCTTATGGTTTTCCCTGTGTAGTGCAGGAAAACATCATCTAATGAGGGCTTTCTTAAGCTTACTGATTCAACCAAAATTCCTTTCTTTTCCATGAGCAGCAGTATTTTCGGAATCTTTTCCTCGCCCTTTTCAACCCTTATGTCAATAAGGCCATCATGCACAACCGCAGATTTAACCCACTTGAGTTTTGAGAGTTCCTCGCTGCAGGTTTTTGAGGCACCGCATTTTATTGAGACAACATCCCCGCCCAGAGCATCTTTCAGATTCTCAGGGGTGTCCTCGGCAATTATCTTTCCTGAATCAATTATCGCAATTCTGCTGCAGACATCATCAGCCTCATCCATGTAATGGGTTGTGAGAATTATTGTGATTTTTTCCTTTTTGTTAAGCTTCTTTATGTATTCCCATATGCTGATTCTTGTCTGCGGGTCCAGCCCTAAAGTGGGTTCATCAAGAAAAAGTATTTTCGGATGGTGCACCAAGCCCCGCGCAATCTCCAGCCTTCTTTTCATTCCGCCGGAAAATGTTTTAACCATCTGGTTCATGTGCTTTCCCAAGGCAACCAGATTTATTACCTCATCAATCCTTTTCTTCCTGTAACTTTTGTCAACACCATAAAGCGCGGCATGCATCTCGAGGTTTTCATATGCAGTAAGTTCATCATCAAGACTCGGGTCCTGGAAAACTATTCCAATGCTTTCCCTCACATTTCCGGGCTGCTTCACAACATCGAAACCGTTTACCTTTGCATTTCCTTCAGTTGGCTTTCTCATTGTGACAAGCATGGAAATCAGCGTGGTTTTTCCCGCGCCATTGGGCCCAAGCAAACCGAAAATTGTTCCCTCCTCTATTGTAAGGCTGACAGAATCAACGGCTTTCACGTCCTTATATGCCTTGCTTAAATTATTTATCTCAATTGCGTTCATGATTCCGCCCTTCTTTTTTCAGTACTAACAACTGAAACAGCAAAAGATATTTAATTGAATGGAACTATTTCCGAATTCAAAAATACCTAATCTTATGCACCTTTGAATAAATGAAATAATCATAATCCTGGATTATTTCAGAAAAATTACTTTTTATTTCCTGCATAATTTTTTTGAATTTCTCATGGTTTTCAACCAGCAATTCGATTTCGAAATCCCCATTGCCGATTGTTTGGTCAACGTAAATGACATTCGGGTTTTCCTTTGCAAAATCCAGGAGCTTGTCATACTGATTTAAATCAACCAGATTAAAATTCACCTTATACTGAACAAGATTGAGGAGATTGTAATTGTAAAAAGCCCTAAATCCTTTAATCACCCCTTTCTTTGTCAATTTTTTGATAGCATATTTTGCAATTATAGGTGTGAGCCCTGCCTTCTTTGCTATCTCAACAGTAGGCATTCTTGCATTTTCCGCCAAAACCCTCAGCACCTTTTCCTCATTCCTGCTGATTGTTGTTTTTTCCTTGCTCCCTATAAATTGCATTGCCTTCTCCCCAACCTTCTCAGGATTTAAGTAGGCATGACTGAAGTGGTAAAGGCCTGTGTAAACAGTTACCTCATGGCGGTGGATGAATTTCCTGTATTTTTTCATAAACCCGTCCCAGAAATCCTTAAATTCATAGATTCCCTTGGCCCACATAAGAATACCCAAATCCCATTTCCCGTCTATGCTGCCAACCCACCAGCCATGTGGGTTGTCAACTATAAAATCAAGCATCTCTTTCTCCTTCTCCAAATCAGTATTCTGGTACTTGAAGTACACCCTGAACTGCTCAAAGCCAAGCCTTGCAATATCAACAATTGTGTAAAACCCAAGGAGAACATTCTTTTCCGCAAGCCGGTTAATTCTATAATTAACCAGATTTTTGTCCAGCTTCAGCTTCTTCGCTATTTCCGAGACAGATGCCCTTGAATTTACGTCCAGAGCATACATTATCCTCCTGTCAGTGTTATCCAGCCCTAAAGATTTGTAAATTGAATCTTCTTTCGCCATATTAAAAATATTGATAACTTACTATATAAATTTATCATTTTGAATGAATTTTGGTTAATTAAATTAATTAAGCTGATAATACGCAACTTATTAAGTAACGTTAACTGGTGATATCAATGCAACGGGACATAGGTTGGATTTGGGATTTGTGCCTCAAATTCATGTACAACGGAGAATACGCTAATTCATTGGACAAGTTCTTAAAAAAGAACAACGTTAAAAGGGTGCTGGACGCTTCTTGTGGTGTTGGCTTTCCGGCGATTGACCTCAGTAAATTGGGCTATGATGTTTTCTGCTCTGACGGGAGCGGAGAAATGCTTAACATGTTTGACAAAAATGCGGCCAGGGAAGGTGTAAAGATTGAATCCAAAAAGATTTTCTGGCAGGATCTCTCCAAACAGTTCGGCGAGGAATTTGATTTGGTTATGTGCAGGGGAAACTCTCTTCCCTATGTGGTTTCATGGCACAACGAAAAACCAAATCTCAAAAAAGCACCTGCAGAGATTGAGGAATCAATCAGGAATTTCTATTCTGTTCTAAAGCCTGACGGAATTTGCTACATTGACCTTTCCCCAAGAGAGAGTTTCACTCCAAAGTTAACTCACATAATAGAAGAATTTGAATACCAAGATATTAATGGTGAGAAAATCACCATGATTTGGGACATCAAACATGATTTAGTGAATCACATTAGAATATGGAACCCGGAAATCACCATGGAAAAAAAGGGCTCAAACATTGTCGAGAAGGTGAACATTTACTACAAAGCATATCATATGCGGCACTCCGAACTTGTTTCAATGATGAAAACGGCAGGCTTCAAGAAAGTTGAGAAATATGTGGACCTAGCAGGAGAGAGCAACTACGATATTTTCATTGGCTACAAATAATTATTCAACCCTTATTCCCTTATCCACTTCACCATCAGCGGTCAGCAGTTTGTACTTTCCGTCGGTTCCTTTCACCGCGAGGAGCATTCCATTGCTTTCCACGCCCGCAATTGTTGCCGGCTTTAAATTAGCGACAATGATTATTGTCTTTCCTGTAAGTTCCTCTTTTGCGTATTCCTGCCTTATGCCTGCAACCAACTGCCTTTCAGTGCCGTCATCAACTTTAAGCCTGTAAAGCTTGTCCTTTCCGGGAATGTCCTCAACTTCCAAAATCTTCGCGGTTTTCAATTCAACATTTTGCCATTCAGAAAATTCTATCATTTCAATTGCCTCCTTTTTTTCCGTTAAGTGAAAGGAAATGCCCTAAAGCATTCTTTTTTGTTTCGAGGTATTTTGCATTGATTTCATTTGGGCCTATTTCCAAAGAGACCCTTTCATCAATAACAATTCCGTACTTTTCCAACCCTTCAATCTTTTTCGGGTTATTTGTAAGCAGCCTAATGCTTCCCGCCCCGAGATCCTTAAGAATTTCTGCCCCTGCCGCATAATCCCTCAAATCTGCAGGAAAGCCAAGCATCTTGTTTGCCTCAACTGTATCTGCCCCCTTCTCCTGCAGGGAGTAGGCCTTTATCTTGTTCCCCAATCCAATTCCCCTTCCTTCCTGCCGAAGGTAAATAAAAAGCCCGATTTCCTCTTTTGCAATAAGTTTCAGGGATTTCTCCAGTTGATTCCCGCAGTCACATCTAAGGGAGTGAAAAAGGTCCCCTGTTAGGCATTCGGAGTGCAGGCGGGTGAGAATTCCTTTCTTTCCTGCAACATCTCCCTTCACCAATGCGGCGTGCTCAATTCCCTCACCATTTTTGTAAACTAAAATCCTAAATTCGCCGAATTCTGTCGGCAATTTCGCTTCAGAAACCTTCTCAATCATTTAACCACAGAATAAACCTGCTGCAAAAGGAATTTAATAGTTCCCAAGACGGGTAGCTTAACTAATTTGAGTAATAGAAACTATTTCTATTTGCAGGCACCATCTTCGCAATAATTAGGGCAGTCAATGGTCCAACCATTTGAGCCGGATTCACTACAAAAATATTCAAGAAGCTGTCCAACTACATGCGGTGCTGCGTGACAACTATCTGTTGACTTTCGCCCCTTGTTATCTGTAACGGTCCCTTTAACATCAGGGTTTATTCCCCCATCAGTATCCTCACAAGATTCGAACACCTGTATACAAATTCCTTCTCTACAGCCATTTGGGCAAGTATATTCTTTCTTCTCTGCAAAGTTATTGCTGTTACAAAACCATTCATGCAAAACATCTCCGTCGTTGAAGCAAATATCATTATATGTACCCGTACTTAACTCGTCTTTTGTTTCTGCAATTCCCTTCAAATGATAGTTGATGCCACCATCTGAATCTTTACAACTTACTGTGTTTACATCTTCAATACAAGTGCCTTCACTGCAAGTACATGTTTCATACCTAGTCCTCATAATATCCCCCTCACAGTAATACTCCACCAAAACCTTGTCTGAATTGCATTTATCATAATATACTTTTCGCACCCCATTGAGTACTCGTGTAACTATTCCCCTTTCAGCGAAATTTCTGCCATCGTCCGATTCCTCACATTCGTCTTCCAACTCCTCAGGAGGTTCTATTTCGGGTTCGGTATATGTTGAAATGTAACACCTTTTTGTGGAACATTTTCCCTCGTCCGCACAAACAGCAACTTCATAGGAATTTTCAGAAAGATCTGAATCCAAATTTACTTCTAATTCCTTTGATTCCCCAAATCCTAAACCGCCAATATCGACTGATCTTTCGATATCATAAGTAGTGTCTCCAGAGTATGAATATTTCCCTATTTTTACTTTTACATCCCCCTCAACATCATTGAAAGCACTTAAGCTTAGACTAATCCTGTCTTTTTCACAATCAAGATCTTTTATATCGAAACTAATGGGGACTCTAAGATCACTCTCACTCACCCCAAACAGATCATAGCTGTTAAGTTCCATCTCAACATTCAATACTTCTGTTTCCTTACCCGAGAGCTCACTATATTTAAGATAGGCTATTTTACTGTAAGAAGCAAACCCTGCTAGCTTATCCAGACAGACATGATAATCTAAACTTGTATCCTTAAAGCTTGAACCAATAAATAATGAAGATAGTGAGTATGAATTATCCTGCGAAGAAGAATAGATATTTGCCAATGTCTCAGCATCCACTGTAATCTTAAACTCATGACAGGGTCTTCCAACATAACTGTTTTCTCCGACTAACTCTATGTTCAAACTTTCAAGATTTTTATCGAATAATTCCAAATAATACTCTCCCCCATACAAATCAAACATTGTCTGGCTACCTAGACCCTCTTCACAAGTAATGCTTGAGGAAGTAGTTGAACTATAATTCGACTCTGTACAGCTTACAATCTTGTCACCATCCTTGAAGACTGCAGTAGTCATACTAGTACCAAGAAGCCCTATACTCATAACCGTTTTACTTCTCCCATTAAGGCTATAAACATCCAGATCCATTTCTAGGCCAGAAATTAATGATGTCCCGGAGCCACTGCCTAGGGAAGTACCATCTTCAGATCCGAGGGCAATCGTATAATTATATTTCCCATTAGAAAGATTTTGTGATCTTTGCGTTAATTCCTTATAAAGTTCTTTAGGTTCTTTTTGAATCGGGCAGCCACTAAGTAAAATTATGAATACAAGCGATATTGCAAGTATTGATTTTAACCTAAACATGTCAGAATATTGATTTATCTGATATATAAGTGTTTCTTATCCAAAAAAATCGACAACTAATCCTTAACCTGCTTTGCAATTATATCATCCAAAGTTTCCTTCTCGGAAATCAGTTTTTCATTTCCATCAAGTATTAGGAGTTCTGCCGCCCTGCCCCGAAGATTGTAATTGGATGCCATTACCTGCCCATAGGCACCTGCGTCCAAAATCGCTAGGATATCCTTCTGCTCAACAATTGGCAGCGCCCTCAATG
>JAFCCJ010000067.1 GCA_017610305.1 Candidatus Iainarchaeum sp.
CAGTAGGGATTTTCGGTAAATTTTTATAAGTCCCTTTTCCACATTGAACACTTCTAAAATATATTCATAAACTCCGTCCAATAGTTCGATTTTATCTCCCTCTGCAACCATGAATGCAAGTCCAATATCCTCGTGGTCAATAGAAGTATCTTCCAGAACAAAATTACCACTTATTAACATTGCCGCAATCTGCCCTTGGTCTGCATCAACACCTGAAATCACAACGGCGAAGTCCTCTTCCGCAACCAATTTCAAGAATGTTTGGGACCCGTCATCGCATGGCGAGATGCTGTCAAGTTTCAGATAACTGTTATCGCTCTGCTTTTTGAAAACATCAAACACCACACATGTTTCTGTTTGGTGAACTTCCTTGAATTCGATTATGTATTCCCTATTACTTGTCATTACTGAGGTACCTGGCTCAACAGATAGGTAGATGCCGTCTCCATCGAAATCTGGTTCGCCTTCAAAAATATCCTCTGTTTCATCCTCGCAGGATTGTATTTCTATTGGTCGGTCCTCCCCTGTTTCACAAGCATTCAGGTCTGTGCAGGTTCTTGTTTGTGTGCTTTCAGCACAAACACTCCAATCTGTGCATTCCCAGGCCTCATCACATTGTCCTGATTCGCACTCCATAGATTCGTCCGGTTTTTCTTCAACAGTCCCGCACTCATTACTGTCCAAACATTCCCTTGTTTTTGTTCCGTCTTCGCAGTCGGACCAATCAGTGCATGCCCAATCTTCGCTGCACTCTTCATCCTCACAATCTATCGGGCAGTTATAATCACTTTCTATCTCATCACACACGCCGTTACCGCACTTTGCTGTGCAAAATCCACTTATTCCTAAAACAATTTCATTAGGGGCAATAAGTTCAAGGCCCTCGCAGCATTCTGGCGGCTCTGCAATTACAGGGATAGTTTCGCCTTCCCCCCTGCACTCCGGCTCAGAATCAGGTTCTTCACAAAAACCATCAACTTCAACAAGGCCCTCGCAGCAAGGCACTCCATTAAAAGTAATTGCTTCTCCTTCTTCAGCACATTCTTCATCTTCACTTTCAATAAACGCACAATAAACCTTTCTTTCCTCAGTGTCTACAAAGGCAACTGCGCTTATTCCACTATCCCAATCTGTAAAAATGACTTTTGTGTAGGATTTTATCTCAACATTTTTACAGTATTTCTGGAAGTCAGCATCAGCTCCAACTGCCCCCCCTCCAAGAAGTGAGATTTTATTGGTTGCCTCAGGGTGGTTCGAAAGGAACTCCTGAATGCTTAAATCAGTTTTGGCAATATCGACTGAAGGATTGCTTACACAACCCGAAATAACAAGCATCACTAGCAAAACAGCAAAACAAAATATTTTTTTCATGATAAGTCATCCACAAAAGATAATTAGATTAGTATTTTATCATTTATAATCATTTGTTTTTATTGCAATGTGGATTACTTTGCCATTGTGGAAAGGTCCTTTAATTTTACGCCCATCTCTTCTGCTTTAAGGAACCTGCGGATGATTTTGCCGCTCTGTGTTTTGGGGAGATTTGCCCTGAATTCAATTTCTCTTGGATATGCATGCCCTGCAAGATGCTTTTTTACGTATTTTTGGATTTTCACCTTCAATGCATCTGATCCTTTATAGCCTTTGGAAAGGGTTACAAATGCCTTGATTATTTCACCCCTTAGAGGATCCGGCTTTCCAATAACCGCGGCCTCAACAATTGCGGGATGTGCCACCAATGCTGATTCAACTTCGAAAGGGCCTACCCTCTCTCCGGAGGTTTTAATCACATCATCGCTCCTCCCAATAAACCAGAAATAACCGTCCTTGTCCCTCATTGCCTTATCCCCGGAGATATACCATCCTTTCAGGAAATATTTATTGTATTTCTTCTTGTTTTTCCAGATCCCCTTCATCATCGAAGGCCAGCCTGGTTTCATTGCAAGGTTCCCCTCAACTCCGGGACCTAAAACCTTTCCATTGTCATCAATAATCACTGCATTAATTCCGGGAAAGGGCTTCCCCATAGAGCCTGGCTTTACCGGCATTGAGGGATAATTTGAAATTAAAATTCCGCCTGTCTCGGTCTGCCACCAGTTGTCGTGGAAGGGCAGGCCAAAAACTTTCAGCCCCCAATAAAGGGGTTCCGGGTTTAGGGGTTCGCCAACACTAAGCATATGGCGCAAGCTGCTAAGGTCATACTGCTTAGGTAGTTTGCTCCCTGATTTCATCAGCATCCTTACTGCTGTGGGGGCAGTATACCAGATATTTACCTCATACTTCTCAATAATTTCATACCATTTGGCAGGGTTAAACCTTCCTGCGTAAATCAGCGAAGTAACCTTGTTAGACCAGCTCCCCAAAATCTCATATGCAATTCCAGTAACCCATCCAGGGTCTGCTGTGCACCAATACATGTCCTCAGAATGCAAATCCAAAACCCATTTGGCCGTCATATGCTCATGGAGGATTGCAAGATGGGAATGGATTACCCCTTTTGGCTTTCCTGTTGTTCCCGAAGTGTAGAGCATAAATGCAGGGTCTGTCTTTTTCATCTCAGCAACTTTAAACTTTCTCGATGCCGCATTCATCTCCTCCCAGTAATTTATTTCCCCTTTCTTCCTTGGCTTGTCATCAACAATAAAAATATGCTTTAGTGCAGGCAATTGCCTTTTCACCTTGTAAACTCTTTTCACAAGCTCCCTATTGGTAACCAAAAACTTAGCGCCCGAATCCTGCAGCCTGTCCCTTATCGCCTCAGGGCCGAATGCGGCAAACATAGTTCCCGCTATTGCGCCTGTTTTCAGGGTTCCCAAAAAACTCATGTAAATTTCAGGAAGGCGCGGCAGGAAATGAAATACCCTGTCTCCCTTCTTTGCGCCATACTTTTTCAAAACATTTGCAAACCTGTTGGAGTAATTCTTCATCTCGCGGAAAGTATATTTCTTCTCCTGAGTATCATCAACCCACAAAAGCGCAAGCTTATTTCTCCTCCAGTCCATTGTATGGCGGTCAATCGCATTATAGGCGGCATTCATTTTTCCGCCCTTAAAGAAGTCCAATTCAGAATAGTAATCCTTGTACTTGAATTTTCGGCGTGTTTTATCATAATCTTTCATATTTGGCTCGGTCTTGAAATAGCTCTTTGGTTTTTTGATGATTTTCAGCCTTTTCATGAAATCAATCCCTGAAATTGTTCTTTACTATTAGGATTTTAGTATTTTAATACTTAACGCCCGCAGCACGATTTCCATTAGGAACTGAATTGCAAAGTTCCTAAAGGATTGGAATTAACAGAAAGATTCTGCTCTGTTCCCGTGGTTAGGTTTTCTATTTTTATGTTGTAATTCATGTTTGGGGAAAGGCTTGTTGCCCAATTCTGGACTGCGATGTCTGCATCATACTGATATTCAATAAGCGGTACGGTGCAGGTGTTTACTGTTCCACCAAAGCGCGAGATTGTACAATCCTGTGCATCAACTGTTGCTTCCTCTCCAATGCAGCCAACCCAGTGGTCGTTTCTAACTTCAATTAGGGAAACGTCCCAGCCTTCATTTAATTCTTCCATATCATAAGTATATGTCCACAAATTACCATGATAATCATTGAACCAACCCCAACCAGAATCATATAAATCAGTTAAGCGCGAAAGATAGGGGACACCAACATCTATTGAATAGTATGTGTCTGTAATATCTGCTCCGTCCAGTTTTACATACCATCTTTCTATATTTTCATCAATTTTCTTCACATTTAGTTCATAACAGTACCATTTTTCCTTTACCAATGAGGTGTTTGATTGAAAGCGAGAATTTGCGTAACTCTCAAGCTCTATTGAAAAATCTGAAGAAGAAGGCGCAACAGCACCAGCCTTATTAAAATTAAGAAAGTGTTGGTTTCCGTGTCCCAAATCAACTCCATTGTTAATTCCATTAAACCAATGTTTTGAAGGAGAGGGAACATCATAAGTGTCATCAACTCTGAAATAAAATCTTATATAAAGATCATCAGGATTATAGAAAACATCTCTTCCCATACCGCCACTTATTATCCATTCATAAGTTCTTCCATCTCCGCCATTCCCCCCTTCCCCAACAGTAACCATATTTAGGAAATTCCTTCCGCCTGGACCTCCGGGAGAAACATGCGGATATTGTTTAGGCCCGCCATTATCTCCGCCATACCATTTCCCGCCATCAAAGCAGGCTTCATTTGAAAATTCACAGCTTCCTGTTGCATAATCCCAGCTGCTTTCAAACAATAAACCAGCATCAACAGTGCAGGTTTGGGATTCTGGCGGTTTATTTGCAGTAGTTCCGCAGTAATTTGCATCTGTGCAAACACGGGTTTGCGTTCCTCCTGAACAGGAACTCCATGTAGTGCAGGACCAGTTTTCTGTGCAAGGCCCGCCGCCAGGAGGCTTC
>JAFCCJ010000068.1 GCA_017610305.1 Candidatus Iainarchaeum sp.
CTGTTGCTTTCGGGAGAATGTTTTTTGTCTCAACAATAATGCTTCTCTTTCTCTTCGCAACCAACCAATTGCAGGCAATGCTTGAATTCTCAATTCCGCAGCTGCAATGGATTATCCTCACAGGGGCACTCCTATTCCTGTTTGTCCTTTTCTGGTACAATGCCCTCAAATTCGAGAAGGTTTCTGTTGCAGCACCTGTTCTCCTTTTGGGGCAGCCAATCACCGCATTGCTTTCATTGGTTTTTCTCGGGGCTGAAATAACCATCGCCAACGCAATCGCCCTTTTCCTGATTCTTTTGGGGGCAATAACTGTAATCGGATTTTCCAGAACCATTTCATTCATTAAAAATCCTTTTTCCGCTGTTGAAGGGAGTAAGGCATGAACCCACTCCAAAAAGCGGCCAGATACTCCTATCAGCCAAACAAACTCAACTACTGCGGGCCGGAGAACGCATGTTCAGAATTATTTGAGTATGTCAGAAATCCGATTCCGGAAAAAAATGGAAAAATTACTTCTTTGTTAAAGGAATTCTCGGCCTTCTATCCATACTTGGAACTGATTGCGCAAAAGAATGGAATCGAAAATGAATTTGATGAAAAGGTGGTGAACGCCTATTGGATTGGAAATGAACTGCTGGAGCATGAATGGGAGAATGATTTGCGGGAACTGCTTCGCGGAAAATTAACCGGCCCGCATTTGCTCCCGAAAACCATTTCAGAAAAACTCGCTCAGAATTTGCCCAATGGCCTGCTCCCACACCACTCCTTCAATGTCCTTTACGTGAATTTCGTCACGAAAAAGATTTCACCCGTTGTGGAGAACCTGAGCAATTGCCTGGTTAAATGGGGGAAAGTGATTGATGAAAATGAGCTCAAAGTAAAAACCGTAAAATTAATTTCCGAAGGGAATGAATTTAAACTGAAAGAGGAAACCAGAAAACTGGAAAATCCGTTTGAAATCCCTTTGCAGAAAAATAATCTGATTTCCGTACACTGGGGAATTGTGGTGGAAAAGATTTCAGAAACCGAATTAAAGAATTTGAAAAAAGCCACGCAAATAAATTTAGAGGCGGTAAATTCACTCTAACCTATCAACAACCATTCCCTGCTGAACCAGAACCTTATCTCCTTTTTTTAGTTCCCCCTCAACAGCAGAAACAGCTTTACCTAACTCACCTTCAATCTCATACTCTACTTCTCTTCCTGCAGCACTTTTCACAGTTGCTTCAAACGCCAGACACATTTACTCCACCGCATTCACTATTTCTTTTTCTTTGTCATTTTTCTCAGAAGATCCCTATCTTTTCTCTTGTTTTTTTCATCCTTCTTTTTACGCCTTCTGAGCAGTTCTTCCCTAGCTGCTTCTGACTTAACAAGGTCCCCACTAGCAGCTATTTTTATCAAGGTTCTTCCAAGCCTCCGCTTATTCGGTATAAATGGTATTGGCATTATTTAATCACTATTTTTAGATTTATAAATTTAATCCTATTTATTGGTATTGTTTGTAAGTGATTTTATGGGCGTAAAATGCGACACTGAATTATGCTGCTATTGCGGGGGCTGTGTAGGGGTTTGCCCGAAACTGGCCCTTGAGCTGGAAGAGACCAAAATAGCGATAGATAATGAAAAATGCATAAACTGCCGTGCATGTGTATTAATCTGCCCGGTTGGGGCAATGGAGATGCTGGAGTGATTTGATGCCTGTTGTGAAGATTGACATGTGGGAAGGGAGAACAGAGGAACAAAAGGAGAAACTGATTAAGGCAATTTTCAAGGCCCTTGAGGAATCAATAGGAGTTCCGAAAGAGAATATTGAAATAATAATTAATGATATTCCCAAGAGCAATTGGGGAAAAAATGGCGAGCAGGCAAGCAAGGTGAAATAATGCAAAAATATGATGTTGCAATTGTGGGCGCAGGTCCAGGGGGTTTAATGGCTGCCTGGAAACTTGCGGAGAAAGGAGTTTCAGTTATTTGTTTTGATAAAAAGCAGGAAATAGGCGTTCCTGTAAGGTGTGCTGAAGGTTTAGGCGGGGCGGCATTTGAAAGGCTTGGCATAGAACCAGACCCTGCATGGGCAACATGGGAAATTAAGGGGGCAGCTCTTTATTCCCCAAGCGGAAAAAAGATTGAGGTTACCTCTGAAGAAACCATGGGCGTTGTTTTGGAGCGAAGAATTTTTGAAAAATGGTTGGCGAGGAAGGCGGCAAATGCAGGCGCTAAAATTTTCGTGAAAAACCATGTGAGGGGAGTTGAGAGAAAGGACAAGGGAGTTGAACTTACAGTTAGCCAGCATGGAACTGAGAACAAGTTCTTCGCAAATATTGTTATTGCGGCTGACGGCGTTGATTCAATAATTGCGAGGAAGATGGGCATTAACACAACAGGCAAGTTAATTGATGTTGATTCAGGATTCCAATATGAGATGGCGGGAATTGATTTCGAGGGTTCTGACAGAATCCATTTATATTTCGGGAATAAAATAGCCCCAAGGGGCTATTGCTGGATTTTTCCAAAAGGGGAACACGAGGCAAATGTTGGCATAGGAATCGGCGGAACCATTCAGGAAACCGCAAGAGAATACCTGGATAAGTGGATAGCGTCTAAAGAAGGACTGAAAAAGGGTTCAATAATCCATGTCAATTCAGGTGCAATCCCTGTGGGCGGTTTTTTGGAGGACATGACCGCAGATAATTTGGTTGTTGTTGGCGATGCCGCACACCAGGTTAACCCTGTCCATGGAGGGGGAATTGCTTTGGCAATGCAGGCGGCGCAGATTGCTGCAGGAGTCATTGCAGAAGCGGTTGAAAAGAAGGAATATTCCCACGATGCTCTAAAAGGATACAACAAATTATGGTATGACGCTAAAGGCAATTCATTGAAGAAGATTCTAAAGATTAGGCACATGCTTGAGGAAATGGATGACAAAGATTTTGAGTCGCTTGTGGATAAAATCACCTCAGAGGATGTCATGAAACTTGCAAGGGGAGAGCTTGCAACAGGCGTAAAGGTCACCGCAAAACTGGTTACGGCCCCCGGCCTTGTGAAAAAGATGCTAAAACATCTTAAATAAAAGATTTCTGCATTAATTGATTAAAATGCAAATCACTAATTTAACCTTAGCCTACCAAATTCTGGAAATGCAGGAACTGCTAAACGGTTACATAAACAAAATCCAGCAGATTGAGAAGGATGTTTTCCGTTTCAAAATCCACACAAAGGAAGGCACAAAAAATGTAATTATCAATCCCTCCACATTCTACATTTCGCAGTACAAGCTTGCCGCACGGAAAAACCCAACAGGCTTTGCATCATTCCTCCACAAAAATTTGTACAACAAAAGAGTCCTCTCCCTGAAGCAGCACGAGGCGGACAGGATTGCGATTATGGAATTTCGGGACTATTTTTTAATTTTTGAGTTCTTCCACGACAGCAATATGATTCTTACCAATAAGGAAATGGAAATAATTTCAGCATTCAAAAAGCAGGAGTGGAAGGACAGGACAATAAAGAAGGGCGAAATTTACAAATTCCCCAGTTCAAAAGGGATTAGCCCAAAGGAAATCTCCCTAAAGGAAATGAAGGTCATTTTCGCCGAAAGTTCCAACGATGCCATAAGAACCCTGGTTTCAGGGGTTAATATTGCGCCAATCGCCGCCGAAGAATCCCTGTTCCTTGCAGGAATTGAAAAGAAGGAAAAGGCGGAAAAACTGGATGAAAAACAGCTAAAAAAACTACACTCCGTAGTTAAAAAAATGTATTCTGAAGCCAAAAAAGCCAATTTAAAGCCCATTATTGCCGGTGATTTATTGCTGCCATATGCTTTCAAGTCCATCAATGATGAGCAGCTCCGCACCAAATCACTGAACGAATTCCTGGATGGTCATTTCTCAGAATCCCTTTCCGCAAGGAAAGTTGAGCCTGTAAAGGCAGAGAAAGAAAAGCAAATCAAAAAGGCCGAATTCAGTTTGAAACAACAACTGGATGCAAGGGAAAAGTTCAACAAGCAAGTTGATGAAAGCAAAATCAAGGCAGAACTGATTTATGGGAATTTTTCTGAACTGCAGGAATTATTTGATGCAATAAATGCCGCACTTGCAAAGGGGGCAACCGAAAAGGAAATTATGTATAAGATGAGTTTGGCCGCTAAAAAGGGCAATAAGGCGGCGAAACTTTTCAGTGCAATTGACTTAAAGAAAAAAGAATTAGTGGTTGAATTATAAATTTCTTTTCGAGACAAAAAAGGCGTTGGAGGAATTTAGGCTGATTTTGGGGAGGTTAATTCCCTCTCATCCACAATAAACACATCACTTACTGCGGTTACTGCAGAATAGGGGATTTCAATAAC
>JAFCCJ010000022.1 GCA_017610305.1 Candidatus Iainarchaeum sp.
TCACCCATTTCATAATCTGTAACATCCAAAACAACATTGGTGTCATAATCTTTCACTATGTCCTCATAAGGCGCTTCGGCATCTGCATCAAGGTTGTTGACGATAATATTCGGCGCATTGGAATCAACCATGAAATCATTGCTTGAGAAATCATATCCTCCTAAATCATATGTGTCCACAATATTGATGTCTACATAATAGTTCCCATCCGCAATATTTGTAATATCCCAGTTAAACCAACATCTGGTCGAGGTGGTGTAATCGCTATCCATGCAAGGATTTTGATAAATTTGTGTTAATTCATCAACAGAAAGCGCCCGGTTGAAAACCATTACATTGTCTGCCTTTCCAGTTGAATAAGAACCTCCAACAGGCTCATATCCTAAATAGAAAGTTCCGGTTGAATCATTGACATCCCCTGTTGCTGCACCAGAGCCACATTCAACACCATTAACGTAAAGCTTCCTGTTTGTTCCATCCAAAACACAAGCAACGAAATACCATTCACTTGTCGAATAGCTCTGGCTGCAGGAAATTATGTCTGCATTGGTTGCTGTTGCGAGGCTGCATTCTGCAGATGTTTCTGTCAGGTTTATGTACTTGTTTTCTGCACCAGCATCATATTTCTTTAGCACCATATTAGGGCTTAACCATGCGGCAATTGTTCCTGTTGTGGCCATGTTTAATGAATCTGGGCCGCTTACATAATCATTGATTGCCCCCTGCAGAGCTGAACCAAATTTGCCTGTTGTGTATGCCATTGCATCCTGAATTATTCCATTATTTCCATTCCCACTTAAGTCGGTTGCGGTTGCCCCTGTCCCTTCATCCAACCCCCACCATAGAAGCAGGGCATTGTCGCGGAGAAGGCCTAAATTAATGTCTGCGATTTTTGTTTCAGTGGAACCCTGTGTTGTGGAATAATAAACTGAAATATTGAGGTCATCATTGTCTGAATCACTTATATTGAAATCGATTACAACATTCCCGTCTGTGTTGTAATTGTAAAGTTCAAAACCATCTGGGGAAATAACATTTACATCTGGCGGTGCTGATGCAGAGACGCTGAAATCAATTGATGTTGCGGGATTTGTATTGGTTTTCCCATCCTGGCAGGCGTAATAATATGTGTAGCTGTTTGGAGCCAAATCACCGAATGCGCAAGTGTACTGGATTCCTGCTTTGGTGCAGGAACCGGACATTGAGCCATATGCAACACTTGTTGCGTTCCATTTGCAGGCAACAACAGCCATGTTGAAGTCTGTAACACTTATAATCAAATCAGTTGCACTATCACTAGAAATATCTAAGTAAGGATCAGCATTGTCCCCTGCCAAAGAGGCCACTGTCATTGTAGGGGCAGTGTTGTCAAGGGCAAATGTTGCGTCTGAAGAATCTGTTGCATTGTAATCCATTCTGTCGGAAACATTGATGTCGATAAAGTAATTTCCGTCAGAAACTCCAAATGTGTTCCAGTCATATGTTGCATTGGTTGATAGGGAAGAGGTGCTAATATTTAAATCGTTTATAATCAAATTTTCAAATATGCCTGCACTTGTGGAGTAATAGATATCGGCTTTAAGCTGGGTGCTGTCGGCGTCTGAAGTATTGAAATCTATTGTGTAATTGCCATCCTGCACATATGAAATTTCTTCACCGCCGTTGGGTGCGTTCAGAACAACAGTTGGTGCCGAGCCTGAAACTGTGAAATCGACTGATGCAGTTGCTGAGGCATTTGTTCCCTTGTCCTGGCAGGCATAGTAGTAAGTGTAGGAACCATATCCCTGGCCAAGGGAGCAGGTGCTTAGCCCGCCGGAGATTGCGCCGCAGGCATTTGGGAGTGAGGCATAGGCAACATTTGCTGTTCCCCATTTACAGGCTGCGGGACTTGTAAGTCCCATTCCTGCATCAGAAACATTCAGCAGGAGATTTGTGGCACCATCATCGGTTGTATCGGTGTAAGCTGCTTCGGTGTCGCCTGCCAAACTGACAAATGTGACAGTTGGGGCTGTTGCATCAACTGTGTAATTGGCGGAAACAGTGACTCTTGATGTGTCGACAGTACAGACTGCACTGGTGTTTGACCAGGTTGCACCATCAAAAAGTCCGCACCTAACATATTCTGTTCCATCAGTTGAACCAGCAGGATAGGTGCAGGTGTAGGCCGCGAAAGTGTAGGAACAGTTTGCGCTTCCTCCTGAAATTCCATGGCTTATGTTACCCCCAATGCAGATTGTTCCTGCCCCGGTTGGGGTGCAGGTATTTGCATTATCTTTGCAGCAATATATGTGAAGGCTTTCGTTTTCCTTATTGTTCTGGCCTACAGAAGTCACAGTTTGTGTCTGGCCTGCACCAAGGGTGGCTAGTGAACGGGAAATAGAGCTAAGGAGAGGATTGTAACCTGCAAAATAAATAATCTCTTTCGCCATTTCCTCATCAAGTTTTGACTCAACATCAGGGAAATGGATTCTTTCAGGGCTCCTTTTACTGCCTTTCAGAATCTCCTCCCAATTGCCGGAATATTCAAACAAATCAAAAGCGCTGACAAAGGCAAAGAGAAGGATAAGGCATGCAAAAATAATCAGTATGGTGCTAACTTTAGCTTTGTCATTAAGAGATACCATGTTCACAACCCAACCGATGGATTCCCCAACAGATTTGCCTGTATTAAAGAACAATATACATATTATTAAATCTTACTTTTCTAATGAAAAAAAATATAGTGGGGTTAATGATTGCTTTGAGGAAAAAAATCTCATTAGCACCCGGAAATTATCGGGCTTGCAAGATCTTTCGGTCCGCATTCGAGATTCACTTCATAGATTCTGATTGATTCGATGGAGAATTTTTCCTGCAGGAAGCTGCAGTTGAGTTCAGGCAGATCTATTGTTTCTGACTCAAATTCAATCGATTCTGGCTTTACTATGAAATCCGCCTGATAGTATTCTGTGAGGATTTTCTCCTGGGTTTGGCAGTCTGAAAGGAAGTAATTTATGTTGTTAAGTACGTGATCAGGCATGCATCCGACCTTGGTTTCGTTTGTGCATACCACTTTCCTCCCCGTAAGGACATTTATGGGTTTTGAGAGGTATGGGGTTGAGAGTATAAGGGAGTCTTTTGGAGTGTTTTCATTAATCCAATCGATTGCAGGGATTTGTTCAGGCTCAATATTGCGGTAAAAATGGTTTCCCGCCGCAAAAGGGAAATAGGATAATGAAAGGAGCATTATTGCAATTGCCGCAATTGGGACAATTTTTCCGGGGAATTTTTTGTGGAAATATTCGTAAAGAATCCAGAAGGCTATTCCCGATAGCAATGAGGTCAGATAGAAAAGGAAAAGCAATGCCCTCCTTAATAGAATAGGCAAATTTATATCTGCCTGAAATAAAATCAGTGAATAGGCGACTAGGAAACTGAAAGCTATTGGTAAAATCAGGAGATGTTTTGGATTTTTTTTGCTGAATTTTTGATTTTTTATGGTTATGTATATGGTGGTAATTAGGGCCGCAAGGAAGAGGGTCCCAACAAGGGGGGTTATGTAGTCTTGTGGAATAGCCCCATCTACTACGCTATATAATGGGCTTATGTTAAAGAAATTCAGGTTATGGATTGCTCCATCCAGAATTGCGATCAAGGCAACAGGGCCATGTTCTTGCAGAAGTGAAAGCAAACTTGGGCTGGAGAAGCTGGCTATCACCCCAAATGTTTCCAATAACACAGCCAGTGCAAAGGCCACCATGCCAATGAGGATTTCTTTCCATTTTTTAAAAAAAATCTCCGGGTTTACAATGAGGAAAATAAAGCCCACAAATAATACTATCAGGGTTGTTACCGGGTAAAAGACCCCGCTTAATATCAAAAAGACAAAAAAAAGCAGAAAGTATTTTTTGCTGGAAATTGCCCTAAGGAGCAGATATAACAGGGAGGGCAGCAATGCCAAACCAAGACTTGATGCAACCACTAATTGATATCCCAAAATAGTGGGGTTGGTGGTGGTGAAAAGCACAAAAACCGAGGAAATTATTGCTGCAAGCTTGTTATTGAAAATATGTTTCACCAGGAGGAAAGTGGAAATCAGGAGAAGAAAGCTGGTTAGTATTGGAAAAATGAAAATAATTTCTGGCGTTCCGAATTTTGCAAGGAGAATGGAGATTGAGATAAGAAGTTCATAGGCGATCTCCATTGTTAGTACAGGATACTCATTGTTGTAAATTGATTTTTCAGGTTCTGGGGCATAGGGATCGTATGCCGCAATCTTCCCTTTAGAAACTGATTCATTTGCAAGGGCAAGGTTGTCGTATTCATCGGCATGTAATGGGAGGGGGTAATTTAGGTGGTTGGGCAAGGTAACAAAAATTGAAAGCAGAAGGAAAAGGGCGATTATAAACGCTTTATTATTTAGCAATTCTTGCAATTTAAACATATATTCACTAATAAAGCAAAACAAATAAAAAATCCTTGAAGGCAATTTATTTAGGAATTCGTTATGGAACTTAAAACAATGATGCTTAGAAAAAAAGGGGCAACTGCCTGGGTTTACTTCAACCGCCCGCAAAGGCTTAATTCATTCACCCTGGAATCATTGGATGATATGAAAAAGATAATTGGGAATCTTAAGAAGGATAGGGGAATAAAATCCGTTGTCATTATGGGTAAGGGTAAGTCATTTTCAACCGGGATTGATTTAAGGGAGATGGGAAAGGTCTCGCTCAAAAAGGCTAAGGAATTTGTCAGGGGTTCTGCAAAGGCAATGCTTGAGTTTCAGAAACTGGACAAGGTTATTGTTGCCGCGGTGAATGGTTATGCTCTGGGCGGGGGAGCTGAATTTCTGCTTTTGGCAGATTATAGGATTGCTTCAAAGGATGCGAAAATTGGTTTTCCGGAAATTGGGTTGGGGTATACTGTTTCCAGTTCCATATTCCGCTTGGTCAAGGATGTTGGAGAGCTAAAGGCTAAGGAACTGCTTTTTACCGGGAAGCATATTTCGGCAAAAGAGGCTTTGAAGATTGGGTTGGTAAATGAAGTGGTTTCTGGAAGGGATTTAGAAAAGAGTGTTGGAAAATTTGTTAATAAAATTAATAAAACCCCAAATAGGCCGATTAAGGGAATGAAACGGCTTATGGACAAATATTCTCTCAGGAAATTGGAAACCGCAATAAATGATGAATTGAAATTGTTTGATGAATGCTTTTCACGCTGAAAAGGGATAAAAAGGATTCGCATTCTTTCTTATTTATGAGATCTGTAGGGATTGTTGCTTCTGACTTCTATGTTCCTGAAAGGATTGTCACAAACAAGGACATAGAGAAAATTGTGGACACCACTGATGAGTGGATTTGGGAACATATTGGGATAAGGGAGAGAAGGTTTGCAAGGGAAGATGAGCTTACCTCTGATATGGCGGTTGCTGCCGGAAAAAAAGCGTTGAAGAATGCTGGCTTAAGTGCCAATGAAGTGGAGATGATTTTTATCGCTACAACAAGCCCTGATATGCTAACGCCTTCCACTGCCTGCATTGTCCAGGATAAGCTTGGTGCAAAGTATGCCGGTGCAATTGATATAAATAATGCCTGCTCTGCATTTGTTTATGGTTTGGAGATTGCATCCAAGTTTGTAGCTGATTCAACATATAAGAACGTTTTGCTCATAGCGGTGGAGAAGGTTTCCGCTGCACTAACTGTAGAGGATAGAACAACCTATGTATTTTTTGGAGATGGTGCAGGTGCTGCTGTGTTGGGGGAGGTGGAAAGGGGCTATGGTTTGCTAGGCAGCTATCTTCGCACTGATGGCTCAGGAGCAATGGACCTTTGCATCCCTGCTGGCGGCATAGCAATGCCCCCAAGTGAGGAAACGTTAAGAAATGGCATGCACTCCGTAAAAATGAATGGTAGAAAGATATGGGATTTTACTATTGAAGCATTTCCAGATGCGGTAAGGAGTGTTTTGAAAAAAAATGGTTATTCGCTTAAGGATGTGGATATGATAATTCCCCATCAGGCTAACTATAACATTATAAAGGAAGGGATGAAAAGGCTTGGTCTGCCTATGGAAAAAACCTATACAAACATGCACAAGTACGGGAATACGGTTGGCGCGTCTATCCCTATTGCTTTGCACGAGGCTGTGGAGCAGGGTAAAATAAAGAAAGGGGATTTGGTTGTGCTTGCCGGGTTTGGCGGCGGCCTTACATGGGGCGCCAACTTAATAAGGTGGAGTGATGGAAAATGACCTGGAGCGAGTTTGAAGGAAAAACTGCAATAGTTACAGGCGCTTCCGCAGGCATAGGAAAAGCGATAGCTGTGCAGCTCGGGCAAAGCAGGGCAAATGTCATTGTAAATTACTGCAAAAACAGGCAGGGGGCGGAGGAAACTGTGGAAGAAATAATATCTGCAGGAGGGAAGGCAATTGCGGTCAGGGCAGATGTCAGCAAAAAGGGTGAGGTTGAAAGCATGGCTGAAGAAGCGGTGAATAAATTTGGCAGAATTGATTATCTTGTGAACAATGCAGGCATAATAAAGGACAAGAGTTTTATGAAGATGGAGGATGCGCATTGGGATGAGGTCATTGGCGTTGACCTGGGCGGGGTTTTCAACTGCTGCAAGGCAGTTGTTCCTAAAATGGTGGAGTCGGGAAATGGGGCTATTGTCAACATAGCATCCATAAGCGCGGAGTTGGGGGCCTTTGGGCAGGCAAATTACTGCGCCGCAAAGGCAGGGGTTATCGGCTTTTCCAAGACCCTTGCAAAGGAGCTTGCAAGGAAAGGAATCAGGGTAAATGTTGTTTCCCCAGGATATGTCAGCACAAGGATGAGTGAAAGCGTTCCTGAGGATCTTAAGGGCAAAATGATTGAATTAATTCCTCTTGGCAGGCCTGGACAGCCTGACGAGATTGCCGAGGTTGTTGCATTCCTGCTTTCAGAAAAATCGAGCTACATCACAGGGCAGGTAATAAATGCAGACGGCGGATTTTACATGAGGTGAAGGGATGGATGTTTTGGGAATAAACGGCAGCCCGAACAGGGAAGGAAACTCGTGGTTTTTGCTGAATGAATGTTTGAATTCGGCAAAGGAGAATGGTGTTGGGACAGAGATTTTGCAGCTTGCGGATTATGAGCTTGCGGAATGTGACCGCTGCCTTAAATGCCTCAAGGAAAAAAAGTGCCATTTTGACGATGATTTCAGAAAGATCGGTGAAAAAATGCTGGGAGCGAGAGTAATAATAATGGCAACTCCCACTTATGCCGCGGGCATTTCACCTCTCCTGAAAAACCTTTTCGACAGAATGTATCCGTTCAGGCTAGATGGTTTTAAGTTAAGGGATAAATATGCCTCGTTTATTTGTGTCGGGGGCTTTGTCCATGGTTTTCAGGAAGTTGCGCTTCAGCAATTGATGGCAAATGCCCTGTATCAGGGAATGGTGGTTGTGGGCAATACTCTTGGGGAGGACACCCTAAAGCCCCATGCCCAGGGGCCTTTTGTAATTGGCTCACAGCAAAGGGATGATGGCTTGATGCATTTTGTCAAAAAGGATGCTGCCGCAGTAAGAGGTGCAGGGGAATTGGGGAAACGGATTGCATCGCTCCTGAAAGAGAGTTAATCAGAACGGGGCTTTTCCCCTTGCAGTGCCTCTTACAAGAAGCTCATTCTTTTCATTGAAAATTAAGGTTTCGAGTTCTACGTGTTTCTTTTCATCAAACTTTCTGAGGAGTTTTACAGTAACAGTAAGCTCCTCGCCAATCCTTGCCGGCTTCAGGAAATTCAGTTCTTGTTTGACATAAATATAACCATTTCCCGGGAGCTTGGTTCCGATGACCGCAGAAATCATCGAGCCCAGCAGCATTCCATAAACAACCTTTCCCTTGAAAATTGATTTTTTCGCGGCCTCTTCATCAAGGTGAATCGGGTTGAAATCCTGGCTGACCTTTGCGAAATCTTCGAGGTCATTTTCAGTAATGGTTCTCTTTAGAGTGGCGATTTCCCCTATCACTAAATCATCAAAAGGCCTTATTTTATATTCAGCTTTTTGCGGCATGAAAAATAATTGGCTGGAAAGTTATTAAAGAAATGTTGCCAAGGCGGCAAATGGCTAATCTTTCAGCATAATCTCCGAGTTTTCTTCAATTACTGTTTTTCCCTGCTTTGTCCTGGCTTTAGAACTGCAGAGGAATTTTTTGCCCTTCACTTTGCACTCGGCCTCAAACACAATGCCCTCACCAAAATAAACCGGCCCGAGAAATTTTGCCCTTTGTTTCAGCAATCTGAACTCCGCACCCAGCAGCTCGCGGTAAAGGGAATGAATAAACCCTATCGGCAACGCGCCGCTTACTATCCTCTCTTTGAAAACTGTTTTTTCTGCAAACTTCTTATCGAGATGTATTGGGTTGAAATCCCCGGTAATCCCGGCATATGATTGCACTTCGCCCTCACCAAAACTTTTCTCGGCCTTTTTCCTCAGGGCATTGTTCATTTTGTAACACCTGCGTCCAGGAATAACATGCCGACAGAGCTTCCTTTTCCAATAAGCTCCCCTTTCCCGTTGAATGCCTTCAGGCTTATGTGAATGGTTTTTTTGCTGCCGTCCTTTGCAGTAACCTTTCTCTCAATAGTTATTTTCTCCCCCGGATTAGCAGGAAGAAAGAACTCTGCCTCATAGCTTGAGGTTACTGAACTGAAACCGCTTTTCCAGTCAATGGAAGTTGCGGCAGAAATTAGGAACAGTTCCGGCACACTATCCGTAATATTGCTGTGTCCAAATAGCAGCTGGTTAAACTTCCTTACCTCCTCTTTAGTAAATATTAGCGCAATGGAATTGGTCTGCCCTATCTTTACATCATCAAATTCTTTAGCATCCACAGCATTATTTAACTTCATAACTGATTAAAATCTATAGATGGACTCAGGAATCAAAATAAGGCGGTTCAGGAAAGGGGACGAGAGGGGAATCAAAAGAGTTTTGGAAAGCATCCAAAGGCCGATTACTCTGCAGGAATGGAACTGGCGTTTTATGGAGAATCCTTTTGGCAGGCCAGGCATACTTGTTGCGGAAACTGACGGCGGGGAATTGGTCGGCCATATCGGCACTTTCCCAATGGAACTGAAGATTGGGTCTGAGATTGTAAGGACCTGGCAGATTGTTGACAGTGCTGTGTTGGAATCTTTTCGCGGAAGGGGGATATTCAGCGAACTTTTCAGGAAAGGCATGGAAAGCGGGAAAAGGGAGGGCATGGCCTTTTTCGGTTTTACAAATGAACTGGCGATGAAACTTATTGGGGGAAAAAGTGGCCTTACGAGTTTGCTGGCACTTAACCATTACACAAAATTGATGAATTCAAGACCCCTATTAAGGCGACTGGGAATTAGAAATCCGCCGGCATTTATTGAATCATTTACTAACGGAATTACGGGGATTTTTTTCAGGAACAATTCCTTTTCCTCTGAAGGAATTGAGTTCGAGGAAATTAAGTCATTTGGCAAGGATTTTGATTTGCTTGCGGGAAAAATTTCGGCAAGGCATAATTTAGCCGTTAACAGAAGTTCAAGCTATTTGAACTGGAGGTTTATGAGAAAGCCAACAAAAGAATACACTGCGTTTGCAATCAGAAGAGGCGGTTCTTTATCAGGATATGTGGTTGTTAGGCTCGGCAAAACAAGTGGGCAGATAGTTGACCTGTTTCTGGACGGGAAAAAGGGGCTGCTTGGGACACTGGGCTTTTGCGAAGAATTTTTCAGGAAAGGGGAGGCGGATTCATTTTCCATCCGGATTTACAGCCCGCAAATTGAATCCGAACTTGGAAAGGCGGGGTTTGTTAAGAATTTTCTCAGCGAGAAATCCTATTTCTTCCTTGAGAAAGAAAAGGCGGAAATCATGAACGGCGATTTAAGGAGAATTCATCTCATATTTGGTGACAGTGACTGGCTTTAGGTGTCTGAATTGGGCGAAACAAAAAGGATTGCAAAAAACAGCCTTCTCTTTTTCTCGGCAAACCTCTTGTCAAGGCTTCTTGCACTGATAGCTGTCATTTTTTTCATCCAGATTTTAGGGGCAGGGGCGTATGGGGAGTATAGCTTTGCACTGGCATTTGTATCGGCCCTTGTTGTATTTTCGGATTTGGGCCTGCACAGCTTGGTGGTAAAAGATGTTGCCAGGGAACCGGAACATGCGGAGGAATATTTCAGAAAGCTTTTTGCACTCAAAATGGGGATTGTTGCCGCAGTGCTTGCAGTCATTGGCACAGCCGTTTTCCTCTTTGGTTTCTCCGATGAACTGAAGATTATTATTCTCCTCCTTGCCCTTGCCGCATTCCTGAATTCATTTGCGGATTTCATAAAGGCATTCTTCAAGGCGTATGAAAGATTTGGTTTTGAATTTGTGGTCTCAACCTCCTCAAACATCCTTACCTTTTTGCTCGCTGTTTTTGTTCTGTTTTCAGGCTATGGGTTGTTGGGTTTTGTTTCCATTTTGTTTGTAGGGGCGACATTCAATTTCGCAATCAGCCTTTTCATCATCAGGAAATTCTTCTTTAAGGGCTGGCCTGAGATGGACACCGCATTCTGGGCAAATTCGATAAAGACCGCCGCCCCTTTTGGTGTGTTGCTTGTGCTTTCCACATTTTACTTTGCAATCGATGTCTTCATAATAAACTTTTTAGGGGGCGAAACCCTTTTGGGATTTTACAGCGTCGCATACAACATAATTATCGGGTCAATCCTATTGGCGGAGGCCAGTGCGGTTGCATTGTTCCCCTTCTTTTCCCGCCTTCAGGAGGGAGACAAGACTAATAAGATTAAAAATCTCCGAAAGTCAATGATAATAATGGGGCTGATAGGAATTGTAATTTCAATCCTCCTATTCTTCCTTTCACAGCCACTGATTGAGCTGCTTTTCGGGCAAGGCTTTTCTGAAACAATATCTGCCCTAAGGATTCTTTCATGGAGCATTCCTCTTTTGTACCTGAATTTTGTCCTCTTCAGCTTCCTGATGGCGACAGGAAAGGAATACGGGGTTGTTGCCGGGCTTATTATTGCATCTGCCGCGAACATAGCCCTTGACATCCTGCTTTTCCCCCTGTTTGGGATTGCCGGTGTCGGGTCTGCGACGGTTTTCAGCCAAATTGTTTTATTAGTTTTATTGCTTTATTTTAACAGGTGAATTTTTTTGTGCGATTTCTGCGTGAAGCATGGGGATGGAAAGAAGTGGTATCTAAATGCCCATAACTACAGCAAAGAGCTTGCAAGAAAGAAGAAGATTGATAACTATGACCATCTTGACTGGCTATATCGCCTAGATCTAGTTAACCTGGGCCTAAAATCCTCATTGACAAGGCCTGTGCTTAACCAATTTATCAAATATTATACCAGCAACATTAGGGCAGGGCAGGTTGTTCCTTTTGACGATTTGGGCGAAATTCTGGAAATTGCTGAGAATATGCGTTTCTTCGAGTGTATCTGTGAAAAAATGACCCATGGTTCGGGCAAGAACATATGCCTTATGCTGGGGCCGAAATCGGACAGGATGAACCGCATCGGAAAGCAAAAATCCGAAATAGTTTCAAAGGATGACGTAATCAACAAGCTTCGGGAACTTAACGATAGGGGCATGATACATTCCCTATGGACCTATGGTGTGCCCTTTATAGGGGCCATTTGCACTTGCGATGACAAGAGCTGCCTTGGGATTCTCCCTCACAAAAAATTGAGAGATTATGGCGTAAACCAGCTTATGTCCAAGTCCGAATACCTCTATTCGATAAATGAGAAACGGTGCAGCGGCTGCGGGCTTTGCAGTGAAAGATGCATGTTTGATGCCATCGAATTCAACGAGCAGGGGAAGGCGAGAATAATAAGGGAAAACTGCGTTGGTTGCGGAAGCTGCGTTTTGGTCTGTAATAGAAATGCGATTTCCAGGGATGAGAGGAATTCAATCCCTGACTTTAAGGGAAAGTGGTAGGTTTTTTATAGCTCTCACCAGATTGAAAAAACTGAGTTCAAGTTTTGGGCTTATTGAGAAAAGTGTTTTGGAAAGATTATAGAGAAAAAGACCGCCAAATAGTTTGAAAATATTTGAATCTTGCCTTAAATTATGGCGGATGATGAAATCTATTGTCCTTAGGAATTCTTTCTTTACTTCTGGAGAATATTTGAAAAATACGTCAAAAAGTAAATGGGGGTGGGAATAGAATATTTTGTGGAAAACAGGGGTATCCTCTGCCTCAACGAAATACTTTTCCTCCCCCTCAGTATTCCACCAATTGTCAAAGCCATTGCTTTGCTTGAATTCCTCAAAGATTTTGGTGCCAGGAAAGGGCATTAGGGTATATGACGGAATGAAAATGCTTACTTTTGATGAAATTTCCCGCATAAATTTCCTTGTTATTGCGGCGGTTTCGGCAATTTCCCAGGGGAAACCCAAAACAAAATTTGCATTTGCCTTAATGCCTGACTCGGTGGTTAGTTTTAGGGCGGTTTTCATCTGTTCAGTTGAGATTCCCTTACCAATTCTTTTCAGTGTGTTTTCATCCCCGCTTTCAAAGCCATAGGTAATTGAGGCACAACCTGCCGCAGCCATGGTGACGAGCAGATCTGCATCAACAGCATCAACCCTTGTTGAACATTCCCATTTAACCTTCAGTTCTTTTTCAATAACTAGCCTGCAGAACTCCATAACCCTTTCCCTGTTGAATGTGAAAATGTCATCGAGAAAAACAACGTAATTGATTCCATATCCTGCAATTAGTTTCTCTATCTCGGCAACCATTTGTTCCGCAGACCTGAACCTGAAGGCCTTTCCGCTAGTAGAAGAGACCGCACAAAAAATGCAGCCATAGGGGCAGCCCCTGCTTGAGCTTATAATTCCAAAATCCCTGAAATCATTCTTTGTTCCGGCATAATCCCCCTCATTAAAAAGTTCTATCGCGGGGAAAGGAATTTCATCCAAATTCATAATTGGTTTTCGGGGCGGGTTATCGATAAAATTGTTTCCTACTTTGTGGCTGATTCCAGGGATATCCTTAATACTTTTCTCCCCCCTTGAATAGTCAATCAAATCAGATAAGCTTTTCTCCCCCTCACCCCTTACAACAACATCAAACCCTCTTTCGAGAGATTCGTGGGGAACTACAGTAGGGTGTGGACCCCCTGCCACTTTTAGGCTGTTGCTTCCATTCAGCAATTCAGCAACCCTAAACGCCTGCCTTGCAAATATTGTGTTTATTGGAACGCACACAATGTCGGGCTGAAATGATTTCATTTCAGAGAGCAAATCCCCCTCAGAGTAATTTGCATATCTTGCGGAAAAATCCATGATTCTGATGTCGCAACCCTTTTCCCTCGCAACTGCAGCCAGTGAGGCAAGGTTCAGGGGAGGGGAGAAATGCCTGAAATTGGTTTTTGGAGATATGAAAAATATTTTCGTTTTTTCAGGCATCGAACATCACATCATGGTTTGAATTTCTTAACGCAATCAACCACTTTTTCAATCTCCCCATCTTTGAGTCCTGGAAAGAGCGGGAGTGTAAGAATTCTTTTCCAGATTTCATCAGCAACCGGTGTTGAAATATTTCCTGCAATTTTTCTGTAAAGCGTGTGCATGTAAATCGGCTTATAATGCACTGAGCTGGAGATATTGTTTTCTGCAAGATGTGTAATCAGGCGGTCACGGATTTTCTGGTTTTTGATTTTAACCACATAATTGTGGTTTGAGCTTTTCACATAACTCCTTTCAGCAGGAATATCAAGCCAATCCAGTCTGCTGAAGGAATCATTGTATTGTTTGGTTATTTCCCTGCGTTTTTTGTTGGCAGCACCCAGCTTTTTCAGCTGGGCAATGCCAATTGCCGCCGCAATATCATTCATCTCATACCTAAAACCAAGTTCACTTACATCATAGTCCCATCCGTATCCCTTTTTCCCAATTCTCTCAAAAGTGCCCTCACTTATTCCCAACCATCTGAGACGCCTTGCCCTTTCCGCCATCTCTTTGTCATTGGTTGCAATCATTCCTCCATCCCCGGTGGTTAGGTTTTTTGTGGCCTGAAAGCTGAAGCAGGATAGATTTCCCAAATTTCCGGCCTTTTTACCCTTGTATTCCGAACCGCAGGCATGAGCCGCATCCTCAACAACAAAAAGGTTATTCTCTTTCGCCAGCTCATTTATCTCATCCATATCACAGGGGTGCCCGCCAAAATGGACGGAGAGGATTGCCTTTGTTTTTTCCGAGATTTTTTTCCTGGCAATATCAGGGGCGATGTTTAATGTATCCGACTGAATGCCGGAAAAAACCGGAACCGCTTTGTTATAAAGGATCGAATGTATTGTCGAGACAAAAGTTAGAGGCGAGGAAATTATTTCTTTTTTATCAATATCCAAAACCTTTAACCCCAAATGCAGGGCAGCTGTCCCCGAATTTGTTGCGACTGCATATTTCACCCCCGTAAAATCCGCGAATTTTTTCTCAAACTCTTTGACCTTTGGACCGCAGCCGATGTAATTGCTCTCCATCACGGCCCTAACTGCGTCTGCCTCTTCCGCCCCTAAAGCTGGTCTGAACACAGGAATCATTCAATCACTTCAATAAAAATTGGTTTGAAATTATTTTAAGGAGTTCAGCATCCTGCAGGCTTTTATTCTGCTGGATTGCCTTTCTCTTTTCAATTATTTTTGGCAGGCCTTTCAGCGCATCAAATTTTGCCTTTGCAACACTGAAGTTTCCCTTAAATGCGTTGAGGAGGAGGACGCCAAACTGAAGGGGAACTATCCACACCAGATTCCTGAGCAGGATTCCACGCGGGAAATTCTTTGCAATAAACCACAAAATATTCCTTTCCACCATGTATTTTTTCAGGTTCTTTCTTTTGTTTGCGGAAATAGAACCCTTGTGGAAAACAACCGCCTTTTCCGCAATATCTGCCTTCCACCCCCTGAGCAATGCCCTTATGCTTACATCTGCATCCTCAAAGTACATGAAATAATCTACATCGTAAATGCCCTCCTTTTGCCTGATATCTTCCAGCATCTCCCTGCGGTAAAGGCAGGCACAGTCATCCACTCCAAAAAGTTTCCCCTTGTTTTCTTTGATCTCGAGGGGATATCCTGATTTAATTAGTTTCAGACCCATTGTGTCAATTTCATTTGAGCCAGTTCTAAGGATTTTGCTGCCCACCAACCCTGTTTTTTTGTCCTGCTCAGCCATTTCCACCAATTCCTTCAGCCAGTTCTTCTCTGCAACAGCATCATTGTTAAGCATTGCTACATAACTTCCCCTGCTTTTTTCAATCCCGATGTTGTTTGCAGCAGCAAACCCTTCATTAGTTTTGGTTTGAATTATTTTCACTTCAGGGAATTTAGATTTTATCAGCTCAACCGAATTATCTGTGGAGGCATTGTCAACAACAATAATCTCGAGATTTTTATGGGTTTGTTTCCGGAGCGAGGAAAGGCACTCCTCAAGAAGATTTTCCCCGTCGTAATTCACAACAATTGCTGAAATTAATTTTTCCTTTTTCATTTCAATCCCTGTCTAGTTCATTTTCATACATTTCGTTTATCTCATTTGCTGCATTGCCCCAGGAAAATCCTTCTGCCTTTTGCAATGCATTTCTCCCCATTTTATTTCTCATTGCAGGGTCTTTTAGCATGTAGGTTATGGCAACTGCAAGCTTCTCAGGATTTTTCTCATCCACTAGCATGCCATTTTTTTGGTCATCAACTATGTAGGGGATTCCCCCTGATTTTGTCGCCACCACTGGCTTTCCGCAGGCAAATGCTTCGGTGATTACAAATGGCATAAGCTCTGCATCTGCATATGAGGGCAAGACAAGAAAAAATGATTCATTATATGCCCTTGCAAGTTCCTTTTCCCCTAAAAATCCCTTGAATTCCACTGTGCCATTAAGACCTAGCTCTTTGGAATAATTTTTGTAATACTCGGCGAGGTTTCCGTCACCTGCAACCAAAAGTTTTGTTTCAGGAAATTCAGATTTAACCATTTTCATTGCCTCAAGAAGATAGTTGAAACCTTTCCATTTCTGTGGTTTGGAAAGGGCGCCCACAAAAAGCAAATGCTTTTCCCCAGAATTTGATTTGCTGAACATTTTCCTGTCCAGTCCAGGAGAAAAGAAGAAAAGTTTTTTCCTGAAGCCTGATAAAAATCCTGACTCCTTGAGACCGCTGTTGTAAACTATGATTTTGTTTGCTTGGTTCATTATGATTCCTTTCAGAGAATTTTCATAGATTGTTGAAAGCAGGTTCTTTCTTTTGTCTACCCTATGAAAAGTGAATGCATTGTAACTTAGAAAAAAGGGCGTGTTGTTTTTTCTTGCGGCGAGTGCGGCCATGTCTGCATAAAACGGGACAGGCGTAAAGGCCTGCACAAGGTCAAAACCTTTTTTTAGGAGCCTATCCAAAGTGAAAAACAGGTTGAGTTTTATCGGAGTATTGGAAATCAGGAAATCCGGTTTTGTTGTGATTAATTCAAAGCCGTCCTGCATTTTTGTTGAGTTGCTCTTTCCTGAGGCAACAACAGTTACGTTATGTCCCTTCCTTGAGAATTCCTTTGCGAGGTTTAGAACTATTCTTCCTACCCCTCCCCCATCAGGATAGATGTATGGGCTGACAAACAAAATTTTCATAATTCCCGCCACTTGATTTAAACTATTAATGATTTATAGTTGCCAAATTTTTAATAACTGGACTAACCGAAAAATATTGTCCTCAGCAGGGAATAGGCTTATGATCTTTGCCGATTTAAGGAAGCCAACATTTTATTATCTACTTTGGACTCTTAAATAGAAATTATGCCAAAAAAAATTGCAGGATTGGTTTTCTTGTTTCTGTCTCTTTCCCCTGCATTTGCCTACATTGACCCTGGCCTGGGCGGGGCCATTGCCTCAGGCATAGGCCCCATAATAGGGGCGATTCTCGCAATTATTTCCGGATTTTTGATTATGAGGATTTTCAGACCGGCAAGAAGGGTTTTCAGTGAAACTTGGAGCAGAATAAAAGGCTTTTTGGGTTCAAATAAGAAAAGGGCTGCGGCAATTATTTTTGTTGCCCTGGTTTTGGTTGTTTTGGTGGTAATGGACATGCCTGGGGAGAAAAGTGCTGGGGACGGAAAAAAGGTTTTGGTAATAGGGATTGATGCCCTTGAGCCAAAAATAGTTGAGCGGCTCTGGGAAGAGGGCAAGATGCAGAATTTCAGGAAGCTCTCCGAAGAGGGCGATTTTTCAAGATTGCAGGTTACAATCCCCCCTGAAACCCCTGTTTCCTGGAGTGCTGCAGCCACAGGGCTTAACCCAGGAGGCTATGGGCTTTTTGATTTCATCAACAGAAACCCAAAAACATATCTTCCAAAACTGAATCTCGCAAGGGCTAAAGAGGGTGCACTTGGAATAAGTTATGAGTCGGCATTGGGCGGAACCCCATTCTGGAGAATTACAAGCAATGCAGGCATTGCGACAACAGTCATAAGATGGCCTGTGAGCTTCCCGCCGGAAAAGATTGAGGGCAATATGCTTTCGGGTTTGGGGGTGGTAGATTTAAAGGGCCTGCTAAGCAGCTACCGGTTTTACACTTCAGGAGATTTCGATGAAAAATCAGAGGGGGCGGAAAAGGTTGTTCCTGTTGAATTTGTTGGGGGGAAATCTGAAACATTCATCAGCGGCCCAATGAAAAGGGAGGTCGGGGAATTAGTAGAGGTTAGGACGCCGATGGAAATAAAACTTGCGGACGGGAAAATCCTGCTCGAATTCAACGGGAAAAGCCATGAGCTTCAGGAGAGGGGGTGGAGCAAATGGATGAGGGCAAAATTTGACGCCGGTTTCCTGAATGAGGTGTACGGAATCTTCAAGGTTTATGTCCTGTCCACAGAACCGGAATTCAGCATGTACATGACGACAGTGCAGATTGACCCTGAAAACCCGGCGCTGGGGATTTCCTATCCAAAGGAATTCTCCTCTGAGCTGGCAAAGGATATCGGGCTTTACTACACCCTTGGAATGCCTGAGGAAACTAAGGGAGTTACGGAAAACAGAATTCCGAAAGAGGTTCTCCTTGAACAAATTCAGGAGATTGAGGAAGAGCGCACCAAAATGTTCTGGCATGAGTTTGAGGGCTTTGATGGAGGGGTTTTTGCGTTTGGGTTTGATTCAGGGGACAGGCTGCAGCATATTTTCTGGGAAGAAGGAGAAATTCCCGGGGAAATAGAGCAATACTACCTTGAAAAGGACAGGTTTTTGGGGGAACTGCTCGGGAAAATTGATGACAATACCCTGCTTATAATTTTCTCCGACCATGGCTTCAGCAGCTTTGAACGGGCGGTGAGTGTAAACACATGGCTCTACAACAATGGCTATCTGGCCCTAACAAAAGAGCCGACAGAAGAGGATGCCGGGGAACTTTTCAGATATGTTGACTGGGGCAAAACCAAGGCATATTCCCTTGGCTTTAACAGCATTTACATAAACCTAAAAGGAAGGGAAGCTAAAGGGATTGTGAAGCAGGGGGAAAGGGATGTTTTGGTTAATGAAATAAGTGGGGAGTTGGGGGAATGGAAAGACCCAAAAACAGGCCAAAGCGTAATGGCTGCGGTTTACAGGGGCGATAAAATTTATTCGGGAAAATTCGTTGAAGACGCACCGGACATTGTTGTTGGAACTAATGAGGGCTACAGGCTGAGCTGGCAGAATGCCGTGGGGGGCTTTACGCCGGAAGAAGTTTTTGATAATGGGGGCAAATGGGTCGGGGAGCATCTAATGGACAGGAGCTTTGTGCCGGGGGTTTTGTTCACGAACTTTAAAATCGGCCATGAAAATCCGGATATAATGGATATTGCCCCCACGGTTCTAGATGGGCTGGCTATTGAAATTCCTGAAGAGATGGAGGGGGAAAGCCTTCTTGGCTAGGGTGTTTTAATGGAGTGGCTGAAAGAACCGAATTATTTTGATTTTGTCCAGCAGCCTATGAGGGAAAAAAGGTCTCAAACTGAGTACATAATCAGGGAAGCGGTTGCAACTTTCAGGAAGCCGGTTATGCTATGGGCCGGGGGGAAAGATTCCACTGTGATGCTGTGGGTTGCAAAGCAGCTGTTCCGCGAAGTGCCCTTTCCAGTTGTGCTTCTGGACACAAGTTTTCAGTTCCCTGAAACCTACAGATTTATGGAAAAAACAGCAAAGGACTGGAAAATTGATTTCATCAGATACCGGAACAAGGAGGCACTTGAAGAGGGTGTGTCGCCGTTCACCAATTCAAGGTTTGAGTGCTGCCAGAAACTGAAAACAGAGGCGCTTGCAAAATTAATTGAGGAAAAAGGGTTTGATGCGGTATTGGTCGGAATCAGGTGGGATGAGCATGGAATTAGGGGGAAGGAAAAGGCATTTAGCAGGAGGGCTGAGCCAGAACATATGAGAATTCATCCAATGCTGCACTGGTCTCTTGATGAGGTCTGGAAGTTCACTAGGGAAAACAATATTCCTTACAATCCCCTGTATGACAAAATTGAGGCAGGCGGTAAGACTTTCAAAAGCATTGGCTGCCGGCCCTGCACCAAAGCAACAGAAAAAGATGCGGCAGAAAGAAGCGGAAGGGATTTGGACAAGGAGCAGCTAATGGAAAAACTGAGGGCATTGGGATATATGTGAGTGTGCATAGCTCTTATTTTAGGTTAGGGTTATTTCTTTATGGAACTTCAGAAAAATTTCCCGTCCTTGATCCACATAGCACCGATAATATTCATTCTTGTATTGCTGCTGGTTTCAATCCAGTTTCTGTCCGAAGAAGAATCCACTGAAGAAATTAAATGTGAAAACTGCAACATAATACTCATTTCTATGGATGCCCTGAGACCAGACCATCTTGGAATTTATGGCTACGGAAGAGACACCTCGCCCAACATAGACAAATTTGCGGGGGAGAGCATTGTTTTTGAGAACGCTTTTTCGCAGGCAAATTACACCCTTCCATCATTTTCATCGCTTTTCACTTCCG
>JAFCCJ010000069.1 GCA_017610305.1 Candidatus Iainarchaeum sp.
CCATCGCTGCTCAACAAACTTATCTGCTTGGTTTCGTTGTTCATGATATTTGTTTCCCTTTCAAGCGTGTACATGTGATACTCAAACAAACCTTCCTCAACAAATTGTTGCGGGGCATAGCCACTGTCACCGGCCACTTCATATGCGTAATCCAGATTCCTCTGATAAGATTTAGTAACTCTGTGAATATCTCCTGCAACAAGTTTCAGTTTTGTGTTAGGGTAACTGGTTCCTGACTCGTTAGTTGTAGTTACCCAGCCCTTGAAATCCATTTCAGTGTCATCGGTATTTACCTTTGCAATGTAATCTGCCCTCCAGTTAATTCCGTCAGTGAGATAAATAGTCTGCGTATCCCTTGTGCCTGTATTTTCGGTATAGAGTTTCCAGACTAAAGTTGGTTTTGTAAGGAGACCCTCACTCAATTTAGGAAAGGAGATTTTGTCAACATCACTTATTGAGACAACCCCGTTTCCTGTCTGCAGCAGCACACCATCTGAATAACTCAAAAGAGTCCCTGTGTAAATCTTTGTCCCGGTTTCGTTGTTAACCTCGACAGTTATCTCCTTGTCCAGATATTTTTCCAGCAGTTTTGATTTTGAAACCAAATCATACTCATAATTCTGCTCAACAACAAAAGTCTCAGGAAAATCCAAATCAATGAACATTACCGACGTGGCGTCAATCCTTTGCGCAATATCCTTGTACCTGATTTCATTAAGCCCCTTTTGCAAAAACAGGCGCCTTACTTCCTTTACCAAAGCAAGGTTTTCATTGTAGATTGTAAGTTCGCTAAAAAGTTTCTCCTCACTTCCTTCGTCAGCGGCAAATTCTGCGATAACTAAGGCGGGTTTTTTCACAGATGCCTTGTAAGAATAATCGGCGATATTTATATTTGAAACACCATTTCCTGTTTCCTCGCCATCAGTTAGCATGAGCAAAACAGTGCTCAGCATAACTGCAATAACCAAAACAACTCCGACAATTCCAATAAGCGCAATTTTCCTGTCCATTAAAACACCTCTCTATCTTTTGTAGTTCCCGTTCTTCTTAAACCTTCTTTTTTGCTTAGGATTTAGGCTAATTTAGCAAGGGGTACAACCCGCTGTTTGACCGGTCGCAATATCACAGCGCCCACTGTAAATATCACATATGTCAACTCCGTCACACGCTGGAGGAGATATAATGGCGGATGTATCCGTAACTCTTTTCCCAGTGCGGCTTGTTTTGGAAATTGATATCGGCCCGTCCTCGTCATTAATTGTGCAAGTAACGGTATAAACAAAAATATCTGAACCATCTCCAGGATTATCTGCCCGAACAATAGATAGAGGAAATTCATAACTGCAACTAACGCCTGTTTCAAGTAGAATATCATTCCTTACTGTGGCGAACTGGGAATCAATTTCCGGGTAAAAATCCTTGCCCGCATATGTGCAATTATCATTATCACCGTACAATCTGCCAGCAATTGCATCGCTTGTGGCCTGGTCAAAAAGGAAAAGTGCGTTCTCGGTTAAAAACTCCAATTCCAGAATTGTGTCAGTTTTTGATTCAAACGCAATCTCTCTAACTGATGTTGACATAAGTATCACTGTTGAAAAAATCAGCACCAAAGCAACCATTGCAAAAGTTGATGTGTAAATTCCCCTTTGCATCAGCTCACCTCCCAACAATAAGTATCTTTCACGGCAACAGGAGTTGAAAAATCATAATCGAGCAATTTTGTGCAATAGTGATATTTTGCCGTTCCTGATATTACTGGCAAAGATGGAGAACCATTAGTGTAAAATGAAACCAATGCCTCATCAATTGCCTGCTGTCTTACGCTTTTGGCAGCCTCAACATCAGCCTTTTCAACCAGGTAAATATTTGCATATGCTGCCGCAAGAATAATAACTATCGATATTGCAAACATGGCGTCAATAGTGAATGCAAAACCTTTAGATGTGTTCATGTTTTCCACACTCGTATTTCTATTGTACCGCTTTCAAGACCGCAGGATAATGGTGGTTCACCCTTTACGCACTCATGATATAGCTCGGATTTGTGAATGTTTTCAGAACTTGTAGCAGCTACAAATACAACCTCTCTTTCCGACGAATAATAATTATCTGGGTTTGCCGTTCCAAAATCATCAGTACATTCAGTAATTATGTTAGAAGATATGTCGCCGCTTGGAGCTCCTCCATCATACCTTGTAATTCCTTCAGCATAAATTTCACAGCTGTAATCAGATGGAATCCCCAACCCATCTCTAGTTATTTCGTGTGAAGGTGGTGCACCGATTAATATGCAGCCCATTACAGGCATCAAATCAACTGTTTCAATGGTATTGGTCATCTGGCAAGTAAAAGCAGGATTGCTCACAAGAAGCAGGGACGCAGTTTCCCCAATTGAATAAAGTTCGTTTTGGATTTCCGCTTCCCTTTGGTTGTATTCCTGCAATTCCATAAACTGCAGCATCATGCCAATCGCAAGAATTATAATTGCGAGGGAAAGAATAAAATCCAGTGAAAAAATCTGCCCTTTTTGATTCAACATATCACCCAATAGTTACTGTAGCCCCGCAGTTTATCGGAAAAGCTCCGCTAAGTGGTGTTGTGTCCCTTGTAACGGCAACAGCTAGTTCTTCAGGAGTAACGCCATAAGCACCGTCGCCATCCAAATCAATATCCAGCGTTAACTGGGGGTCTGCATAATTTATCTCACAATCAAATGGCCGCCTTTCTCCAATGCCCCTGATTTTAGGCACAGTATAACCAATTTCTAAATCCGAAAGCTCCTCATTTAAGGTGTAAAGCCTGGCAACCTCGTTCAAAATTGCCCTCCCCTGGGAACGTATAGAAATATTCTGCTGGCTTTCGGCGATATCTGTCATTAAAATTGCCATTCCCTGCAAAAAAAGCATTGCCACCAAAATGGTTAAGGTCAAATCAATGCTTATCTGGCCACGCTGCATTTAATCACCATAAAGGACTGCCTTTCCAGCAAGATTAATCAGTTCAGGAACTAAATCCCCTCCATTAATCCTTTGCAATCCCCCCGATGCGCAGGCCCTCTCACCAAACTCCTTTACGGCATCAACCCTAATCCCCGGGCCATTTATCAGGACAGGGAGGGGGTCACCTGAATGTGCCTTAAGTGAACAGGGAGTTGAATGGTCCCCAGTAACCGCAATCACTGTATTCTTAATTCCCTTCAATTCACCAATCGCCAAATCATCTTTCTCAATAAACTTCATTTTGCCCCTGCAGTTTCCGTCCTCGCCCAAAGTGTCAGTTCCCTTAACATGCAAAAATATAAAATCATATTTCTTAAGCGCTTTTTTTGCTTCTTTGAATTTTGCCCGGACATTTGTTGCAGGAGTTCCTGTTGCGCCCCTAACATTTATCAAATCCATCCCCAAAAATCTGGCAACTCCCTTGTAAAGCCCCCCGCCTGCAATGCATCCGGCCCTCAATCCAAACTTTTTCTCAAAACTTTCCAGTTTCGGGACAAATGCGGCACCCCTCATAAGCACATAATTTGCGGGAAGTTTTCCTGATTTTTTCCTCCTCACATTTTCAGGATTTTTGGAAACAATTTCTTTTGCTTTTGCCAGAAATTTGTTCATAACTTTTGCGGTAAATTTTGCCTGCCTTGTATTTTTGGCGGGCTTCACAGCAAGAACTTTCTTCCCGACAATATGGGGGTCATTATCGGCCACATCCCCGCATAATCCTTTTCCCCTTGCAATAATTCCCATACGGTGCGCGGTTCCTGGCTGAACCAGAAATTTAATTCCATTAATTGTAATCCCATTCAGTTTCTTTGCATATGGTGATGTGTCACCAATTCTCCCTGCTCTCCTGTCAATTATTTTTCCGGATTTATCCACAGTCGCAAGATTTGCCCTGAAACAGACATCCCCTTTGCGAGGATTCATTCCAATTCCCAAAACTTCGAACAGGCCTCTTCCAGTATAATACTTTTCAGGAGGAAAGCCAAGAATTGAAAGATGTGCGGTGTCACTCCCCGGCCTTATCCCCCGCCCAATAGTATCCATTAAGCCAGTGATTCCATTTTTTGCAAGTTTGTTTAGGTTAGGGGTTTTTGCCTTTTCCAAAGGAGTAAGGCCCCCAAACTCCTTAACAGGCCTGTCTCCTAAACCGTCCAGAATTGTAAGTAAAATCTTCATCAGAACCGATATTAATTAAATCAAACTACTATAAATTCTTGTTGCTTTCCCCTAGAATCAAATGCAGCT
>JAFCCJ010000023.1 GCA_017610305.1 Candidatus Iainarchaeum sp.
TTTGTGATATATTCTGGCTCCGTTCCCAGCCTCAGCTCAAGGACATTTCCTGCTGAAAGTGTCGCAAGCCTGTCCTTAGATCCGAACAATTCCTTTGCGACTTCCTCGCCTAAATCATCAAGTTCGGAATCCTCGGTTTCAACAGTTGAAAGCCAACTTTCTTTCGGGTCTGATTTTGTATAGGATTTATTCACCGGCAGGAAGTTCATCACATTTTGTATCTTGTTGTCGCACTGCGCGGTCCTTTCCCTTATGGCTCCGCCCTCGGCCTCTGAACTGTGAAGGTCAAGTAGCACATTTATGTGGCCTGAATCAATATGGTTGCCGGTAACTTTTGCCGCGCCGCCTATGCGAACACTGTATCTCCCGCATCCGCGGAATGAATCATTCAAAAGGATTGTATTGCCAATCCCGCCCACAGAAAGATTGGTTCCGGAAAGAACAGTGTCCACCCTAAAAGATGAAAGATCGGCCTTGTTCATCAGTGCGGCCCTCAACATTTCTGTGCTTAAACTGTCGTTCTGGAAATACACGTAGAAGATTTCACTTCTAACCCCCAATGCATCGAAGGCGCAGGAAGTTTCATTAGGGCTGCATGAGGAGTTAACCACCTCCTCCTTGTAGTTGGATATCTGCCTCTTGGCCTCCCTCACTTTTGACTCAATCCTGTCCGCCAAAAACTGCGCCAGCAATTCCGCATCACAGTATGCGACATCGCAATTTGCCTGTGTTGCAATTCTCGGGAACTTAACCAATTTCTCCTCGCCCTTTCTATTGTCATTGGTCTCGGTTCCGCAAACTTTCATGGTTACGGCTTCGGTTGATGCCCCCTTTTCAGTTGAGAAAACACCAAGTTTTATGTCAACATTAACAGGGGTTGAATCAATCCACACTTGGCTTATTGCCCCAAACGCCTTGAACCTTACAGGGGCGGTGGCTTGCCAGTCCTCCCTCTTGTCAAGTATGAGGAGCATCTCCACCTCCTCCCCAGGGAAGAGGGAAATATCGGGCTTGTCAATATAGAGCTTATTTGAGCCAAACAAAGATGGGTCAACGCCCCTAATCCTCAATTCCTCCGCACAGGTATTTCTTAATTTAACGGGATAACTCAATGACCCGGCCTTGCTTGTATGGGCCTCAAACGGCACATAATTGGTGCTTGCCTTGAGGCATTCAGGTGCGGAAACATGTGAGGTTATAAAGATAGGGCCGAAATCATATTGCTGCCCGTTGATTGAGCCCTTTACCTCAATTTGTGAGACATCTGCCAGTGTGGTTTTTTCGGTCCTTTGTGCTGTTGCCACTATCCATTTTGTGGGGAATAGTGTTGCCCCCTTTTTTAGCACAGGAACATCGATTGCCGGCAAAACCCGGACATCAACACTTCCCCTGCTGTGCTGCTGGGATATTGAGAAAGTAATATTTTCAATGTCGGCCTCACCGATATTCTGGATAAAAAGTGGAACCTGTGAAACTGGGGGCTTTCCCCTGTCTGTTTCGGTAAGCCAGAGCTCAATATTCCTGTTCACCTGCAGTGCGAAACTTTTGTTCCATACATGAACCTCAACAGGAAGCGATTTTGTGATGGCGTCTGAATTGAAGTAAATTTCATAAGTGTATTTTTTCTTTTGGGGATAATTTCTGCTGAGCAGGTTTGTTATGACAACATCGACCTCGGCCTCATCGGTATTTCTGCCCCCGCTCTTGCTCCCGCTCGGCTCAAGGCTTACTTCACTAAGCTCGATGAGAATCTTCTCATCGCCCCTCTTTTCAACAATTTCAGGAATTAAGGTAATCTTCATATTGCAGTTGTTCTTTATGGTAAGTGTTTCCTCGATGGAAGAATTCTCCTCGCCCACTATGTAAACAATAAGTTTCTCCTTGCTAAGCTCAATGCAGCTGTCCTCAAGTTCAGGATTGTACCTTACAACAACCCTGCTTGTTGCCCTTGCGAGATACTTCCCGGCAACAGTTCCTGAGACAACCAATTCCGCCTCGCCATGCTCCCTTTCCCCGTTGCCATTGTATGATGCGTTAACCCTGACAGTTGCCCCTGATTTCTTGTTCACCGATGTGCTTCCTGAGGCGGTAATTTCCATGCCTGTTGGGAAGCCCCCATCAGTTACAATTTCATAACTCAAATCCTGTATCAAATCATCGGATGCATTTTCAATCTCCACCTTAATCTCCTCGGAGGAGTCATCTGTCCCTTCAGATATTTTCTCCAGGTCAATCTCAATTTTGGGCGGAAGTGACAATACCCCTGTCATTCCAATCTCAATTGTTTTCTTAATGGGCTTGAACCCTGTTGCGGTGATTTCCAGATTTATTTTGCCTGCGCCAAACGTATTATTTATTTCATAATTCCCCCCTGAACCATTTCCGCTTGTGCCATTCCCAACAGTTGTTAAGAGATGCTCACCACCCTCCCCAATAATTTTTATCTCAGCATCGGTTATTGGAGAACTATCCTCCGACTTGAGGCTTACAGTGAACTTCTCCCCGGTGGAAACAAATTCAGGATATACGCTGGCCACCATATCCCTTTCAAGGTGGATGTTGAAGTGGAAATTCTCCTCAACAACTGTTTTCTCAGTAATAATCTGCAGGCTGATTGAACTGCTCTCCACTTTCTGGGTTTTGAAGAAGAGCCTTACTTTCAATGGACGGTTTGCAAGAATGCTGATATCACTTGCCTCAATAGAGGTGTCCAATTTTTCATTGTCAGGGAATTCCCCAAAAGAGTCAATTCCATAACCCGTAAATGCAATTTTTGGATTTGCCTGGGAGGTGCTCGCCTTAATGGTTGCATTTGTGTTTTCGGAAGGGTTAAGTTCAATCTCCAGGGCATATAATTCATTGATTGCCCCCCTGAATTCTTCCGGCGTGTATTCTGTCCCATCTTGCCTTACAAATTTGTAGTTTGCGCAAATTTCATTGCTGCAGCTTGTGCTTTCATCAAAAATCTTAATGGTTTCGGTATTTGTCTCGGCATAAAGGCTTGTCCTTGTGTCCGTGTAAATCTCAGTGCCCAAAACATTATCTTCGGGGCTCCTATAAGTTTCCCCCCCAATTTTTGCCCAGGCACGGTAGTGCACATCAAACTCACTTGCATTGGTTGTTGCCTTGGCCTGAACCCTTATCTTAACAATCCTTGTTCCGTTTCCCGAGTCAAAGTAAAGTTCAATCCATTTATTGAACTCCCCTGCAGAACCCAAATTCTGGAAATCAATTCCCTCAAAACCCGGTTCAGGCATGGGGGAATAGCTCCTCCCATAAAAGTACCTTGCGCCCTGCGCAGAAAATCCAAGAACCCCAACATCATCGGTGTCGGCATACTTAACAAAATCATTGCCGGCCCTTACATGCATCCCTGCATTGTAGGTTCCATCAGGCCAGATGGTTTCAAATTTTAAGTAGTAATCATCGCCCTTTACAACCCCCTCAACTTCCTTTCCCGAGGCGTCGAAAATTCCGAGGAAATTAATTTCAGGGGCGAGGTATGTTTCCCCCCCGCCTATTTCCATTTCAATGAAATTTTTCCCGTCAACATTTATTTCCTCAACATATTCGCCCCCATCGGCCGCGGTGTATTTCACAACAACATAATCCCGTCCATTAGGGTCGAAGTAAATTTCTCCGTCAACAACTTCCGCATCATAGAGGATTTCGCCTGAGGGGGATTCAATAATAAGTTCCCCGCTTGTGAGCGGATTTCCCCCTGAATCGGTGAGCATAAGGGTCACCATTCCCTCTATGGTTTCCATGTTTATTGTCAGGTCATTGGAAAGCGGCTCAATAATCTTTTCAGCTTCCCCCCCTTCCCTTTCATGGTATGCCTTTACCTTCACAGTCCTTCCCACAGCAACCTGCGCAGTATATCTTCCGAAAACATCTGTCTTCTCCTGCTTTATTCCAAGTGGAAGCTCCTTGCCATCAACCATCTCATAAAAATTAAGTGTTGAATTGTTCTGCAATTCCCCCTCAGCATTCCTGACCTCCAGATTCAGTGCCGCCGAGTTGGAGGCGGTCCTCATCACAATCTTAATCTCCACATCGGTCTGCTGCAAGGGAACAATCTCCAGCCTTGCAGGCAGGTGCCTGCCGGAATATGCGGTTATGTAATATGTGGCCTCTGAATTCAAATCATTTAAGTAAACAGTTCCGCCAAAGCCGGTTTGCTTATAGATGAGCAGCTCTGCATTGGCATTGAAAAGCTGGACATCTGCATCAGCAACAGGGGAAAGATTGTCTGAATCAATTATTGCAACCCTTAAATTTGTTCCGCCTGCAAGGAGTTGGATATCCATTAGTTCCTCATCATTTCTAAGGGTGATATTTTCCCCCTCGACACTTGAATCATATGTAATATATCCTTCGGCAGAAACAACCACCCTAACCAAAGTTCCCTTATCCAGGCTTTCGGCAAATTCACCCTCCTCCAAATTCCTGCTTGTAATCAGCGCATCATCAATGCCGTTGAATATCTGCAGGGTGATATTTTCCACCAGTTCGCCGGTGGCCTTATCATTAACCCTAATCAGGAGATTTGATTTCCCTTCCTCGGCAGCAGGCTTTGCAACAAGGGAAATTGTTTGGACATCCCCTTCACTGAAACTTAATTGTTGCCCGTCAACAGTTTCATAATTGGTGGACTCCACCCTTAGAATAACCCCGACATCCTCGTAAATGCCAATGCATTCAAATTCGCCGTCCCCATCACTGTCGGCACAGCTTATTTCATCCTCCCCTGAAAGGAGCACAACTTTTGCATCTTTAACCAATGTTCCTGTATCATCAACAAGCCTTAACTTTGCGTTAATTGGGTTTAGTATTCTTTTAAGCCTTAAAACAACCTGAATTTCCTCCTCGCCTGCCTCGATTAAAACCCTGGTTTCGCTATCCTCATAACCTTCCTTTTCTGCCAGAACCGTGAGTTCAGAGCCAATTCCCTGCTGGCCAATGTTAATTGTGCCCTTATCCCCGTACTTACTCTTGCTGAGATTGATGCTGCTTCCGTCGGCCCGTTTCACCTCAATTGAAACACCGCTAACTGAATTGTCAAACTGGTCCTCAATATTCATCTTAAGCGTAACCTCAGGTGAGATTCCTGTGAACAACAAACCAAAGACCAGGGCAATAATAATAAGAATCAGCGCAATTGTTGCGGGAAATGAGGGGATTCCCCTTTCTTCCAAAGGGTCAATCAATTTGTAAATCGGCAGGCCTTTTTCCTCAAGGGAATCCATCAAGGCATAATACTGCTCCTCAATCCCTGAATAGACAGTCCCTATAGCGTCCGATAAACCCATCAAATCCCCGAAGGCAATTCACCCAATACAATTAATTAGGTTCAATCATATATAAATTCTTTATTATATTAACTTTTCCCTTTGGAATGCCTGAAATTCAGTAGTATTTCTCGAGATTTTTGTAGAATTCCCTGTAGGCGGGAATATTCTGGATTGTTATTTCAGGCTTGCTGCTTCCTGTTGTGTGTACGGTGATATTCCCGTTTCTAAAAAGTTTGTTAAGTGGCCCCTGCGAGGACCTTAAATGGTCGATTTTTCCGAAAATTATTGAGGTCTGTGTCTTGAACAAAATTCCTGATTTTGCAACCACGCGGTATGGCTGGATTGAATAGGATTTAACCAAAACACCGAGAATAATAAATGCCAGTATCAGTAAATCAATCGCCAGCAGAGGAATTATTGCCAAAGGGCTTATTGCGAGGAGGAAAGAAACAATAATTGCATTTACCACAATCATAATTATAATCGGCAGAAGAAGTTTGTTTGCAACCGCCGGCTTTGCAATAGCAAGGTTTTCCGAATCAGATTCCTTGATGTTTGCTTCCATGCTTTTTATTTGCGATGCCGTGAGGCGCTTGTGGAATATCATGTCAATAAGGTCGTCCTTTGTCTGAATTCCCCGGATAAAATTGATTTTGAAATGGTGGGATGTTAGCATTCCCTGCATTGCCTGTGGCTTGGTACCGCTGCCAGGCATTGCCTGAATTCCCACACCCTTGCCTGTTGCTATAATTGTTTCTCCCGCAACATTGAACACAATTGTTCCCAAATTCGAAAATGGAATCTGGATAGTTGTAATGTCCTTGATTTTATCATAGAGTGAGTAATAGTATTTTTTGTTTATGATGCCCTCCTGATAGTGCACATAATTTTTGTAAATTTCCAATTTTGTTGTTTTGTAGAACAAGTAACTGTAAATTGCAAGTATTGAATATCCGATGAGGATTATAATTGCAATTATGATTGAAATAATTCCGAAAAACCCAAGCCCTGGAAGAACAAGCATGATAATTCCTGCGGCGAGCAATCCAACAATTGCAAGCAGCGGAACAAAGAGCTGAGATTTCAGCATTGCAATTATCCCGAACTTTGAGCCAACAGAATAAATCGGCTCCTTTTCAGTCATCCCGAACTTGCCCAGAACATTTGCGGCTAATTCAGGAGTCCTTTTTATGTTTGAAAAATTAATGTTGTGTGTTGCCCCTATCGACCAAAACTGGATTGACATTGTGTTGAAGAAGCTGTCAATAAAATCCCGCTTGACAAGCACCCCTGTAATTTTATCATTGGTGAATTCAACATTTCTTTTGTTCAGGAAATCAAACTTTTGCTCCATGCTTTTCGGTTTCACCTGATAGGTGGTTGCATGCACCATAATGTATGCGCCGATTGGCGCAAATATTGCGGCAAGCAAAGACATCCCGAAAGTGGGGATTGCAAACAGCAGGCCGATAAGGATTCCAAGCCCGCCCCCGAAAACAACTGTTTTCATGAAGTCCATCTTGAAAGTTGCGGTGAAAGATTCGTCAACATTAACTGCCATTGCTTTCCCTGGCGCGATTTTCTTCTCCGCAACTTCCCCCGTAACTGTTGCAACTTTTCTTCCCGTCCCAACTAATGATTTTGATTTTGCGATTAATCCGTCGATGTTCTTTTCCATTTGCGCCCCATTTTTCATGTTCTTGAAAAGTATTTCATGTGTGGCGCCCTGGCAGCTTATCTTCACATCATACAGGCCGAAAATTTTGTCAATAAGTGTTTGCGTAATTTCAGAATCCGCAAGGTTCTCAATCGGAATAAAGGAATCCACTTTTGTTAGGAAGCCCTCATTGTAGAGTATTGCATCATCGTAAATGTAATATGTCCTTTTTGCCAGCTCCAGATATTTTATTGCCGCAAAGATAATTACGCCCAATCCCGCAAGTGCAAGCACGGCAAGTAAAACTACCAGCCCTAAAATTCCGCTCACTGATGCCAGGAGACTTATTAAAACCGGGCCGACGTAAATAAACGCGAACAACAGCCCAAAAAACATTCCCGCAACCTCAAATAAGACTCCAATCTTGCTCGGCTTTTCCTTCTGAACCAGATTAGTTTTTTTCAGGCTGAAACCATTTGCCTGCATTATTTCCAGAATTCCCTGATAGAGTTCATCAGGCTTATCGATTGAGATAAGCATTCCCTCAACATTTGCGCTTCCCGCAAGTTCAACCAGAATATGCGCGGTCTTGAAAAGCTTGTTTTCTATAAATGGCTTAATCAATGTGACATGGGTGATGTTTCTTATCACCATCTCGGTTTCCCTCTCGCTCAAGATCCCCCCTGTCTTTGCGATGATTTTATTTTCGAAAAACAAATAGCGGGTTTTTTTGTACTGGACTGTGAACGAAATGAAATCAATAATTGTTTTTGCGAGGAATATAACCACAAAAACACCTATTGCTAAAAGTGCAAACGGGCTGAAAAATAAAGTTACAATAATTGAAGCAATGACAAGACCTATAATCCCCCCAATCATGCCCTTGAAAACGCGCCAGTAAACAAAAGCGGTTTTGTTTGGCTTTAGCTCGAATTTTGCAGATGCTTCATCCATAGTGCAAAATTAAATCAAAAGTTATTATTAATTCTATTGCTTGCTTTTTGTCGCCCAGTTGAACCACAAAAAATAGAATCCTGCAATCACAAGGAAAAGAAATATCCTGAAAAGGACCTCATGGCTCAATTCACCAATTCCCAAACCAAAAAGGAGGATTATTCCAATGCTCAAAACAATCCTGATTAAATTAAACGCAAAGATTGTCGCCGTTGCAGCTATTGCCCCGGCAATTCGTTTCTCAATTTTAATCCCAAATGATGCCACAACTGCGGCAATAATAATGCTCAGCTCCAATAAACCTGTGCATAAATCGCCGATGGAAATATCCGGTGAAAAGTTATGTAGCATAATAATTACCGGCTCACCATAAACCAGTTCATTCTGCACACCAAAAACCGAAAGTATTAGGGAGGTTAAAAACGCAAAAACAAATTCAATCCACTCAAGCGGAATTAGTGAGAACAATAAATTAAGCAGGGCAAAAGATGCAACAAGCCCAATAAGGAATTTTCCGCTCTTGGAAATCTCTTTTCTGTCAAGCGGTTGGGGAGGACATTCTTTTTTGGACATTTACAGATTTAGTTGCATTAACTCCTTTAATTGCTTTTCCTTTTCCCAAAAGCATTTCAAGGAAAATCATATCATAGTTGAAGAAGAATGCGTAGATAGGGGAAAATATTGTAATTACAATATACAAAAGCACAAGGAACAAAATAATCCCGATTATGCCGACCAGAATTCCTAGGAGCGGGGAAATTACAGCTGCAATACCAACCAAAACCGCAAAAAGAAGCCCCCCTATTATCAAAGGAATGATGAGCACTAATCCCATAAGAAACCACACACCGCCAACTAATATCACAAATGCAACCTGTATAATTATCAGAATAACTATCTGCAAAAGATTCCCTATAATTAGGGAGACGCTTTTTCCAAGTGCACTTATTAGTCCTAGACCCTCAATAAACATAAGATATTTTACAAATTGGTGCATGATGTAACCAACAACCATCAAAATAATTATCGAGATTATTGAGAGCAGGACAAGAACCAATAAAACAATCGGGTCTGTAAGCGTAGCGAGTATTCCTGAAAATGCCGGATCCTGGATAGTGGAAGCAATAGTGGCGCTGCTGCCTAAGAAGGCAATAAACATATCAATAAAAACGAAAACAATTGCCAGCATAGTTACCCCGATGATGATCATTAAAGGCAGCATTACAATAAATGCAACAATTTCGAGCAGCGAGAAATATACTCCCTTCAAAAAATTCTTCATCGCATATTCAATAATCCTCACATCATTTGATTTGAGTGATTCCAGAATTGAGAAGAATGCGGTGTTTTTCAGGAATAATGCAATAATCGCAAGGACAACCAGTGCAATAAGCGCAATAATAACAATAAGGATAATATCCTGGCCTATGGTGGGAGCCATATTTGCAACCCCATTCATATCTGGGCTGCCAAAGTCCATACCTCCTTGCCCACTCAGGATCATGAAGACGAAAACAATAAATCCGAATTTAAGCCACTTAATCAGTAAATTAGGCCCGGAGAAGAATTTCATAGTTCTGTCAAAAGCCGGGCTCAAGGCATCAATCGCAAAAAATTCAGACATATAGTTATTAATTCTTTCTTTAATAAAAAACTATCTATGGGCAAGAAATTAGATTTATTCTTAAATGCGATAAGCAAGGATATTAAATTTATTTTAACCAGCATGCTTTCAGTTAATCTCTGGAAACTTATTTTAATTTTGCTCATTGCAATTTCCGCAATTTTCCTTGTAGCAATTTTTATTATTGGCGGGTTGATATTTGGAATTTCCACTATGGCAACCGGAGGCGGACAATCAGCAATCATCCCTGCTATGGCGATCGGAATTCTTATCACAGCCCTTGTATTTTTCGCACTAATGTTTTTCATTGCCCCAATAATCCACGGGCTGCTGTATAACTCGGTTGCGGATTTCATAAACAAGGGAACATTTTCCCTCAAAGAATCCTTTGAAAAAACAAAGAAGAGATATTTAAAAATTCTGGGAGTTAATCTTTTGCTAATAGTAGTCGGAATCATCCTTTATGCTGCGCTCGCTTTGCTGATGTTTATCCCTGTCCTTGGATGGATAATTTTCTTTTTAATAATGATTTTAATGATCCCGCTAACAATAATCCTCTGGCCATTTGTTGTGCTAATTTCTCCGGTCGCGGTTCTTTCCCAGGAATCGATTATTGGTGTATTCAAAAGAGTGATCAAACTTGGAAAGATGAATTTCATGAGTAATCTCGGTTATCTGATTGCGCTTTGGGTAGTCAGCATGGTGATTGGATTTATTGCACAAATAATAATTGTTGTTGCAATTGTAATTATTGCGGCCCTGTTTTATGTACACTATATTGTGGGAATTATTGCGGCAGTCGTTATTGGTGTTCCAGTATTTTTCGCATATACTGCGCTGGTTATGTTGCTGGAAACACTTTTCATAACTAAAATATACCTGAACAATGAACGGGACTCCAAACTCCCCCCGAGAGTGTAATCTTTCTTTATTTAGTAAAATATAATAATAAGATAGGACTAATTCTTTCGGAATATAAGTGATTTAAGTAGTGATGGGAATAATGAAACGGTTTCGTCCGTTTGCACCGAAATACGTCGTCCCGTTTTCAACGGGACATAAATATGCAATGGTGATATGAATTGAAGATTGGTGGATTTGAAGTTGGGCCCTACATAGTTAAGGAGAAGGGCGGAAAGCGCCACTTGCTTGTTGATTGCAGGGACTGCATTTATGGCACCTCGGTTGCCGATGACAAGGCATGCAGAAACCATGTCCTGAGAATTCTGCAGGAGGTTGAGGCAGACCTAATTGTCCTTGCCGAGGTTTATGAAAGGGTCTATGAGGAAAAGCAGACAAAGATGCTTGCCGAGATTGCGGCAGTGGGCCAGAAATTTGAGGTTGAAAGCATCTGGAGTTATTCGCATTTGGGGGATGTGAAAATAGAGGGGGAGGTCAAGTTTGGGGAGAGGCATGATGCCATTGTAAGCATTGCCCATGAACTTTTGATGTTTGACCCGATTGCGGCATATATCCGATTGTTGCAGGAAATGAGGCGGGAGAAGCAATTATATGCCGCGGAGAAGGATTCAGGGAAGCATGCGACGGTTTATCTGAAGACACTCCTTTACACCAAGAAGATGCTGGAATCAACCGAGTTGATTCAGCGCGCAAGGGAAATCCTTTCAAAACTTGATGAAGTTCCAGAGACTGGCGAACTTTACAGGACCTTTTTTGAGGCACAGGTAAAGCCAAGCTTCATCGGCTCAAGGCTGCTGTTTGATGAGATGGAAAAGCTCGAGCTTCTGGACGAGTATATGGTGAAGGATTCCCAGGTTCAGGTTTTCAAGCACCCAAACAAGCCGGAGAGATTATATTTCATAAACCCCCCTGAATATTCCCTCCCTCCTGAAAAGTACTTTGTGCTGAGTAAAACCAGGGAAGTTGTCGCAACCTATCGCCCTGGAAGAACCTCGCTTTCAACAATCGCAAAAAGCAGGAAATATTTCGAAAGGGTCTATCAATCAACAATTAGGGATATCTGTTCAGAGAACAGGATTCATTTGGGAAAGGATGAGATAGTTGAGCTCAGTCAGATTGTTGCACGTTATACCGTTGGTTATGGGATACTTGAAATTCTTCTTTCCGACAGAAACCTTACAGACATTTATGTTGATTCGCCAATTGGGCAAAAGCAGCTTTATGTGGTGCATTCAGAATATGGCCAGTGCCAGACAAATGTGATTTACACAGATGACGAGGCAAGCTCAATGGTCTCGAAGATGAGGGCAATGAGCGGAAGGCCATTTGATGAGGCCCATCCTGTTCTGGACTTTGACCTACCTGATTTGGAGACAAGGGTTGCGGCAATTGGCAAGCCACTTGCGCCTGATGGAACTGCCTTTGCATTTCGCCTGCATAAGGTTACTCCCTGGACTTTGCCGCAGTTTATTGACGCCCATTTTCTCCCCCCACTTGCGGCAGGGCTTCTTTCATTTTTTGTTGATAACCAAGCCACAATGCTTGTGACAGGCTCAAGGGGCTCGGGAAAAACCTCGTTAATGACGGCCCTTATATTGGAAATACTCCAAAACGCAAGGATAATTGTGCAGGAGGACACATTGGAAATTCCTGTTCCTTACATGAAGAACATAGGTTTCAACATACAAAGGCTAAAAACCAGGTCCCCTATCGGGGTAAGCAAAACTGAATCTGAAGTTTCCCCTGAAGAGTCGTTAAGAACTGCCCTAAGATTAGGTGATTCTGCCCTTATTTTGGGTGAGGTAAGGAGTAAGGAGGCAAAGGTCCTGTATGAGGCAATGAGGGTAGGTGCCGCAGGAAACATTGTTATGGGAACAATCCATGGGGACTCGGCCTACAGTGTTTGGGATAGGGTTGTGAATGATTTGGATGTTCCAAACACATCATTCAAAGCAACCGATATTGTTGTTGTCGCAAGGCCAATAAGGTTTTCAGGCTCGTTAAGGAGCCATAGAAGGGTTGTGCAGATTACTGAGGTTAAAAAACACTGGACAACTGACCCTGACCAAGAGAACGCACTTTTGGATTTAATGCTTTACAATGCAAAAAAAGATGATTTGGAATTACAGGAGGATAACCTAAAGGAGAGTGAGCTGTTCTCAAAGATAAGCTCCTTTAGCGGGCTTACAATGGAACAAATGTGGCAGAACATAAGGATGAATGGTTTGGCTAAGAACTATCTTGTCGAGATGAAGAATAAGCATAACATTCCTATGCTTCTTGAGTCTGAAAATTCCGTAATCGCAAACAACAAACTGATGCTGATAAAGGAGAACCAATTGGAAGAGCATGGGGAAGTGGACTATGAAACCGTTTTGGGCGAGTGGAAAAACTGGATGAATACCTATCTCCTGAAAAGGCTGCTTAAGGTGCAGAAAGCCGGGAAGTGAAAGAGTGCCTAAGAAGAAAAAACTGCGGAGAATGGAAAGTAGCCCGGGAGAACTCTATGGCGAAATAACTGTAGCAATGGATGATTTTGAGGAGGGGGAAAGAAAGCTCACAAAAAAAGCCGTTCACCCCTTTGTCGGTTTATGCCAGGGAATTTACAGGCGCTTTCCCTTTCTTGGAAGCGGAGGCCAGTTCAATGAGGAAAATAAAGATGCAGTTGAATTCCTTGAATGGCCCTTAACCGCGGAGGAATTTGCCGCGGCATCTGCATTTACGCTTTATGTTTCGGCAGTTATTGCAGTATTAATCATTTTCATAATTTTCCTTTTCACTCCGATTCCCCAGATGGTTGGCGAGATTGCCCAGGGAATCCCATTTCTTGACCTGTTTTACATTTTTATCCCCTTCCTAGTTACGGTCTTTTACCTTGTGAATTATGTGCAGACCTATCCTGCAAAGGAGGCCAAGAAGGAGCAGGTGAAAGCCCTTACATATGTGCCTGAAATTGTCGGCTATATGATAATGTCAATGAAACTGGTCCCAAATCTTGAAAAGGCAATAGAGTTTTCCGCTGAGCACGGCAAGGGAAAGATCGCCAATGATTTTAAGAAGATGATTTGGGACACGCAATTGGGGGTTTATTCAACCTTGAGTGAGGCACTTGATGCCCTTGCATATAGGTGGGGAAAATTCAGTGAAGAATTCAAAAAGGCACTGATGATGGTTCGGGCCTCAGTGATTGAGAACACCGAGGCAAAAAGATATGCAATGCTTGACAACACAATGAATGAAGTCCTTGAATCAATACGTGCGAAGATGGAACAATATGCGCGTGATTTAAATCAGCCTTCAGTAATGCTTTTCTATCTTGGTGTTTTGCTCCCATTAATCCTGATTATTGTCCTCCCTGTAGGTTCAGCCTTTAGCCAGGCACCAATGGCCGACCCCCTAATCCTGTTTACCATTTATAATATCCTCATTCCCCTGATGACAATTGTCTTCGCACTCCAGTTGATTAACCAAAGGCCCCCCACCTATAAGCCCCCGCAGATTCCTGATGATTATCCCGGGCTGCCGCCAAAATGGAAGATGGTTGTTGGCAAAGGGCTAATTGACCTGAGGCTTGTTATTGCAGGGGTTTTAATTATCGGAATCCTTGGTTCGGTTTTTCTCTCAACTCAAGGTCTCCCCCCAAGATTCCTTATCGGAGATGATAATCCACAGCTTATAAAATATGACAAATCAAAAGAGGAAGTGCTTACGAATAAATTCAACAACCCGCTTTATTTTGAGTTAAGTGAGGAGGGCGGCCTTTATCGGGAGCTTATTGGCAGGGGCGTGCCGGCGGATAGCGTAGAGGACCAGATAAGGTATGAGGAGAAAATCTTCTTCATGAAATCCGAAAATGATATTGCCCCTTATAATTTGGTGTTTGGGATATTGCTCACCCTTTCAATGGTGGTGTTTTTCTATCTCTACTTTACCAACATTTACAAGAAAAGGGTTCAGGACGAAATTATGCAGATGGAATCCGAATTCAAGGAATCGCTTTACATAATTGCATCAAGGATGGGGGAAAACAAGCCGATTGAGGAGGCCCTGAAACATGTGAAGAATTTCCTTCCCAATTACAAGATTTCTGACAAGCTTTTCGGGAGGATAATGGACAACATAACCCTCATGGGAATGCCGCTGGAAGCGGCGGTGTTTGACCCCAATTACGGCGCATTGAAGGACAACCCGAGTTCAGTCATTAGGGGCGCAATGAAACTCCTTGTTGATTCTGTTTCATTGGGGGTTAATGTTGCCGCTCGTTCAATGATTTCCCTTTCAATTCAGCTTACAAATGCGGACAAGGTAAACAAAAATCTAAAGGTTCTGGTAAGCGATATAACTGGGATGATGAAGACAATGTCCATATTCATAGCGCCGATTGTTCTGGGAATAACAACAAGCCTGCAAAGGATTGTTATAGTTACCATCTCGCAACTTGCCTCCTCTAACATGGTGGGCAATGACCTGCCAGTTGGTAGCGGCGGTTTTAGCGATGTAAGCCTTACAAGCTTTTTCAGTGTTGAATCATTCAAGTCGATTGCGACCCCAACTGAATTCATAATTATTGTCGGAATTTATATCCTTGAACTGGTTTTCATAATGATATTCTTTACCTCCAAAATTGAGGAGGACAATGACCTCCTTTTCAAGATTAATTTTGCAAAGTTTCTCCCAATAGCGATAGCGGTCTTTGTGATAACTATGATGATTTCAAACATAGTAATGGGTGGCTTCCTTTTCGGGTGAATTGATGGATGAGAGAGGGCAGGCTTTTGCCGTTTTTAAGCTCCTGATAGGGTCAATCCTTGCAATGATGATTCTGATAATAATTTTCGGGGCCATAACCTACCTTGACCAGATTAAGATTGACATAAGCAAGGAAAGATTTTATGCCGCCCTTATTGATGCCACAAACCAGCCAAATGGGCAGATACTGATTGTCTCAGATATTTACCTTGACAGCACCAGATATTCCCGAAATGCCCTTGGGGCAAAGATGGGTATTGAAGGGGAATGCATTGAACTGGATTCCATTGAGAATGAGATATTTATGCTTCGCTCGGAATCTGTTGAAATAACACGAAGACAACTTACAGACGTCTATATTGTGTGTGAGCCTGTTGATGATTCTGATTTTGGAAATTACCCCGATAGTTGCGGCTTTGGCTGCTTTATTTCCTTTGCAAAGGAACTTGACTGAATAAAGCCCTTCCCAAACAAAAGCTTTTTATATATCCTTGTTTTATCTATTAGCGTGAGTAAGATGAATTCGAAAGGTCAGGCATACAGTGTTTTTAAGCTTCTGATAGCTGCGGTTGTGGCTGTCTCAATACTTATGATTCTTTTCTCAATTCTTGGGGGGCTTGATTTCTTTGTCACCAAAGACCCTATGGATGAGGCATCTAAGAATGTAAAGAAACTTGTGAATGAGCTTGGAATCCCAAAAAAGATAGGGAAAGTCACTTTCCAGCCTGAGTCAATCCTTGCGGCAAAGCCAATTGCTGAGGGGACACAGGAATTAAGTTCTGACCAAATTTGTGTCCAGATTGGGGATTATGATGATGACAGGTTTGATGTAGTTACCGATGGGCGCTCTATAAGATACACGGGCAGCACAACCCAGGCAACCGGATTATGGATAATATGCAGCAGGGGAAAGGAGATAGAACAGGATATAGAGGATAACGGCCTTGAGGACGAGCTTGACCCCAGTGATTGCCCAAGTTTTGATGATGATTCCTCAGCAAGGTTCTGCATAGTGTCAATAACAGAAGAATCCGCCTAAACAGGCAAATTTAAATAGTTCCTTATATCTATTTCATTTATGGTTTCTTTTTGGAATGAAGAACGGGCGCAGAGCGAATGGAGTTCCATCTACCTGCTTATTGTTTTCGCCATTGCTGCGCTGCTTATAATTGCCCTGATTAAGCCAATGTTTAAGCAGGCAACCCAAGTAAGGAAGCCTGCCTAACGCCATATTTAAATACTTGTAACGCGTTTTCTTTCCTATGTTCAATTCAAATATGCTTGATTCAAAGGGGCAGGAGTCCGCCCCCTTTGTGGTTATGATTTCGGTAATCATAATGGTATTTGTGCTTTCAATTGGCCTTATTGCCATGGATGAATTCATAAACACTCAGTGCGAGCTTGAGATGCATAACATTCTTTCCAACCTTAAATTTGCCATTGAAAATTCCGCAAAAGGCCTTGAAAATCCTGATGTGGCGTATAGGTTGCCCTCCTGTTACAACCCAGATCCTGATGAGAGCAAGCTTATGATTGAATATGTTGATGAGGAAATAATCTGCTCCCATTACTGCGGAGGGGCATCCACCCAATGCAATCTTTTGAGGTTTCATAATATGGAATATTATGGGGTGGGTACTGTGTGCCTGAAAATAAATCCCACAACCACGTTTCCGGATGGCTCCCCCTGTGATGACGGGACAGTTCCGATAGATGGCGATGATGCCAAGTATGAGATTCCCAAAGGGAGCTGGGACAACAAGAATGTGATAACTGAAGGCAGATACACATTGGTGAACAGGTTCAATGTATATGGTTCCAGTCCGATAGTTTGCGTCTACAGGAAAAAAGTGATTTAATTGCTTGGATACATCCTTAGCAAGATAAACCTCCTCATATTTGTTGTCGCCATATTTTCAATCGTGACATATTTCACTTTCGGGTTGGTTGAAATAGTGAAGACCGACCAATCAAGGCTTCTTTTGAGGGGATCCTCCAAAAAGCTCTCATCAATCCTAAGCTCGTCAACAACCTGTGAAATAGTTTATGATGTTTTCAGCCCCTCGATAAATGTGCTTGACCGCAGGAATTATTATGTGGTTAAGGTAACAACCCAGGAAATAACTGTGGATGGGGAAACCGTTGATTATTTGATTTATTCAATGTTCGACCGGAGGGAATATCTTAAGGATCCTGATGGGGCGAAATCAATCTCGGCCTCTTCTGTGAGAACTATAGGTTCTGAAATAACTCTTTATTATTGGGACAATTGCGATTATACCAATACCTGTTCTAAGGATTGGTCGGATTCAGAGGAGACCATAATTGATCCACAATCCACTTCTCAAGTAAACACACTAATTTATGTTAAGGAGTTGGAGGAGGGCGAAATAAAATTGCATGTTATCCCCTGCAGCACCAGCAGTTGCGGTTTGGCAAAGACAAATGTTGGCAAGATAGTGCATAACACAGGCCCGGAAGAGGATTGGGGATTCAAATGCTGAACAGAAAAGGATTTATCGGCCCAATAGGGGATGACCTTCCCTCACTTATCCCGCTAATCTTCGCACTCATAATTTTCTTTTCCACATTTTCCTTTGCGCTTGCAAGATATGGGCAGATGACTTCGTCCTTTGAGAATGATTTGACTGTTGCAAATATTTCTAGCATTTTAAGGGGGGATTCCTTCATAACAGGGCCTGATGATTTTAGCAAGAAGTGCAGTACTCTTCCAGTTACAAAAATGAAATATGTGGCAGGCATAACAAATGCAATGACTGCGCCGGAATACTTCAAGAAAGGCATGTCCGATCCCTCAGATTATCGGGGAATAAATGTTTACGATCTGAAATTTGTGAATAACAATGTGGATGAGGATGATGAACTTGACCCTGATGGCTACAATAACAGGGACGATGATGGGGATGAGGACAAGGACGATGATGGGGACGGAAATATTGATTCAGAATACCGGTGCGCCAATATTGAAAAAAGTGAAGAGCTTACTTTTGAAAGCTCAAGGAATCATAATGTAGTTTACAGAATCTATCCTATTGCATTGCAGCAGAACAAGGTTGTTAGGCCAATGCATTTGGTGGTGGTTGCATGGGCGGAGTAGGGGAAAAGGGGCAGGCTGCAATAACTGACGCAATGTATTTCCTGTTGATAGTTTCAGGGCTTTGTGTTTTCCTGTTTGTTTTTTCCGCATCTTATGGGGAGAATGTTTCGAGGCAGATAAACAGGGAATTCAATGCCGAGTTTACCGCAAGCGCGCTGAAAACAATCCTTTACAGCTCCACCGCAAGGGATACCACACAATCCCTTTATGAGTATGGTGCGGAAATAGACTATCTTTTGGCCTTTGTCAAGGAGGATTATTCTGATGATGAAAAATTCAGCGATGAAATACTTGTGGTATTGGCTGATGATATCAATGCAGTGATGTCCCCATATAGCTCTGCCAATGACTATCTTTTCACCATAGTGGTTTCGGAGGACAGGAAATATGCCTTCACCCTTATTCATCTGAGCATATTCACATTTACTGATGAGCGTTCTGCGGAGGTCTCCGTCTCTGACCCCGCGCATATCGACTATATTTGCAGTTCGAACGGAGTTACAGACCGGAAAAAGGACATACTTAAGACCAATGTGGGAAACACCGCGGCATCATTTTCAAAAATACTTCTGGCAAAAGAGAAGCCTGCCTTGAGGGATTATACAACAATAGAGGCCGAAACCGAATTAGTTGTATGGAACCCAAAACAGCTTCCGTCCGAAATATTTAATGTTGGTGATTGGGACTGCGATGACCTTGAAGACATCAGGGCTAACCTTTCTTCACCTTAAATTGCTTCCCGCATTTGGGGCAGGTATATTTTATATCTTCCTCCTGAACCTCAACACTTCTTGCGCAGTGGTTGCAGAATCCTTGGCCGCAGGCTGAACAAAATATGATATGGTCTGTTTTTGTCTTGCATTTTGGGCACCTGTTTTTGCCGGTTTCAACTTCTTTGGTTACGTGTTCATCGCCCTCTAAATCGGTGAGCTTTAGGTCTTCTGCACCTAATTCCCCGCCCCCGACTTTCTCAAGTTCATCAAGGCTCATTTCATCCTCATTTTCCTCACCGAAAAGCCCCTCAACACTTAGGCCTTTTAGCTCATCCTCCTTTAGAGATGGCTGTTTCTTAATTCCAAGGAATTCATCCTTTGAGGGGAACTTTTTCTCTTCCGGTTTTTTCTGCGTACCGGATCTGCCCCTTCGCCTCCTGTCTCTCCTGTCC
>JAFCCJ010000024.1 GCA_017610305.1 Candidatus Iainarchaeum sp.
CCAATTTATGAATCCATCCAGGAAGAGATGGATGAAGCCGCATCGGCATGCATTCCTGCTTAAAGCAATAATTTATTAAGCAAAAACTCCCTTAGTTTAGGGTAAAAAGTGGTTGCTAATGGGAATGGCTGATGGCGTTAAGAAATTATATTACTCCCTTGAGGACATGTGGTATGGGGCATTGGATAGGGTTAACAAAATCGTGCCTGTTTATGCCATAGTTGACCCCATTGACAAACTCCTGCCATCGTTCCTTATTTTTGCGCTTGCAATTATAGTGGGTGTTGCAGCAATAAGCTCAATTATTCTGCTTGCGGTTATGCAGCCAGCAACCGCAAATGTCACCATATTTATCCTTGATGAGGACAATAAGCCGATTGATAAGGCACATATAACGATTGGGGGCCTTGAATCGCCATTGGTGGGGAAAAGCTCGGCAAGCGGGGAATATGTTCTTGAGGTCCCTAGGGGGACGAACCTGGAGATAACCGTAAAAAAAACAGGTTTTGAGACAACAGATGTGAAAAAACTTACTGTTGACAGGCTGGAAAAGGAATTATATGTCTCATTAAGGAGTATTTTGCCTGCCCCTGTGCCAAAAACCATAAAGTTTGTGGGCCCCGGAAATAAAAGCCTTTCAGGGCATGAAATTAGCGCTGATTTTGGCTGCTCCAGCGGGCTTGAATTGCCACAGTCCCATTTCCTCATAAATAGCGGGGAATTAACAATTACTCCCCCAAGGGGATGCGGAACATTAACTGTGCAGGTTTCAGCAAGCGGATATCTCGCAAAAAATTACAGCATTGCATTTGACGGCATAATTAAGTTAGATGCCCTGGAAATTCCAAAGGGAACTGTTTTGTTTAATGTAAAGGATATTGAATCAAAAAATCCGATTGACGGAATTGTGGTTAGGGTAAAGGATGGCTCCTCTATTGTTGGGGAGGGAACAACTGTTTATGGCCAGGTTTTCTTTACCATTCCTGAGGGGAGTTATTCTGCGGTTTTTGATGACCCTGCAATGGACTATGCATCCACAACAAGGTCATTTAGTGTTTTTGAGGGGGGCACTGAAAGTGAATCAGTTGAACTTACAAAAGAGATAAAGGCAATTATCAATATTTATGTGAAGGATTCCGACACATTGCAAACCGTTCCCGGGGCAAGTGTTTCACTAAGGGATGAATCAGGGAATTTCTACGGGCCAAAAGAGGTTGATGAGAACGGAAGTGTTGTGCAATTTATACTTTCAGAAAGGGATGTTTACTATGCAAGGGCGGCACATGAGGACTACCAATTCAGTGATGAAAATGTGATTGATGCAAGTGATTTGCCATTGGGAACAGAGATGGATGTAACTGTTTTAATTGAGGAATGTGGCGCAACCAACTGCGGAATAATTACTGTCACAGTTATTGATGAGGATAAGCTGCCTGTCGAGAATGCGACTGTTTCAATCTATGATTCAAACACCCATTTTTGGGTTGATGTTGCGGGAACAAGGGCAACGGATGTCAATGGAATCACAAGGCCTTCCTTTTCAGGGGTAAGGGCGGGGAGCTATTATGCACTGGCACAGAAATACCCTGCACAGGGAACAAGCGATGCAATGTACATTGACACAAGAAATGAGAATGAATTCACAATAAACATGTATATTGGCGAGGGAATAATTCAGGTTCAGGCCGTTGATGAGGATGGCGGACCAGTTAGTTTTGGGAATGCGGAAATCAGGGAGCTTAATGGCGATGTTCTTGGCACTATTGCACTTGATGCCGGAGGCAGTGGCGAATATGCGCTTAAGGCGGATAAAGAGATTTACATTAAGGTTTACAAGGATGGATTTGTCTCGTGGTATTCTGCCGCAATCCGGCCAATTGCGGACAGCAAGATAATTGTAAGGGCACTGATGAAAGAGAACATTCTCGGGAGCGGAGCAAGAATAATTCTTGAGGGAATCTATTCCCAAAGCACCGGGGCGAAGGTGGAAAAGCTTGAGTCAGGGCATTTCTATGATGCCCATTTCAGGATGGAAGTTCCCGGGGAAGAGGACTTTGAAAGCATGGGCGCACATATCAGGGCAGGCGACACCGATTATGTTGAGACCGACCAGATATTCATAAACAGAATCAATGCCCCAAATGCATCGGTCCTAAAGGGAACAACATATAATCCTCCAAGGGGAGAAGGAACTGATTTGGACGCAGACAATATTACAAATGGCGATGCAAAGTGGGCGAATGTGGTGTGGAGTGAAAGTGATATTGAGCCGGCAATTTACAATTTTGAGGTTGAATTGAAAATAAGGACCAACACAACACAAGGGTATGAGCTGCCATTCAATTACAGGGGATGGTCGGTTGATTCAGGGGGGAGTTACTCAAGGGACCCTGAGGACCTTGACCTCGGAAATGCCGAAAGCAATGGGGCAAAGGATGCGCTTTATGCGACAACTTATGACAAGCTTTATTATGAGGGCGCCGACCAAAGCTGTGATGATGATTTCTGTTTCGGCAACAGGGTTATTGACACCACTGAAGGATTAAATCTTACAAATGTGCCATATCAGGTTAGGATTTTCGACGATTATGAGCTGCATTTTTCAGTAACCAATATTTCCCAGATATTGCATGATGATGCCGTTCTTTATGTGAGGAATTCAAATGATGGAACCGGGACAGCAGAGAATATTTCAATCGAAAGCTATGAGATTACAAATGCCGATGCGCAGAGCTTTTCAGGCGAGGAGGCGGTGTTTGAACTTCCAGATGCGATTTCATTGGGTTACTTCTCCCAAGGAAAAACAATACAGGGAAAACTTGTGATAAATTCCAAGGAACTGGGACCGAGCGGAATACAGATTTATGTTGTTTCCGACGGAAGCAAGGTTTTTGATGATGCGGTTTCATTTGATGTCATAAGCAGCGAAAGCCTTGCGGTTATTGTGACCCCTGATGTGTTTGCCTCCAACACCGAAATTGATGCAAATGTGCATGTCATGTTTGCGTCAGGAACCTATGAGGGATTTGATGTTGAGGATGCATTGGTTAATGTTACGCGCATAGCGCCTGATAAGTCAGAAACATTTCAATCAGACTACACCGATTCTGACGGTAATGCATATTTTGTGATTCCTGCATCATCGCCAGGGACAAAAGTAAGATTTAATGTTGAACTGGCAGGATTTGCAAGCGAGACCGTTGAAAAACTTATAAGTGATGGTGTGGTCCTCTTCGAGCCTAATGAGATTGAGTCAGAACTTAACCTAACCAACACAACTGAGGAATTGATTGAAATTAAGATAACCAATTTAATTCCGCAAAGGCTTAAAATTGCGAAAATGAGTTTTGGGGGAAGTTTTGATGGGTTGATTGACAAGGAGAAGATGAACAACTACTTACAGCAGTATTTCGGGCTTCCGCTTGATTACAGCCAAAGGGAATTTATCGATATAAAAAGCGTCCTAACTGAGGACGCGCAACAGCTCACCGATCCTTTAGAATTCAGCGGCAAGCTGTTCATAGATATTAACAGCTATGATGACTCCACCCAATGGAATTATGCCCTTCCCTATGAGGTTGAAATTAACCTTGCGGAACTTCCCTCAGAGGAATGCCTCTCGGTTTCCATAAATGAGTGGGATGATTCAACTGAAGAGGAGAACATTTCCAAAGAATTTGTGATTGAGAATAATTGCAGAACTGAAAATGGGGAACCGATGAATCTCAAGGATTTGCAGGCAAGGTTACTGTGGAAAAGCAATTCAATTGGCTATGTTGAGATGAGTGTTACCGCTCCGGATGGGGGAACATCAGTTGAGGTTTTGAAGGATTTGGTTTGGACAGACCTCTTTACTGTTGTTGAGAAGGAGGGAATTTACTCCGCAAGGCTTACATTTATGCCAAAGCCGGGCCATTTGGGGGAGAGTGCTGAATTTGATGTTGAGATTAATGCAGAACTGCTCACCAACACAGGGGAGCAGTTTATTGGGGATGCGCAAAAAATAAGCGTTGAATTGCTTGTGATTAACCTTTCCCAGTGCATAAAAATAAATCCCAATCCGCAGCACGGGATTGAAATAGACCGGAGTGAGGATGATGATGAATTCACAATAGATGCCTCTGATTGCGGAGATATTGAAATTGATTACAGGTTCTGCAGCGGCGACCCTGAAAGTTGCGGGGGAGGAAGTGTTGGGGGAATCAATATCCATCCTAATAGCTACACCAACCAGCCCTCAGGGGAATTGGTAACAGCAACTGTTTCAAGGCAAAGCATTCCAGGGATGTATGGGATTACAGTTGATGCCAGGCCTGAAGGGGGCTCATTCAGGGAGATAGCAATAATTGATACACTTATACATCCAAGGGAAGGCAAATATTTCACTTTAGATAGATATGATTTCCATGTTATTGGTACAGGAGCGCAGGATTCAACCACTTTGTATAATGAAATATATCAGGAATCTGTCTCAGTTAAGGCAGACCTTTGTGATTGGGATGAGGCTTCCAGCGATTCGGGCTTTGATGGGGAAGCTGCTTTGGTTGGTGCTGCAGTTGGTCAGGGAGCAGTATTTTTGACCGGATTTGGTAGTGTCATAGGGCCTAGTATTATGGGTGTTGGCTTCTGCCCACCCTGCTTAGTGGTGGTGGTTCTTTTCGCCATAATTGCTGCATTGTTATCTTCTCTCTTCGGAGATGATCCCTGCGATGACTACATGACTGAGTCAATATATGATTTTGTGATTAATCTATCAGGCACTTCAGATCGGGGTTATGCCCATTACATCCCTCCAGATGCACGAGAAATAATTATGGACAAATCAATGCTGAAAGCTGACTGGATGCTTGATGTAAGGGACCTTTATGGAGAAGGAATACAAGAAGTTGGAATTGTATTTGAGAACCTCGGAATGGAGGAACAGAAGCCAACCTATTCTATTGGAACAATAATTGCGACAGAGCATGTCCATGGAGATCCGACACATGGGAACAGCACTTCCAGCTATGATGTGAAGTGTAACAACGGCAACTTTGGGCAGTATTGGATAGGTCCAAACGGAAATCAGGGCTCATGCAGCGGAGCATATGATACTGAATATCAGCAGAGAATCCATCTGCGTTTCAGGTCAATGGACATGAACGAGTCATTGCCGGAAATAGCCTTTGATAGCTTTGCATGTGACAGCGGGACAACAATAGGGAGAAGTGGACCTGGCGCACTGCCAAGGGTGAAAATGAACTGGGACTGGAACGAGCCTAAGGGCATTGCATGGAATGAATGCGACTATGGAAATAGCGATTACATCTACTGCGATGCAACTCAATTCACTATCGAAGTGAGTAAGAAGCTGGCAATGCTTGAGGAATTCTTTGCTGCAAATAATTATGAATTTGACTGCCCTGAGACAATATCTGAAGCAGATACTAGTAACTCTACAAACACTGTTGCGGTGGATTCCGTAGGATTAAGTGAAATAAGCGTAACGGTAAATGGGAATGACATAACTGTTGTCGCCAAAGTAATGAACAATACCTCTTCTGAGCAAGATGCTACTGTTTCACTAGGAATTAGCGGAACCGACATTGGTTTCGACAGTTGTACAGGGGATGCGATCGGTGTTCCAGGGGGGGGAGGCAGCAGTAATGTTTCTTGTAATTTCACAAACCTGCCTGATGGCATAGGGGCTGCAGTTGCGGAGATAACCTCTTCAACAGCAACAAACATTGATTCAACAAATGTTGAAATCGAATTTGAAATTGGGGCCAACCCAACATTGGACTGCCAAATACCACGCACTACTGAAACATTATACGGGGAACCGGCAATAAATAAGTTTATTGATGTAGACGATACCATAACCTGGACTAACTCCATTCCAAATAAGCAGGCATTAAATGATTTGACTAATTTCAAGGCATATCTAATAAAGGATGGCTATAGCGAGGACTTCCGCCAGGATTTTGCGGAATATTACACTACTGCCCCGCTTTTTGATGTAGATGCTTCATTTAAGGAACTAAAACTGGACGAAATGCTGGATGATGGCACCATATCATTCACACAGAAATATGTGGATTCCAGCCAATTGCCATCTGCAGGGATTTACGATGTAGAAATAGGCGCCTATTTCGACGAAGATTGGAGATTCCTAAATCCGGACGATGAAATCGCTGTTTTGGGAATAGTAATTGTCTTATATCTCGTCGATGACCCATCAAATAGCAGCCCGTTCTATAATATTCCGCTTGATGGGCAGATTGGCTTGGTCGGGAATGATTTGGAGAGGCAGGGCTATGGTGTGAGCTTTGACAATGAGAATTCCGAAGAATTGATTACATTCAATGAGGGGGAAACCCCGATGATGAGCTATATTGATGCAGGCTCAAATGCAGTTATAGAGGTTGATGCCGAAAAGATTACTGAATTCTACAAACTAAACACCTCGCCAGGCACACGGGGGAATTTACTGAGTGTTGAGACTGTTGGCGCAAATAGGGTAAGTATTAATTACAGCCCGTCGCACGCAACTCCCTTAATGCTGAAGATGTATTCTGCCATGAATGAGGAACCTTTCGGCGCATTTTATGGGGTGACAAGCAATTCTGTCCCGATTGAGGCAGGCGAAACCCTCACCTATTGGGGCGGTGCAGGAAACTGCCTTAACTTCTCAGGAGTTCCGGTTTATGAGGCGTTTGATTACGCACCAGATAGGGCTGCAAATGAGGGTGATTTGCTTAATTGGGAGAATTCATATGGGGTTGACTGGGATAACTCCATTTACACAGGGGATGTGTATCTAAGGACAATTATATATGGAAACCAAAATGATGATTTGGCAATCCATGCTGAAAAGCCCTTGGGGGATCTTAGTTTCCTAACCCCGGACCAAACAGGGGAGGGGGTATCGCTGAATGGGATAAGCACAATGCCCTATAACAGGCTTGGCTCAGGGGAGAATGATTTGGTGAACAGCATTGAGGATATTTTCAATTTAGTTGAAGAGGGCAATATCTGCGTAACCAGCACAGGAAATAAGGCGGAATTCTGGTGGAACCCCAAAGCCATTTACGAATATATGGGAAACGAAAGAAGCATTCATGATGAGACTGTTGGCCTGGTTTCTGATTCCACATGTATCGGATATGGCTCCTAAGGAAGCTTAATATATAACAACATAATTACTATTATCACGGGATAGCCATGGCATCATCCGAATCTTCAGGCAATATTTATACTAAACTCGAGGACAAGTGGTATGGCCTATTGGACAAAATTAACTCAGTAATTCCAATATATGGTATAATTGACCCAATTGACAACATAATCCCCTCATTTATGCTGTTTTTGCTCAGCATAGTTTTTCTGATTGTTTTAGGGGGAGTATTTACTGCGCTTCTGCTCATTCCTGACGGGGTACAGACAGGGGAATTGAGGCTGGAAATCATTGATGAAACAGGGGCGGGAATTGACGGTGCCTATGTTTCAATAGATAATCTTTCCCCTGCTGTGAACGGCTACACTGATGAGGATGGCAAGATAACACTTGATGTGCCTTCAGACAGGGATTTGGAAGTTGAAATATCGAAAAGCGATTATGAAAGTGAGGACAGAACACTTACAGTAAAGGGAATCAAACTTGAGAAAACTATAACTTTGCGTTTACTGCTTACCTCAGCTTTCCCAAAAACCGTTAAATTTATCGGGGCTGACGGGAAGAAAATTACAAACAAGGAAATCAGGGTTGAATTCACATGTTCAACAGGCAAAACACTGGAGCATCCGGAATATTATATTAATAGTGGGGAAATAACAATCACCCCTCCGCAGGGCTGCGGCATCTTAAGTGCAAATGTTGTTTCCGACGGCTATATTTCCAACAGCTATTCAATAACCAGTTCAGCAGAAATAATAAGCCTTGAGGGGGAGGACATCCCTGAGGGAGGGATTCTTATTCATGTCAGGGATGCGGAAAACAATAATCCTTTGAGCGGAATACATGTCACAATAAGGGATGATGTGGGAATTAAGAAAGAGGGCATTACGCAGCTCGGGGAAATGAACCTGACTTTGGAGGTTGGCTCCTATTATGCAAGCTTCTCTGACGACACCTTGAACTATGCGACTAAAACCATTAATTTTACCATAACTGAGGGGGATATTGAAAGCATAACCGCAAGGCTGACCAAAGATGTCAAGGCGATTTTAAGGGTTGAGGTTATCGATAACAACAATGATGAACTGATTCCAAGGGCAAAGATTGTTATAAGGGATGAGGATGGTAAAACAATTGACGAGCAGACAAGTGACTTCAATGGCAATGTGGTTTCCTTCCCCATTGAGGAAAATGGATTGTATTACATCAGCGCCTCAGCCGAGGATTATGTTGTGAGTGAGGAAAAAGAGGTTGATTTGACAACAAAATCAAATGCTGCCAGTGTTGAGGAGACAATTGCTTTAGAAAGATGCACCCCCGCAACCTGCGGCAGGGTTAGTGTAACAGTTTATGATGAGGACCGCTTGGCGGTTGAGAATGCAAGGGTTTCATTCTATAATGCCAAGACAGGATTTTTGGTTGCCGCACTGGGCACTGAAACAACAGACATTAATGGCACGGCAGAATTCACAGGAATTCCCTCAGGGGACTATTATGCAATAGCGCAGAAATACCCTTCCTCAGGAACCTCTGAAACCAAGGCCATTGCCCAAAGCGAGGTTACAGAATTCACGGTCTGGCTTGAGATAGGGGATGGGGTGCTTGAGATAAAGGCAAGGGATGCCGATGGGGCGCCTGTTCCATTTGCATTTGCAGAACTGAAAAGCGAGGGAGGGGAGGAATTGGGAATTATTCCCCTTGATGCCGAAGGCTATGGCGCATATCCCACAAAGGCTGACAAAAGGCTTTATGTAAGGGTTTATGCCGAGAATTACACATCATGGACATCACCTGCACAGCAGATTGTGAAAGGGCAGACTGTTTCTGTTGAGGCCCTCCTTGAAGAGGAGATTTTAGGTGATTCTCCAACAGTAGAATTACTTGGTGTTTTCAGGGAGAGTGGCAATTCTCCTGTTGATAAGTTGGAGGCAGGAAAGACCTATGTCGCCAGATTTTCCATAACAGTCCCAAGCGAAACAGAATTTGAATATCTGGGGTTGCATGTGAGAACAGGGCAGATGGAAAAACTGGAAAAGGACCAGATTTTCATAAATTATGTTAATGCGCCAAATGCGTCTGTGATAAGGGGGACAACTTACACCCCTCCAAACGGCTATTTATTTGATGAACTCCATGTGGCAAATGGCGATGCAAAGTGGGCAAATGCGATATTTGGAAGATGGATTAATCCAGGTATTTACAATATTGAGGTTGAATTGAAAATAAGGATTGACACCACTCCGGGTTATGTGCTGCCCCTGCACTACCGTGTATGGGCGATTACAGAAGATGATGACTTTTTGAGGGCGCCCTATGATGAGGAACTTGGGTATAGTGAAACCACTCCCGGAAAACAGGCATTGTATGCGAAATCTTTTGACAAATTCTATGTTGAATCCGCACCGGAAATCTGCGACGATGATTTCTGCTACAGCGAACGCGTGATTGATATATCCCAGGATTTGATTCTTAGTGGATCCCCTTATGAACTGAACCTGTTTGATGATTTTAATGTTGTTTTCTCAATTACCAATAATTCAAGGACTGTACATGATGATTCAAACCTTAGGCTGAAAAATACCCTTGACGGGGTCACAGTTGATGACACATTGAGCATTGAAAGCTACAGGGTAACAAATGCGGATGAAACAAGCTTTTCCTCGGATTTGCCGGTTTTTGAATTTGCCGATTCACTTGACCTTGGAAATTTCACCCAGAACAAATCTGTCAGGGGCATGCTTGTCCTGAAACCAAAGAAAGTTGGGGAAAGCCAGATTCAGGTGAGGGTTGTCAGTGATAGGGCGCAGGTTTTTGAGAAAATTATTCCTTTCACAGTTTACAGTTCTGAAGACTTGAATGTAAGTGTCTGGCCTGACAATCTCCCGGCATTTGTTGATATTGACCTAAGGATTAGTGTGGAATTGGAGGGGGGGGATGATGATGGCCTGGAGCTTGAGGATGCCTTTGTAGGGGTCACAAGGATTGCGCCAGATAAGTCCGAAACTGAATTTAGCGATTACACCTCCGCCGCAGGGGAGGTTAATTTCACAATTCCTGCCTCTTCACCAGGAACGAAAATTGTTGTCGAGGTTGAGAAACCGGGCTATAAAGGCGAGAAAATAACAAAGGAAATCAATGGGGATATTATTGAATTTAATCCTGAATCACTGAAAAGCAATCTGGATGTCAGTGATATCACTGAGGAGTTCCTTGAACTTGAGCTGAAGAACTTGGTTCCGCCAACCCTTAAGATTGTTGATTTGAGCTTTTCAGGAAATTTCCAGGGGCTGCTTGATGAGGATAAAATGGGGAACTGGCTGCAGCAGTATGAGCAATACCTCGAGCTTGGGCATATGGAGATTGAAACAATACAGGTGCAGACTGCAATAAGTGATGAGGCATTGCTTATGACGAAAAACTGGGAGTTGGAAGGCAGTCTGCTTATTGATGTGAACAATCTTGAGGACACCGCAACCTATCCCTTTGTTGTGCCCCTCACAGTTAATGTTTCTTTGGGGCAAATGCCATCCAATGCACCATGCATCACAGTTTCATTGAAGGAATGGAAAGATTCCACACTTGAGGAAACCATTTCAAAGGAATTCGAAATACAGAACAATTGCCTGAACAAAAATAATGAGCCAATGCAGTTGAGGAATCTCCAGGCAAGGATTAATTGGAAGAGCAACAATATGGGGAATGTTGAGCTGATTATTAGCGACCCTGAAGACGGGAGCCAGGCGGAAATTCTGAAAGAGACTGTTTACACCACTTTCTTCGAGGGCATTCCTCCTGAACACACCTATAACGCAACCCTTTCATTTACCCCAAAGGCAGATCATCTTGGTGAAACCGCCGAGTTTGAGGTTGAGATTGATGCAGAACTTATTACCTCCTCAGGAACTCAATTGGTTGGGGCAAGCAATTCAGTGGATGCCGAACTGCTTATAATAAACCTAAGCAAATGCATCAAGTTTGACCCAAATCCTGAAATGGGGATCAAGATTGAAAGTGAGGAGGAGGAGACTGAATTCAGCTTTGATACCACTGAGTGCGGGGATATTGACATTGATTTAAAATTCTGCGATTCAGGGAGAGATAATTGCAGGGGAGGGGCAAGTGAGGGCAGCATTCTTGTCCATCCATGGAGTTTCACCGATGTGAGTTCAGGTGACGCAAAAACTGTGAGGGTCACAAGGCAGGAGATTCCGGGAATTTACGGAATTAATATAGATGCAAGACCTGAGGGAGGGGGATTCAGGCAGGTTGCTGTGATGGATGTTATCATTGAGCCTGACGGGCATTCATTTTTTGAGATGGGGAAGTATGATTTCTCAATTGTGGGTGACGGGGCGATGGATTCCACCACACTTTACAACCACATGCTAGAGGAGCAGGTTTATGTAAAGGCAGACCAATGTAACTGGGGCGAGGCCATTGACGACAATGATGACTGGGCTTTGGCAGGCGGCTTGCTTGCGACAGCTGGTGCAGGATTGACTATTGCAAGTGCGGTAAATATTGGTACCGCCGCCGCACCAGTATATTTAGGCCCAACCACCGGGCTTGCTGGTTTAGGGCCGCAAATTCTAGTGGTAGGAATTGTAATTTTGATTCTCTATTTAACAGGAGTTATGGGTGAAGAATGCGAGGATAAATACATCACAGAGGCCTTGTCTGATTATGTGGTGAATCTTGCGGGGACTGATATTTTGCCGGAAGATGCCTTGGCAATAATAACTGACAGGAGCGAAATACGCTCTGAATTCAATCTCGATGTAAGGGATGTTTATGCTGAAGGGGCCCACAATACTGAAGAAATTGGGCTGGTCTTCACAAATGATGGAATTAGTGAGGGGGAACCGATTTACTCTCTTGCAAGGGTACAGTTTACAGAACATATACATGGTGATGAGAGCCACAGCGACAGCCCTGCCGAGTATGATGTGGAATGCGATAATGGAAACTTTGCACCCTATGGAATAGGGGCGGCAAATGCTGAAGGTTCCTGCAGCGAATCTTATGACACAACATCAGAAGAGAAATTCCACATTAGGTTCAAAACACTGGATATGGAGGAGTCCCTCCCTGAAGTGAATTTCGATACATTTGCATGTGCAAATGGTTTGCAGATAGGGAGAAGTGGTAGGGGAGCCCTTCCAAGAGTGAAGCTGAATTGGGAATGGACAGAGCCCTCAGGCATAGCATATGATGAATGTGATTCAGGAAATGCCGATTACATTTACTGCGATGCTGCCCAATTTACAATTGAAATAAACAAGAGGATGAAGAGGCTTTATGAATTCCTGCAGGCAAATAATTTCGAACTGCAATGCCCTGAGGGTGCCGAAAGCGAGGCAGTCGAGGAATTCAATGATTTAAATTCAACCCATGCAGTTCAGCCAGATAAGGTTGGTCTGCAGAGCATTTCCGCAACAAAAACAATCAATTCAGCAGAAGTTGTGGTTACTGCGAGAAACAATAATGCAACCGCCGCAGATGCAACTGTCCACATCGCCCTTGTTGGCCAGGGAGCGCCAACTCTTGAATGTGATGCATTAGTGAATGGTTTAGCCGAAAATGGTGCTGAAAGCGTTAGCTGTGATTTTACCCCACTTGAGGAAACGACCTATGTCGCAACAGCAACAATAAGCTCAAGCAATGTTGATATTGACACAACGCCGGTTTCTGTTGGATTTGTAATTGGCGAAACAGGGACAGTAGGGGAATGCCTGATGGTAAGGACAACAGAAACCCTCTATGGGGAACCGATGATTAACAGGTTTATTGATGCAGACCAGACAGTGAACTGGACAAGCGATGTTCCAAACAAGGAGGCACTAAATGATTTGCTAAAGTTCAATGCCTATTTGATTAAGGATGCATATAGCCCTGACTTTACAAATGATTTCGTTAATTACTACGCCACAGATCCATTGGCAGATACTCCCACATTCTTCACCGATTATGAGTTTGACAGGCTAATGTCTGAGGGAACGGTATTATTTACCCAAAAATATATAGATTCATATCAGCTCTCTGCACCTGGTTTGTATGATGTGGAAATTGCCGCATACTTTGATGATGACTGGAGGTTTATTGATGTTGATGGCGAGATTGCATCAGTTACGGTTATTGTTCTCCAGCACCTTGAGGACCCCTCCCCAAACAGCCCGTTCTATAGCATGCCGTTTGATGGCTTGGTTGGCCTAGAGGGTAACAGCTTCAACAGACAGCTTTATGGAACCGCATTTAGCAATGAGGATATTGAGGAACTTGTCAGGATAGATGAGGATGAGACCCCATTGAACACTTTCCCTGACACAGGCTCAAATCCTGTGGCCACTGTTAAGGTTGAGATTGAGGACAGCATATATAATCTCAATTCCGCACTTGGAACAAGGGGTGAGGTTTTGGCCATAGAAAACAAGTCAGGCGGGGTTAAGGAATTGACCTTTTCCCCATCACTTGCAACCCCTGTGATGCTTAAAGCAAGCAGTGAAATAACCGATGAACCGCTTTCGGTGTTTTATGGTGCAAGCATAAACGATGCCCCTGTTGAGGTGGGAGGAACTCTCACATACTGGAGCGGGGCAGGGAGCTGCCTTGATTTCAGCGGAGTTCCGGTTTATGAGGCATTTGATGAGAAGCCGGACAGGGCGGCAACAGATAAGGATAGGCTGCAGTTCTGGACAACGATTTATGGTGTGGACTGGACCAATATGAATTATGCCGGCGATGTATATCTAAGGACAATCTTTTACACTTCGCCAGACGAGGATTCATTGCTACAGGCAACCCAGCCTTTGGACCAAATGGAATTCCTCACCCCTGATGAAACAGGGGATTCTGTTGCACTAAATGGAATCAGCACAATGGCATACAATGGAAGTGATACCATTAATTCCATACAGGATGTGTTTGATTTGGTTGGGGCGGGACAGCTTTGCGCAACCAATTCAGGAAATAAAACAACCTTTTGGTGGAACCCGCAGGACGTGTATCTGCAGCAGGGAAGCCAGAGAAGTATACATAACTTAACTGAAGAATTGGTTGCAGGGGAAAGCTGCATAGGCTTTGATTAGGTGATTTATTGTTCCCATTGTTCCTTGATGGAATTTTCGAACTTTTCAATGACTTCAATCTAATTCTGAAGCTTTTTGTTTTAATGTCCATTTACAGCTTTGCAAAAAACCATTTGGGAAACAATTTCCTGGCGATTATAATAGTGGGAGCATTTGCCTTTTTCATTTTCTTCAGCGGCCTCTGGCCCATTTTGGGTGGAATTTATCTCCTATATATGCTCCTGACATTTGGCATTGCGGGAATCATGATTGATTACTTCTTTGTGGGAGGGGGGCAAACAGCTGGAGGGGGCGACGAATCCCCTGTTAGCAGCGGTGCAGATGTTGCAAAAAGGATGGCCTCCCAAAGAGCAAGGCAGGGGCCGGCGCAGAAAAGGGTTTTTGGGGGCAGATGATGATTTATGGATGAACGCGGAAATGTTATATTCCTTATTGTCGGGGCATTTATAGTTATCGCCCTGCTTCCACCTATACTAATGGTGCTTTTCCCGCCAATACAGATCCTTTTCCAGATAATGATGATTTTTATGCTTTATTCAATAGTCAGGGCATATATGGGTGATGGGCCCTTAACACTGATACTTAGCGCAATTCTAATTTATTTCATGGTTTTCAAATACACCTATATTTTCGCGTCATTATGGGTTTTTCAGATGCTTTTAGGGGTGCAGTTCCTTTCAGTAATTATTTGGGGCATAGGCACAAGCATGAGGAAGGGATAGATATGACCAACCAAAAAGGATATATAGAATGCGAGGGCTTAATTTCATAGGTGAATGGAATGCTGGGAATACTACTTAGTGACCTGTTCCTTAACATTCAGATAGTACTTACTTTGTTTATTTTTGTGTGGATTTTCAGCTGGGCAAAGCAGGCATTGGGCTCGGCAAAACTTGCCATAATTTTTGCGCTGATTGTTGTTTTCCTTACATTTGTGTCCTTTCCTGAGCTCATCTGGCTGGCGGTAATTTTGGTTGTTCTTGCGACATTTGGCTCAGAAGTTTTTTCTAAATTGAACCCCTTTGGCGGGGGAGACCACCTGCATTGAAGTGATTGTGTGGAGACAATTATTTTCCTATTTGCCATACTTTTGCTCCTTATAATATGGAGCGCGGGCTATAGCTGGATTGCCGGAGGAATACTCATTATAATGGTCCTTTCCACCCGCTCGGCAGGGACTATTGTTGTGTTTGCAATAGCCATGGGCGCCATTTATTTTTTGAGCGAGAGTTTCAGCATGCAGGATTTGTTCATACCGCTGATATTTGGGCTAATTGTGCTCTTCCTGCTTATAGGGATGGGCAAGAAGCCGGAGCAGCCTGAATACTATTCCCCTGATGCAGGCGGCTATGGAAACCTCCTTGGCGGAATGTAAAATGAAATTAGGGCTGTTTCTCCTGCTTTTGGTTCTTATTTTCCTGTCCATTCATTTTGATGTTATGTGGCTGGGATTTTTCCTCGCATTTGTCCTGCTGATTTACCTTCTTGGTTTGGTGGGCTATAAGACAAAAAATGCTGCAGTGACCATTGGGAAGGTTGTGGGGGAGGACATTGACAGGGAAGTTGAGGATTTGAAAAATGCCAAGGGGCAATACCCTGCCCCCAAGGAGATAAAGGAGATTTACAAAAAGGCATCGGAAAAAATTGCGGAAGAGATGGACACAAAGGACAGGAAGAAAAAGAAATTTATTGATAAGGAAATTTTTGATGCTGTGGGGGAAGGCTCAGAGAAATTTATTGATACTGTAAAAAAGTTATTTGATTAGTTGAAATATTTAATTTGCTATTTCTTTCCCAGAAGAATTTTCCGGTTTGTTTCGAGAATCTTTTGCAGGATTGATTTTAATGCAGAGGTGTTTGCCTTAACCTCGCCCAAATCCGCCTCAAGGGTATTCAGTTTCCGGTCCATTTGCCGGATCCCTTGCGAAAGGTCGCTTGGGGCGGAGGAATCAATTTTGGTGTGAAGGTCATCAACCTTCTTATGGACCTCGTCAACCTTCTGGCTGTGCTCATCCATCTGATTTTGGGCCGTTGTCTGGGCCAAATCATTGTCCTCTTTCATCCCCTCAATCTGCTGCTTGATTTCCTCTGTCGAGGCATGCACTTCCCCGGCACTGGCTTCCGGTGCAGGTTCAGGGGCGGTTTCTGCCTCAGCTGGAATTCCTCCCTTTGCCTCATTCATTATGGACTGCATTTCCCCATCCTCCAGCCCAATATCCCTGAGGGTGGATTTCACGGTCTCATCGTCAATTCCGGATTCATACATTTTCTTTACTGTTGAAAGAACCACTTCTTTATTCACCATATAAACGCCTCTTAAACTTCCTATATATTAACCCAAACCCAAATATAAACTTTTGCGGGGGCCTGTTTTTCGGAATTATGCCGCCAAAGGAAAAGCAATAAATACTCAATTGCCTATATCTTTATGCTGAATTTGGTGGTTTAATGCCTGAACTGTTTAAGATTGGAGAGGGACCGTGGAATAAGCTGTTTTTCGGGAACTTTATGGACCATGAGGTCGATATTTACTCCAATCCGGATAATGTCCTTCTTGTGCTTATATGGGACAAGGAAGGGGAAACTTACAAGGGGGCTGTTGTCGAGATATTCAAGGTTTTTGCCGCAATGGGCGAAACCGAGAATTTTGTTGAAACCCTCCCAAGAGAGGTTATTGTAATAGCAAAGCATGATAAGGAGCAGACCGTTAAATTTTTCCTTTTGGGCGGGGGGCCTTCCTATGTGAAATATGAGGAAAGTGGATTTGTAAAGGAGGTTGATTCCCAGCTAAAAAGCATTTCAACCACATCCAAAATGATAAAGGATGTTTCAAAGGCATATGATTTAACGCTCCAGGACCTTAAAAGCGCTGATGCAGAGATAAGGAATTCATTCTTTGCCCAGCCACTTCTCATACCGATTGTTACCACCGCGGCCCATGCCACCGGAAGCAGCACTGAGGCCTCCGCACTGGGAAAGGGGGAAATAATGCTTGGCCTTACAAAGGAGAAAAACAAGGTTGTTGAGCCGATAGGACTTTTCACAAAGACAATTGTAAGCGGCGGGAGTGCGCCAGAAAGGGGCCATTTCCTGCACATTCTTGCGGAGGGTTCCCTGCTCTCGGGAATTCCGGTTGTTATTTTTGAGAAAGGTGACAAGTTCTCAGGGTTAGGGGAATCATCAAAGGAGCTTGCCGAACTGCAAAAATACCAGGTTGAGGCAGACCCGATGGGCTTTCCTGTGAAACATTATTATCTCTCAAAGCAAATTTTTGGGGACATGGAATTTCTCAGCCCTGAGGGGCTGATAGATGTTTTTGGAATAGGGGACAACAACATAAGCAAATTAATTATCAATTCAATGAAAAGCGAGCCAAGCAAGGGCATGACAGAACTGGCATCAAAGATGAGGAAAACCAAGCCCAAAGACAATGCCACCTCTTTTGAAATATTCAAGGCGGCAAGGGTTATTTCACTTATGGGCTCAGCCTACCCAAACCTGTTTGAGGGCAAAAATGATTTGGAGGGGCTCTCCAAAAAGCCCTCAAAGGGAATTGGCCGCTCAGGAATAATCCATCTCGAAGATTATGATTTACGGTCCTCGCTTATTGTGATTCACAACATCCTTAATGGCCTGATGCAGGAAAGAAAAAAGAAGGGGGCAACAAGAAATGTAAAGCTTGTGGTTATACTTTCAAATGCGGGGGAGATAATTCCAAAAGACAACCCAAATATTTATGCAAAGCAATTTTCCGCATTGCTTGCGGAACTGAACAAATATGGAATTGCATTTGCGCTGGATACTGAAAGCACCATTGACCTGCTCCCGGATGTTACAAAGATTGGGGAATCGAGAATAAATATTGTGGGCGGGAATGAAGCCAGTGTTCAGCTTAAGCAAAGAAAGGGTTACAGGGTTTTGTTAAGGCCTGGCCTTAGTGCCTGTTCGGAGAAGCAGTTGTAAAAATAAATTCACTATGATTTTGCCTTTGACGTTTTTCCCCTAATTTTCTGGTCCACCAATTCCTCAACATCCTTATAGGTTACAAACTCAAGCGGGTTTATGGAGTCAATGACAAATTTCATTTCCTTTACATCCTCAGATTTTGCATAGATGGACTGAATCTCGGCAACTGATGACCTAAGATCCTCTATTGCCGCAGAATTCCTTGAAAGCTGTGAACTCAATTCCTCAAGTTTGGCCGCAACTTCCCCTGTGGCTGCTTCTCCCCCGACACCAGAAGCATTTCCGCCCTCAAACCCCTTTATCCTTTTGTTCAGCACAAGAAGATTTCTCCCCAGAACCTTCTCATTTCTTACTAAATATTTCATTTTTTGGGAGATTATCATTATTGATGAATTCAGGGCCCTTACATCATGCTGCAGTTTCGAAAGGATTACCCCTGCCTTGGATGTTGGTTTACCGTGCGGCATCAATATCACTTTAATTAAAATAGATGTTGTTGCTTAAAAACATATCTATGGTTTTTGCCAAAATTAGGGGAATTCTGCTGGATGTAAGCTATTCTGTTGATGAGAGAAAGGAAATTTCCCTGCTGCTTTATGTGAAAACCAAGAATGAGTTAGAAGTTTTTACTGAGAAAAACTTCAAGCCATATTTCTATGTGATTGTTGATGACGCGAAGAAAAGGTCGGAAGAACTTGCAGGGCATGAGTTTGGGGAGGATGGATTTAAGCCCCTAAAAACAGAAATGGTGAAAAGGAAGAATGCGCCAGAGGTCGTGAAAATTTATTTTAGCAACACCCATCAGTTGGTGCAGGCAAGGGGGGAGATAACTGGGCTTGAGGGGGTGATTGGGAAAAGGGAGCATGACATCCCATTCACCAAACGCTTTCTCATCGACAGGGGAATTGAGCCCATGAACTGGGTTGAATTGGAACTGGATGGGCATGAGGTAAAATCGATTAAGAATATTGATTTGAAAAAGGGGGTTATTGGCGAGATGTCTATCGGTGCCTTTGACCTGGAAACCTATTCCCCTGGGAGGTTCAGCAATCCTGAAAAGGACCCTATATTGATGGCCGCTGTTGCAAAATCCGGCAAAGCTGGGGCACTTACATACAAAAAAGTTTCAGGGAAAGAAGTGAAGGTTTTAAAGTCTGAAAAGGAAATGGTTCAGGAATTACTGAGCTGGTTTGAGGAAAAAGGCATTGATATTGTTGTCACTTACAATGGCGATTCATTTGACTTCCCATATCTGAGAGATCGGGGGAAGAA
>JAFCCJ010000025.1 GCA_017610305.1 Candidatus Iainarchaeum sp.
TTCCTTCGTCAGGAAATTCAGTGTTATCCATGCTTTTCCAATTATAACTGTTCATGAAATCAGCAGAAACAACAGTAACTTGCTCTTCATCAAATTTAATTGATTCGCCCAATTCACGTGGAACACTCGGATCTTTATAACCGCATTCAATACTATCCAATTCAAAAGCATCTGTTACAAAACAACCTTTCTTTTCATTGCAACTGGGCCTTTGAATAAATTTAGTAGTACCATCACACTCAGTTTCTGTTACTCCGCAATCCAACAAACCACAATCAAATATTTCTTGTTCAGACTCGACAATAGTTTCTTCATTAGGTTCAAACACGCTTTCTTCTGGTTCAGAATTCTCTTTGGTGCAATCGGAGAGACTCGTTACAGGAGAACCATCTTGACAGACATAGCCTCCAGTAGCATAATGTTCTTGCGTTTCAGTTGGGGAGGAGCATCCACTAAGCAATAGAAGTAAGATAATTGAAATTATGCCTAAAAATCCCCATTTCATATGATAATCTCATCAAAAAACACCTAAAAAGCTTTCTAAGATGCAGGATTCCTTTAAAATATCTTTTTGTCATATTTTGGTTCTATGAAATTGCAGTTTATTGTAATTTTAGTACTTTTTCTTTTACTAATAAGTGGCTGTACTCAATCTACTAACAATTTTTCTCAACAATAAGCAGATGAGTTTACAGAAGTATTCGTATTTTATACTGATCAATATGTGCAAGATTATGATGAGCTTATTAAGATAATTAATCAATTTGGTTCGTCACAAACACTACAAGAAAAACAAGCGGCTATGATTAATTATTCAGCAAAAGCGGAATTAGCTTTCCAACATACGTCAAACTTTATTAACTTTCTTGACAATAATAGAAAGTTTCTAAAACCAGAAGACTACGTTGCTACTAGATCTAAACTCCAAGATTTTCAAATAGAAATAAATCAAGCATCCATCTTAATGCAAGCTTATGTACAACAAGAATATGACGCCCAAAGAATAACACAACAACAATATTTGGATTTATTAAAACTTTTAGTGACCTTTGTTTAAAAATTAAAAACAAAAATTTGAATTAAAAAGGCAATATTTTAACCCGTTTTAGCAAACAGTGTACTGTCAATTATTGCTCCCACAGCTATTCCACCAACAAAAACACCAACAAGTTCCCAAGCAGGAATTTCTTCAATCGGTGTATTATTCATAAAGATTATAATAAGAAAAAAGATAATAAAAAGTAAAAGTGTTGTACCTGAAATAACCATAATAGACTTTTTTTTGATGTTACTTATTTCCGAAATCTTTCCAACTAAAATTGAATAGTTTTCCGATACAAAATCGCCAATTAACCTTCCAAATATTGCCATTATCCAAAGTCCTAACACAAAACCGCCTTTGGCACTATCAGGATCTATAGAGCCGGAGAATAAATTAAATGGTTCATAAAGAATTAGGATAGTTAATAAACTAACACCCAATAAAACAATGCCTGGAGCCTTAAGATAATTTTTAAACTTATTGTAAAAAGTTTGGTCGGATTTTGGTACGAACACATCGGTTTCAAATTTCAACCGGGTTAATTTATTATCTTGGTTAGGATCACTCAACTGATCTATTGCTGTTTCTATTTCATCTAGATCATAATTGCCCGCAATTCCAACACTAATTCCAGATAACGTAAAGTTGTGAGGATTCTCAGAAGTATCTTTACTTTTTAAATGAAGATGAGTTAGTATCTTTTTCTTTAATTTATCCTTTCGCTCTAAATTCGTTTCGATAATGTCCTCTTGCATTGTATTCAATAGTCAACAAATCATTTTAAATGAAGATTATGTTCTGTTTTACAAAAAAATTACTTTAGATTAGTTTCCTGATTTAATTTCAAACGCCTCCTCGATTCCTTTCTGCATTTTATCCTTGTTTGTGTGGATGTAAATCTGCGTACTTCTGAGCTCGGAATGCCTCATTAGTTTAGAGGTTAGGATTGGGTCCTTGGTGGATTCATAAACCTTTGTGCCGAAGTAGTGCCTCAGAGAGTGGGTTGTTAATCTGTGGAGTTTCCGGCCGCTTGGGAAGACTCTTGAGGAGCTCTGTTCATCGGCATAGCCATACCATTCATTCAGGCCTGCACGATTGCAGATTTCTCTGAATTTCTTTCTGAGATAGTGCTCTGAAAGGTTCTCCCGATTGAAGTTGGGAGCATCGGAGTAGAGTAGATAGCCATTGTGTGCCTGAATTGCCTTCTCATGCTTGGCGATGTGTGATTTCAGTAAATTATAGATTCTGTCGTGCAGGTGTAAGGAATCACAGGTTTTGGATTTCTCTGTATCTATCCTGATAGTCCGCTTCTCCAGGTCAATATCGGATATCTTTACTTGGACTACTTCACCTATACGGAGGCCAAGATAAGCCTGCATGGAAAAGGCAAGCTGCTCCTTGAATTCTTCATTACGGCTGTATTTGAAGAACTTTTCAAGCTCCTCATCAGTGAATCCTTTATTGGTGTTGCCATATTTCTTGAATTTCTTCCTTGTTATCCTCTGTTCAACTAATTGTCCAACCCATTTCCGCATGACCTTAAGCTTTGCAACGCTTAAGCTCTTGATGAATTGAGTGTCTGTATCTGACAGAAAATTTGGACTTATACATAAGTTGTTGTTGAACCCGGAACCAACAACCACTAACCTCTGACCTAATTGGACCGTGGGGGATCTCAACGTCTACTTTCGGATAACAGGGGATAGGGATTGGAGGATTTGGACCAAATTCCTAAAAACCAGGAGGTAGCGGAGGTAAATCTTCTCCAGGTGTTCCATCATTTCCAATAGGCGGTTGATCATCTGAATCATCATCGCCAGGTGGTGCTGGCGGCGGTCCTTCTCCATTGCCTTCATCAGTTATGCAACCAGAAAATAGTGCTGCAAATAATAGCAACAAAACCAGAACTGCCAAACTTTTTTTACAAATCATAAATAATCCCTCATTACCATTCATCCAAGAGTACAATCTCCTGAAACTTTTATGAAATTACCTTCAGTTGCTGAAAGGGAAGACATTTTTTCAAATTCATTCAATTCATTAGAATATCTCCATGGACCACTAGTAATATCACAATCGCCCTTAATTTCATCAATTTGAAGTGATTTCATAGGTGCACCAATTGCATTCCAGCCAGTATACATCTTTTGACCTTCAATAGTCAAAGGGTGCCCGCCAAAAGGTATATGGCACTTCTTATCAACCTTCAACCAGTAACTGTAAGGTGGGGAGGGAAACGCCCTTTCCAAATATTCTCCATTGACGGGATCCCATCTCAAAAACTTCAACGGTTCAAGATCATCCCATTCCCTACAAGTATCCTCATAAACAATTGTGCCAAACACCTCAGAATCCAAGTATGGATCCTCACATCCCCTGTAACAAATATGGGTCGCATCATAAACATCTCCTTCAACAGTCATTTTTGAGATGCTGCATGCTTTGCGACAAAGGTCTGAATTAAAGTGTATGCATCTGCCTATTTTACATAAATATGGATCTAAGGTAGGGGAATCTCTAACATAGTACAACGGAACTGAAACCAAATTCCACCCCGGGGAGAAATTGACTGTCATGGTAGAAGAAACACTTAATTCAATTAGTCCAATATTAGGATAAATCTTATTCGCATTGACAACCAAACCAAATTCATAAAGATCTGTGGGAATAATATCTTTCCTCAATTCTAGTTCTCTTAAAGTGTTGCTTTCCCAGTCTTTAACAATAATTTCAGCAGTGTCGATTTTTGTATTATTTGCTCCATACACCCAAGAAAAGTTTTTGAATATTATTTCATACGCCATATCGGAATAAACTATATCGCCTTCATTAAGAGTATATGTCCCATCACCATAGTAATGCTTATTTTGCGGAAAGGTTAATGTTATTTTTTCATTCTCAACATCGAGATCTTCAACAAATACAGTCAATCCAAAGTAAAGCAAAGATCCTACAGATCTATCTTCTAATTCAGTATACTGACCTGAGACACAGGTTTCATAGAAGACACCTTGTTCGTTCGTTAGCTTGTTACCCTCGAGATCAGTTATGCGTAAAATAGCACAATCCCAGGTTTCATAGCGGCCTGAGTGTTGTGCAAGCCTATTAAATTCAATTATATATCCATTAGAATCATCAATAGTAACCACATCGCCTATTTCTAGAAGGTAGGTGCCATACCCAGAGTATTCTTTCCCCCCAGGCAGGGGAATGTCAGGCTGTTCCGCCCATATGGGGGAGGAGATTAACAAGGCCACAAATATCACTAATGTGATAAAAATCGCATTCTTCATAGCCACAAATAAGTCCAAACTGCTATTTATAGGTGCCGCCACCAACCCTTTCGGATTGCAAGGGATATGAACGTCTACTTTCGGATAACAGGGGGCATGGACCGTGGGGGATTTGAACCCCCGGCCTCTCCGTTTTTCGAAGCCAATCCCCGATTAATGCGAGCCCGCAGGGCGAGCAATACCCCTGCGTGTGCCCAACAGGGTACAAAGCAGGGGTGGTCGTGTAAACGGAGATAGCCGTTTGCGAACGGAGCACTCTAACCAGACTGAGCTAACGGCCCATTTACCCTTTAGAAAACTAAATGCGAATATCTTTATATACCTTTAAACTATAGTTTTAAGCTATGCCAAAAAATGATACTGTAAAAAAGGTAAAGGGCGACGATTCCGATATATTTGATGAGTTATTGGACAAAAAGCCGAAAAAGGGGAATCCTAAGAAAGAGGAGCCTGAGGAAGAGGGTGAAGAGGAAGAAGAGGAATCTGAAGAGGATGAAGAAGATTCTGACGAAGACGAGGAAGAGGATGAAGAGGATGACGAGGATGAGGAAGTAGAGGACAAAAGTAAAGAGGAAGAAGAATCCGGGGAAGCAGAAAGCAAGGAAGATACTGGGAAGGGCGAAGAAGAGGAATCTGATGAAGAATCAGAAGAGGGCGAAGACGAAGAATCCGATGATGGTGAAGAGGAGAGGGAAGATGAGGAACCTGAAGAGGAAAAGCCCTCCAAGGAAAAAATAAAGGAAACAATTGTTGAAAAATCAAAGATGGCAAGTGAGGCTGATAAAACAGTTGTGCCCATTAGCGGGGTTGCGCTTAATTTTCTGGAAGATGCCGAAAAAGGCAATGTTTTTATCGGCAGGAAGAAAAACATTTACAAAAAATACGGTTATGAGGCGGCTTTGCATGTTGGAAGGGTCAGGGAAGATGAACATAAAGATGAAAATGTCTTTTTGGACAGTTTGAATCCACATGTTGTTTTTGTTTGCGGAGCTCGTGGATCAGGAAAATCTTACGTTTTGGGTGTTGTTGCTGAGGAATTGGCAATAAAGAACAAGAATGTCGGGGTAGTTGTTATCGACCCAATTGGTGTTTTCTGGAGCATGAAATTTCCTAACCGGGAGGAGAAAGAGCTGGATACGCTTACTGATTGGGGAATAATGCCACAGGGTTTAGACAATTTGAAAGTTTTCGTTCCAGATGGCGTGAGAAAGGAGGTTCCCAAATCCACTTATGATGCCGGTTTTTCGCTGCTCCCTTCAATGCTAACTGGCGAAGACTGGTGCCTTACCTTCGGGATTGACAGGTTTGGCGTAACTGGATTATTGCTGGATCGGATGCTAAAGAGGGTTGAGGACGGCTACAAACAAATGGATACCAACAAAAAAGTAAAGGGAAAGAAAAAGAATTATTCTGTTGAGGAGATGGTTGAGTGTTTGGAGACAGATACAGAACTGAATTCCCGGGAGCACGGGTATAAGCAGGATTCCATAAGGGCACTGGTAAGCAGGTTTGAGGCGGCAAAAACCTGGGGAATTTTCTCGGAAAAGGGAACCCCCTTGAGTGAACTTTCGAGGGAGGGGCAGTTGACAATTCTTGATACTTCATTCCTCGAGGATAATGTAACTGCATTGGTTATCGGCATTCTTTCAAGGAGAATGCTGACTGCAAGGAAAATTAGCACAAGAAAGGAGGCATCCAACAAGTTCAAGTCGCTAGATGTGAAACAGCTGCTTGAATTGGAAATTCCGCCCACCTGGATAATTATCGATGAGGCACATACATTAATTCCGGGGGGAAATGAGAAAACCCCTGCCACAAATGCCTTGGTCGAATATGTGAAGCAGGGAAGGAGGCCTGGGTGCAGTTTGGTTTTTGCAACACAGCAACCCTCGGCAATAAACACAAAAGTTCTGAGCCAGGTTGATGTTCTTATTTCACATAAACTGGTTTTTGATGATGATGTTAAGGCCGTTCACAAGAGAACCCCTACAATAATTCCCTCAAAATACAAAAAAGCCACATTTATCAAAACCCTTCCTGTCGGGGTTGCGCTTGTCGGAGACAGAAGAGAAGAAACAAGCAGGGCTTTTATTATGAAAATCAGGCCAAGGATGTCGCAGCACGAGGGAAGGGATGCGGAAACAACAGAGAGGGCACAGGGTTTGAGTGATGAACAAGTTAAGAAACTTGCAACCGAAATGATTTACAAGGACCTTATGAGTGAGGGGGAAATTGATTTGAAAACTGCCGAGCAGGCTGTAGAAACCCTCAACAGAAAATACAAATCAAAGGTTTCGTTTGACGATGTGACTGAACTGCTAAAGAAGAAGGAGGTTATAGTGGGCGAGGATTCCCTTATGATTCCGGGGACAAAACATGATGAGGAATTGGTTGATGAATTGACTGAAGGAGAAGACGATGAAGAGGACGAAGACGAGGAGAATGAAGAGGGAGAAGAAGACGAGGACGAAGAAGAGGATGAAGACGAAGATGAGGACGAGGAAGAAGACGAGGGGGATGAAACAACCGAACTGCTAGCGCTCCCGCAGAGAATTGCTGAGGAAAAGGCGAAAAAGATTTTGAACGGAATCAGGAAAAAGAAATTTCTCAGAATTATAGGCGAAGAAGAGGAGATAGCAAATCTTCAGATGAAATATGCGACAATCTGGCGGGTTAGGTATGATGTTTTCAACCGCAAGAACGAGTTTTTGAGAAGGGAGGCATTTATCAATTCCCTAACGGGGGAATTCCTGCATATCAAGAGCGGGAAATTTGAGGAATCTAAGGGCTTATCAAACCTGATGGGTTTGGGGAAAGAGGAGGTAGCTGTTTTCAAGGAATTGGTTAGGCGGCAGTTGCTTGTGGATGAACTGATGAATAAAACCAATCTTGGTGAGGGAAGGGTGAGAAGAATTTTAAATAAATTAATTTCGCATAACCTGGTGAAAAAACTGGTTGAGAAAAAATCTGGAAAGGTTTTCTACACAACTAAAGATGAATTGGAACTTCCCCCCAATGAAAGGACTGATTTGCTGCAATCATTGAATAAACTCCCTTTTGTCAAATCAGAGGTTCTTGCAAAGGAGAAGGAGGAGTTCGACAAAAACGATGTTATTGAACTCCTGCAGAAATTATGGGCAAATGTTGTTGTTAAGGAAGTTGATGAACTTTACAGGCCACTTTGGATTGCAAATCTCACAATGGGTGAGAGGGAAAGAATAGTTACAATTGATGGCTTAACCGGGGCAGTGCTTGCTGCTTGAAACTACTTTACAAATTCTCCGGGAGCGGTTTTTGAATTAGATGCGATTATTTTTCCGCAATTAACTGAAGTGTTTATCCCGAGCTTGCAATTGTTCCCTATTAATGCCCCCAGTTTCCTTCTTCCTGAATCAACTTTCTTTCCGTCCACAGAAACCTTAATGTTTCCGCCATCATGCCTCAGATTGGCGATTTTGGTTCCAGCACCCAAATTAACATCCTTTCCGATCAGTGAATCGCCAACATAGGAAAAGTGCGGAATTTTGGAGCCTTTAAGTATTATTGAATTTTTGATTTCAGAATTTGCGATATGGTTCTCGCAAGCAATAAGGGTTGTTCCGCGTAAATAAGCATTTGGACCAATAACGCAGTCAGCCCCTATGTAAACATCTCCCTCGATATAAGTACCGGATTTTATGACAGAATTCTTTCCCAAAAAGAGTTTTCCCTTTACAACAACATTTTCCTCTACTTTCCCAACCCTTTCATCAGGAATCTTTTCTTTCAATTGATCCAATTCATCAATAAACTTCCAGAATTCAAATTCCTTGCATTCATCCAACTTTTTTCCAACTTCATCGAAAAAATCAACTATCGGCTTTATCTTTTCCTTAACATCGGACATTTACTCACCTATCTCTTTTCTAATTTCATCTGCAATTCCCTTTGCCATTGAATTAATTTCCTTTTGATCTTTCCCCTCAATCATAATCCTTGCCAGCTTTTCAGTTCCGGAGTAGCGCAGCAAAAGCCTGCCATTGCTTTTCAGTTTTTTTTCAATTTCCACAACCTTTTTCTGCACATCTTTCATCTTGGAAAAATCCTTCTTTTCCTTAACCCTGACATTAACCAAAATCTGGGGGAATGATTTCATAAAGGAGGCAATATCGGAAAGTTCCTTCCCGGATTCCTTCATTATCCTCAGAATCTGCAAAGCAGTTATTATTCCATCCCCTGTTGTTGAATGGTCTCCGAAAATTATGTGACCTGACTGTTCACCACCAAAACTATAGCCCTTCTTCCTCATCTCCTCAATTACATACCTGTCCCCGACTACTGTTTTCACAACTTTTATTCCTTTTTTCGCCATCGCCTTGTCAAAACCAATATTGGTCATTTGCGTTCCAACAACAGTGTCTTTTGCAAGCGCTTTTCTATTCTTGAGTTCTGCGGCACAAATTGCCATAATGTGGTCACCATCAACTATTTCCCCTTTCTCATTGCAAACAATCAGCCTGTCACCGTCGCCGTCCAAAGCAAGACCAATATCCGCCTTATACTGCTTTACGGTTTTTTGAATCAATTCAGGGCGAGTTGCCCCGCATTTGAAATTTATGTTAAGGCCATTTGGCTGGTTTGCCAAAACAATAAGGTCAACGCCTAACTCCTCCAGAATCCTCGGAGCAACAGAATAGGCGGCACCATTTGCACAGTCCAGAACAACGGTAAGGGAATTAAGCGGCTTGTTATTGACACTGGCCTTAACATATTCTATATACCTTCCCTTTGCCTCATTCACCCTGTATGCTTTTCCAATAAGCTCTCCCTGAATATGGTCGGATGAAATATTTTCATCCAAAATCTTTTTCTCAATCTTCAGTTCAACATCATCACTTAGTTTGTAGCCATCCCCACCGAAAATTTTAATCCCATTGTCATTTGCAGGGTTGTGGGATGCGGAGAGGACTATTCCCGCATCAGCATTCAATGATTTGGTTAAGTGAGCAACTCCGGGGGTTGGCATAGGTCCAACCAATAAAACATCCGCACCCATTGAAACCAGGCCAGAGGTAAGGGCAGTTTCTAGCATATAGCCTGAAAGGCGGGTGTCCTTACCAATAACTACTTTTGTTTTCTTGCCATTTCCATTTGCAAAAACCTCTGCAATTGCCTTCCCTATCTGAACCGCCATTTCTGCAGTCATAGGATGCACATTTGCAACCCCTCTAATCCCATCAGTTCCGAATAGTTTCTTTTCCATAAAAATCACTTCACAGTAACACTCTTTGCCAGATTCCTTGGTTTGTCAGGGTCAAGGCCTTTTGTGGTTGCCAAATAATATGCAAGAATCTGAACAGGAATTATCATGCTGATTGGGTTTGCGTTTCCGCAGTCAGGCACCTCAATGAAAAAATCAAACAACTCATTTGGCTTTGAATCAATCCCTATAATGTAACCGCCCCTGCTTTTGATTTCCATTGCATTCCCCAAAATCAACTGCCTTGTTTCAGGAGTTGAAACCACAATTGTCGGGACATTGTTCTCAATCAAGGCAATTGTTCCGTGTTTTAACTCTCCCCCAGGAAAGGCCTCTGCATGAATATATGAAACTTCCTTTATTTTAAGGGCGGCCTCCATTGCGGTGGGATAGGCAAGGTCTCTCCCGATTATGAAAAAATCTTTAGCGGATTTTAATTCTTGCGCGAGTTTTTTTAAAGGCTCAAGATTATTCTCAATTAAATTTGGAATTTTCTCTGAAGCATCTGCAACCAGTTTCTTCCCCTCCCCGTTTTTACCTGCAACTGAGTAGGCAAGCAGGAGGAGTATTGCAATCTGCGAAGTGTAACTTTTCGTGGAAAGTACACAAATTTCAGGGCCGGCATTCATGTAAACAGTCTCCTCGCTCAGCCTTGTGAGTGAGGAACCGACAACATTCACGATTGAGATAACGCTACACTTATGCTTTTTCGCAAACTTAACAGCATCCAGCAAATCCGCAGTTTCCCCGCTCTGGGAGACGGCAACAACCAGTGTTTTGTCTGTGAGGAAATTCTCATAGTTACGAAATTCTGATGCGATAACAACATTCACATGCTTTTTCGCAACCTTTGCAAAAACATAGGATGCGGAAACACAGGAATGGTATGAAGTTCCGCAGCCGACAAAGAAAACACCAAAAGCATCGTTCATTTTAGCAGCAACTTTTTCAATCAACTCAGGGCTTTGCTCAATCGCCTTTTTCACAGTAAACTTCTGCTCCTCAACCTCCTTCATCATAAAGTGCTCGTAATTTCCCTTCTCAGCCTGCTCAATATTTAGTTCAACCTTAACCGGTTTCTTTTCAATTTCATTCCCCTTTTTCAAATCAAAAAACTTTATTTTCTCTTTTTCCAAAACAGCCATCTCATAATCATCAAGGTAGACAACATTGTTGGTATGTTCAAGGAATGCGGGAACATCTGAAGCAATGTATTTGGAACCGTTACCAATTCCAACAACAAGCGGCGAGCCATTCCTTGCGCCGACCATTTCATCACTTTCAGAATTAATTGCGACAATTGCATAGCTCCCCTCAATTTCGCCCAGTGCTTTCAGCACAGCAACGGAAAAATTATTTCCTTCTTTAATATGAATCTGAATTAAATTAGGGATTATTTCTGAATCAGTTTCGGATTTGAATTTGAACCCTTTCTCGGAAAGGGACTTTCTCAGTTCCTGGTAATTTTCAACTATACCATTATGCACGACCGCAATTTTCCCATCATTTGAAAGATGTGGGTGAGCATTTTCCTTTGTGACCTTTCCATGGGTGGCCCATCTTGTGTGGCCCAAGGCAAGATCTGAGGAAAGTTTTGGTGTAGTTGCGGCGCCGATTTTCCCAACCTCTTTTATAACCTCAATTCCTTTCCCTGTGCTGATGGCTATTCCATAGCTGTCATAGCCCCGATATTCCAAACGCTTGAGGCCGTTGAACACCTGTTCAACTGAATTTTCAGAAATCGCGCCGATAATTCCGCACATACTGGATTACTTTGTCCGAAATAAGGTATTTAAATGCATTTAGGAGAGAATTGAACCAAAAGCTATAAATATGGCGAAATGCAAATAATTCCCCGTTAAAGGGCACAAATCACGCCAAATAAGCCCATTTGAAAAGCTTTTCCCACATTCATTGCTTTTATGAAAGTGCTATCACTTATTTCAGGAGGGATTGACAGCCCTGTAGCCTCTGCACTTGCTTTGGAGCAGGGGGCAGAAGTTGAATTTATCCATTTCGACAACATGCCCTTCAGCGACGGAAGGGCATTGGAAAAGGTGAGGCAGATATTGAAATTGCTTTCTGAAGAATTCAACAGGAAATTTAACTTATACATAATTCCTCATGGAGAGACGCAAAAGGAGATTTTAAATTGTGTTGAAAGGAAATACACCTGCGTTCTTTGCAGGAGGGAAATGTTCAGGGCCGCTGAAATTGTGGCAAAGGAAATTGGTGCCGATGCCCTTTTAACTGGAGAAAGCATGGGCCAGGTGGCTTCGCAAACCCTGCATAATTTAAGGGCAGAATTTGGCGTAAATGCCCTCCCTGTCCTTCGGCCACTCCTGGGCATGGACAAACTGGAAATTGAGGTCTTGGCAAAGAAATATAAATCATTTAAGCTCTCTATTTTGCCAGGTATGTGCTGCAATCTGGTTCCTGATAAGCCCGCAACCAAGGCAAGGGTGGAACAGATTTGCCAGGAAGAAATGAAATTTGACGCAGCTGCCCTGGCAAAAGATGCGGTAAGGAAGAAAAAGGTGGAAGTAATTGGAACTAAGTGATTTTACGGGAAAACCCTGCAGAAGCAGACTGGCCTATGAATTTGTCCCTAAAAGGAAACATTCCCTTAATTTGGAGAAGGCTGCAAAGAATTTGAAAAAAAATGATGTTATGATGGACGTTGTCAGCCCGTATCTGCTTATGATGAGTCTGGATGGAAAGAGTTTAAGCCTTTTCAAAAGCGGAAAGATAATCGTAAAGGAAACAAAAAATGCGGCAAAAGCCAGGAAAATCGCCGAAAAGCTCGTCAGCCACCTAAATAACTAAAAACCGAAAAATGCCCTGCTCGAAACCTTTATATAGCAGAATCTGCTACTCTATACATATTTTTATCATATGATAAAAAAAGAGGTGATGAAAACATGGTGGATTATATGGGAGCGGTAAAGAGGCCATTTGGTGACCTCAAAACGCTTTTAATCGGAATAATTGCCGGGATTTTTGTTGTTCTTGTACCGGGTTTTGCGCTAAAGGCGGCACAAAATACCTTGAACAATGACAACAGCTTGCCGGCGTGGAGTGGCGGCGAAATAGTTGGCCTGATAATTAAATCAATAATGGTTTTGGTTATCGGACTGATTTATGCCTTGCCCGGAATCATTGTCCTGGGAATTACAAGCGTTGCCGCAATATTCGCAATAATTGACGGGGCGGACCTAGTTGCAACCCTATTGGGGGGAATTCTCTTTCTCACCATAGGCGGACTTCTGCTTCTTGTTGGAGGAATTTTTGCTTCAATGGGGCTGATGTTCTATGCAAAGGAAGGAAGTTTTGGTTCGGCATTCAAATTCGGGGCAATCCTGAAAAAGGTATTGACTGTAAAGTACCTAATATCCTTAGTTGTTATAATCGCAGTATCTATAGGTGTTGGGATTATATCAGCCCTTTTGAATATAGTGCCAGTCATAGGGACTTTAATTGGATTCGGTCTGAGTGCCTACCTGATGAGCATTATTTCCTACACAATACTTGCACAAACATTCAACGAAACTCCGTAGAATAATTAAAGGGTTCTCTGAACCCTTCTCTTTTTTTCTTTTTCATTTCAAAAAATAGATTTAAATATTCAAAAGCTGTTTATATTTTATGTCTCAAAATTTAGGCTATGTGCTTGAATTTGTCGGCGGGTTTTTTGGAATCCTTGGTCTGGGCTACCTTTACAACGGGAACTTCAAGGATTTCATTATAAGGTTCGTGGGATTGCTGCTGTTGGATATTATAATCCTGGTGATTTCCCTTGTTCTGACCCTCCTAATAATCGGGATATTGGGTTTTTTCCTGATTCCGATTGTTAATATCATTGCCGCAATTCTCAGCACATATATGCTGGTCAAGGAAAATCAGGGCAAACCCTGAATCCGATCTTGGCTTTTCCTAATTTAAAAGGAGCAGCTATCCGTGGGAATCGCTTTATTTCAATTATGGTGGAAGCGAAACAAATAAATTGATTCAGCCGCTAATTCTAATTAAAGCGAGGGTGAAGCCCGAGCAAGGTTCCCCACAGGGGAGCCGTCCTGTCAACTGGGACAGCAGTTGCGGGGATCGGATAATGGCATTCCACCAGCCTCGAAAGCTGGCGTCCGCAAGGACTTGGGGGTTCGACTCCCTCTCCCCGCGTTACCTGCCTTTCCCCTTATCCAAATCCTTTTTGTAAACAATTGTGTGATAGGGATAGGGGATTTCAAGTCCTGACTTGTCAAATTGTTTTTTAATTGATTCCAATAAGGCATAATTTGTTATTGTGGCAGTGGACTGGTCAGGCGCCCAATAGTAAAGGCGCAGTTTTTGGGCAGAATCGGTTAATTCAACCAGGCGAACCAGAATTATTTGCTCTTTGCTTAGAAATTCATTGTCCTTTCCCTTAATCTCCTTTAAAACATTGGGGTGTTTTCTGGCTTCCTCAAGCATTATTTTTTTCGCCTTGTTGATATCGGCATCATAGCTTATTCCGATCTCCAAAGTGCTCAGAATTTTCATGTCCTTAATTGAATAATTGATTATATATTCATCACTCATTTTTGAGTTGGGGATTATCAATCTCCTGTTCTGCCAGGTTTTGATTACTGTGTGGCGGAGGGTAATGTCCTCAACTTCCCCATATTCATCCTTTATTGAAAGCCTGTCACCAACCCTGAAAGGCTGGTAAATTGCGATAAAAACCCCGGCAATGACATTTGACAAAGTCTGTTGGGCGGCAAAACCCACAACAACCGCAATTATTCCAGCTGATGCAAGAAGTGAAACCCCTAAATTTGATAATTCGGGGATAAGCGATGCCGCAAACAAAATGCCCATAATGTAAACCAGGAGAACCGCAAGCCTCCTTAAGACAACAAACTGGGTTTCATTGATGTTTATTTTCTGGGAAACTTTCTTGAAATACCTCACCAAGAAAATATCAACTACTTTTGCAACAATTGTTGCAGCCGCAAGAATCAGTAAAATCTGAACAGAAAGGGTCAGAAGCCCATTTCCCATGGTCAGTAGACCACTGATATCTGAAGACATTAAGGCACTGAAATAAGAAACTCCTACCTTATATAAAAAGCTGAGTGAACTGGATTGGGGGCGGATTTGACTGATTTTAGAAGAAAGGGTGGTGCAAAAGATAATTAAAGGTTTGCAGGGCAAATATAATAAATATATAATTTATTAGGGGACTGGTTTTTGGTGGAAAAAAACAAGGGAAAAATTAAAATTGCCATGCCAAAAGGCCGACTTTTTGACAAAGTAAATGAACTCATGAAAGAGGCCGGGTTTGATATTGTTGTAAATGGTAGGAGTTACAGGCCATATATTAATGACCCTCAAATAGAGGTTAAGCTTATCAAACCACAAAATATCCCAAAGCTTGTGGAACTTGGTTCACAGGATGTGGCCTTTACCGGGCATGACTGGATTACCGAGGAAAAAGCTGATGTTGTGGAACTAATCGACCTGGGATTTAACCCTGTTAGCGTAGTGGCAGCCATACAGGAGAAAGTAAACTTTAACAAACTGAAAAAAAAGAAAATCCGGGTGGTGTCAGAATACGAAAATCTTACAAAAAAGTTTTTGAAGAGATTGGGTTCCGAATATGTTTTTATTAAGTCATTTGGCGCTACTGAAGTGTTCATACCTGAAGATGCGGACATGATGATTGATAATATTTCTAGTGGAAAGACGCTGGAAAACAATAATCTGAAAATAGTGAATGAATTGCTTAAGTCCTCAACAAGAATGATTGCCAACAAGCAGGCACTGAAGGATCCATTTAAGAAAAAAAAGATTGAAGATATAATTATGATGTTTAAAGGGGTTTTTAATGCCAGGGACAGGGTATTCATGGACATGAACATATCCAGAGATTTACTTGATAAGATTTTGCCTAGCTTGCCTGCAATGAAATCCCCGACAGTCTCGGAACTTTACGATAAAAAAAGCTATTCGGTTAAAATAGTCGTAAAGAAAAGTGAAGTTAATGAACTTATACCAAGGTTAAAGAAAAAGGGTGTTACAGACATACTGGTTTTTAACTTGGAAAAAGTAATACCATAAAAAAGGTTTTTAGATTGGATGCGAAGCCAAAGAAATCCATTCAAAATATGGTAAAATATTCGCCACCATTAGAGTCAAGGGAAAACAAAATAAAACTTGATTTTAATGAAAGAACCTTGGGTCCAGGGAAAAAAGTAATCAAATCATTGCAAAAGGCAATTAAGAGAATAAACTACTACCCGGAATATAGCGGATTCAGCAGTAAAATAGCGCGATATGTGGGGGTAAGGGAGGGACAGATTCTAGCTACTAATGGTTCGGATGAAGCAATAAAAATTGTTTTCGAGGCATTTATGTCCCAAAATGGGGAGGCAGTAATACCCCAACCTAGCTTTTCCTTATTTGCAATCTACGCACAAATAGCAGGCTCTAAAATAAAAAAACCGCAGTACAATAAGGACTTTTCTTTCCCGACTAAAGAAACGCTAAAAGCAATCGGGGAAAAAACCAGGATTGTGATAGTGTGCAGCCCCAACAATCCGACAGGGACATCAATTAACACGCAAGACCTGGAAAAAATACTCAAAAAAACAAAGAAAGGCGTGGTGTTAGTGGATGAGGCTTACTTTGAATACGGTGGCAAAACAGCGGTTTCCCTAATAAAAAAATACGGTAACCTCATAATTACCAGGACCTTGTCAAAGGCATTTGGATTAGCTTCCCTGAGAATCGGGTATTTGATTTCAAGCCAGGGGATTATAAGCACTCTCCAAAAAGTCCGTTCACCCTACTCAGTCAATTATTTCGCAAAGGTTGCGGCAGAAACAGCATTCGCTAACAAGGGATATATGAAAAAATATGTAAGGCAAGTTAAGAAGAACAAGATCAGATTCGAAAAGTTTCTCAAAAAGAAGGGGATTAGTTATGTTAAAAGTGATTCTAACTTCCTGCTCGTGAAATTGAACTCATCTAAAAAACTTTTTTTGAAAAAACTCGAAAATGCAGGGATTCTCGTAAGGGATATGAAAATGCATCCTATGCTTAAAGATTACGTCAGAATCAGCATCGGGGATAATAAGGTTACTAAGAAACTTATCCAAAGCATTGAAAAAATTCTTGCAGCACCTGTCATAGCCTTCGATCTTGATGGCACAATTGCAGATACGAGCAAAAGTTACGATTTGGCTATACAAAAAACAGTTGAAAAATTTTCAGGAGAAAAAATAAGTGCAAGAGAAATAAATCTTGTCAGGAACGAAAAGGGGATTAACAATGACTGGAATCTCACCAAAAAGATTTTGGAGGAGATGAGGATAAAAGTCTCTCTAAAAAGAGTGATAAATAAATTCCAGAAATTCTATCTGGGAAAAAATTTTGGTGGCTTAATCAAAAACGAAAGGCTTATTCTAGGAAAACACAAAATAGAGGCCCTGGCAGAGAAACACTGCCTTGCAATAGTAACAGAAAGGCCTAGAAAAGAAGCGGAATTTTTCATCAAAAAACAGGGAATAGGCCGGTATTTTTCCGAAATATTGTGCATGGAAGATATACCACCAGGCAAGCAAAAACCAGCCCCTTACGGCCTTAATCTCATTAAAAAAAGGTTTGCATCCACAAAATATGTTTATGTTGGTGATACGACAGCCGATGCCAAAGCAGCCAATAGGGCAAAAGTAAAATCAGTCATAATTTTACAGAAAAACAAGAGGAATATGAAAAAACTTTTCTTAGAAAATGGTGCAGATAAAATCATTCAAAACATGAATGAACTGGAGAGGGTTATAAAATGAGAAAAACCACAATAAAACGCCAGACCAAAGAAACAAAAATCAGCATACAATTGAATGTTGACGGAAAAGGGAATGTTGGGGCAGATACGGAAATAAAATTCCTGGATCACATGCTGCAGACTTTTGGCAAAACCGGCTTATTTGACATCAAAATAGAGGCCAGCGGGGACTTAGAGGTTGACCAGCATCATTTAGTTGAAGACATTGGCATAGTGCTTGGTCAGGCATTTGAAAAGGCTTTAGGGGATAAAAAAGGGATAAACAGAACCGGATTTTTTGTTTATCCGATGGATGAAGCACTGGCAATTGTTGCTGTTGACTTGGGTGGAAGGCCATACCTGCAGTACGAAGCTAAATTCAAGCGCAGATACTGTGGGGGCCTGGACACGGACTTGTTAGAAGATTTCTTGCAGGGGTTTTCGTCTAACTTAAAAGCAAATGTGGTGGTCAGAATTCCATTTGGGAGGAACGACCATCACAAAGTGGAGTCTATATTCAAGGCTTTGGGGAAAGCAATGAAAATGGCTTGTTCGAAAGACAAGAATATGTTGAAAGAGGTGCCGAGCACCAAAGGGATAATCTGAGGGGATGTTGGATTGATAATCATAATAGATTATGGTTCAGGTAATGTTAGCAGTGTAAAGAACACGCTTGACTTCATAGGGGTTGATTCAAAGATAACATCAAACCCAAATGAAATAAGTGAGGCACAAAAAATAATTTTTCCGGGGGTTGGTGCATTTGGCTATGCAATGCAGCAGCTAAGAGAAAAAAAATTAGAAGCGCCCATACAAGAAGCAATAAAAAATGGAAAACCGTTCCTTGGCATATGTTTGGGATTACAACTGCTCCTTGAGGAAAGTGAAGAGAGCCCTGGAATAAGGGGACTCAGCATATACAAGGGAAAAGGCGTGAAATTCACTACTGGAAAAATCCCACAGATCGGGTGGAACGAAACAGTCCCCATAAAACCTGGCCTGTTCGAAAGAGGCTATATGTATTTTGTCAATTCTTACCATGTAATGCTCACGGATGAAGGATTAGTGGCAACCAAATCAAATTATATGGGGGAAGAATTTGTTAGTGCAATTAAATCAAAGAATGTGACGGCTGTGCAATTCCATCCTGAAAAAAGCGGTGAATTCGGCATTGACTTTTTAAAAAGGTGGTTAAATGCTGACTAAAAGAATAATCCCCTGTCTGGATGTTAAAGATAATAGGGTTGTTAAAGGAAAAAATTTTGTTGATCTTATGGATGCCGGGGATCCAGTGAAATTAGGAAAAAAATACTCTGATGAGGGAGCTGATGAACTGGTATTTCTGGATATAACTGCATCCCACGAAAAACGCAAGACAATGGTCGAGATGGTCAAAAAAGTGGCCAAAAACATTTTTATACCATTTACCGTAGGTGGTGGAATTAGTGACATTGAGGATATTGAGGCATTGCTAAAAGCAGGGGCAGACAAGATTTCAATAAATACGTCGGCCGTAAAAAATCCAGAGCTAATCAGCAAAGCAGCCCAAAGATTTGGCAGCCAGTGCATTGTGGTTGCTATTGACGCCAAGAAAATCTCTAATGGAAAATGGGAAGTCTATGTGAAAGGCGGAAGGGAGCCGACAGGTATCGACGCAATCGAATGGGCAAAAAAAGCAAAAATGCTCGGGGCTGGTGAAATTTTGCTGACTTCGATGGATGCTGATGGCACAAAAGAGGGGTATGATGTTGAATTGACCAGGATAATAAGCGAAGCAGTAAAAATTCCAGTAATAGCCTCCGGTGGAGCTGGCAATCTTGAAAGCATAAAAGACGCATTCAGCCAAGGCAAGGCAGATGCCGCACTTGCAGCATCAGTATTTCACTATGGAAAATACAGCATACATGACGTTAAGGAATATCTGGCAAAGGAAGGAATAAGGGTGCGCATATGATTATCCCCAGCATTGATTTGATGGGGGGAAAGGCGGTTCAACTGCGCCAGGGGAAGGATAAAGTCCTTGAAAAAAAGG
>JAFCCJ010000026.1 GCA_017610305.1 Candidatus Iainarchaeum sp.
AGTCCGATTATTGCAAGAAGGGGCATTGCAACAATCAGGGGAATTCCCGTAAGCAATGAAACTAAATTCCCGCCTGCAAACAACTGGATTGTTACTGCCATCAATTGGTATAGGAAAAACGGGAAGAGGTATATTTTGTGAACCTTCTCATCTTTCAATCTGTACTTAATCCATTCAGGGAGGGTGAACCCTTCAGGGAGCAAGGACCTTATTTTTGGCGCAAGGAAAATAAAAATTCCAAGTGCCGCTATGTTGGGGGCAACAAACCAGAAAAGCCCTGGAATGCCCATTTCATAGGCTATTTGGACCGACACAAATAATGCAGGTGCCCAGATCCATGAGGCTGCAATACTTGGCGCCCCCAGCAACCAGGAAATTTTCCTTCCTGCCGCAAGGAAGCCAGCCTCACCATTTTCTTTGCTTCTTTTTGCGAAAAAATATGTTATTCCAAGCATCGCTATTCCAAAGAAAATGAGCAATGCATATCCCTCGATTTCACTGATGAATGCCATTGTATGATCACCTCTGTTTGTCGGTAGAGGGACCTCTAAGCGTGTGTAACGGCTAGAAATCGCCTCAGGAAAGGTTTTATTTTCCCCTAAACTACCTGCGTAATCAAACTTAAAGAACATGAGTGGTGGCAATTACCACCACGGTTTATAAGCTTTTTCACCGAAATTTCCTTATGCATTCGGAGATTTTGGAGGAAATTGGGCTTAGCCCTAATGAGGCAAAGATTTACGAAACATTGGTGAATATAGGGGCCTCATCACTGAATAAGCTCTCAACTGAATCCAATGTTCACAGGAGAAATGTTTATGATTCCGTGGATAAGCTGATAAAGAAGGGCCTGGTTACTGAGGAATTTATTTCAGGAACTAAATTTGTAAGGGCTATTGACCCATCCAGATTGCTGGATATTGTGAGGGAGAAAGAGGCAAAAGTAAACTCAATACTGCCTGCGCTTGAGGAAAGGTTCAAGGCAAGGCATATAAAAGAGGAGGCAGTGATTTACCGCGGCATAGAGGGATTCAAAAATTATTTAAAGGATATTCTGGAGGAGGATGAGCCGGTTTACTTGCTTGGTGCAAAGGCGTTTTGGCTGGATGAGAGGTTAAAGTATTTTGTGCCTAAGTTTGACAATGAAAGGGTGAAGCAGGGAATTCACTTCAAGCACATATATGATTATGAGGTTAAATTGATGGCACCGGAAATTCTGGATTTGAGGCTGAATGAGTACAAATTCTTACCCAAAGAATATTCCTCTGCTGTTGCGATAGATGTTTTCGGCGACCATGTTGTGACCTTTTACGGAGTCGGCCCAGGGCATTTGGCCGAGGAGCCTGTGCAGTTCACTGTTGTCAGCAGCAAAATTGCGGATGGCTACAGGAAATATTTTGATTTCATGTGGAAAAAACTGGGGAAATCAATGGGGGGGAATAGAGGAATTAATTAATTATTGCGGCTTTTCCATTTGTCCCGTCAACCTTTACCCTCATTCCCTCTTTCAGCAAATCTACCCCTTTTAGCTGGACAATGCAGGGGAGATTTTGTTCCCTTGCAACTATTGCGCTATGGGCTAGCATTCCCCCGGTCTCGCTTAGAACGGCGGAGCATTTGGAGTAAAACACAACAAGTTCAGGGGAAAAATTCCGCGAGAAAATTACATCTCCTTTTGAAACTTTGCTGAAATCATTGGAGCTTTCCACAAAAACGAGTTTTCCGGTGGCAGACTGTTTTGAGCCGGCGCTTAATCCGGAAATTTCAGCCTGTTTTTCTTCCTGCTCAAATAGTGGCTTTCCATTCCGAATTGCTATCATTCTGGGAAGATTAAATTCACAGCTCTTTTCAAATTCCCTTTTCCTGTTCAGGCAAATCTGCCTGGCTTTTTTGGAATCTGACTGAATCAGGGGCAATTCCGAGGGGTTGAGGAAAAATATGCTTTCCCCAATGCCTGAATCATTTCCCAGTTTTATGAAACATTTCCTCAGCACAGAAAGATGCATTGAACAGCAAAGCTTGGCGTTTTCCCTCCATATGTAATGCGGCTCCTTAGGCAGGGGAATATTCTGCAGGAGGGGAATTATAGGGGAATTCTCCTCAAGAAATGGTTTTGAAATGTCATATGGGCTTAGGGAAAAATAGCCATATTTTTGCGCGGGATTGGCCTTATCTTTTGAGGCCTGGGAGATTATTTCGCCCAGAAAATTGTTTTTTGTGGAAAAGGAATCTCTGAGCTTGATTTTGAGGGAGGATGCAAGGGAGGAGATTAGGGAATAGCGCATTGATTCCAGGGCGCCGTCAAGGGCAAGGGCTGAAATCTCTAAAGGGCTTTTGATTGTGCGATTCCCTTTCCAAAAAGAAAGTGACTTTTTGTAATGCCCCTCAAATTTCATCAAATCATTGTTCACTTTCAATGCCGCAATTGATATCTTTTCTGCATTCCTCATCAATTCCAGGGGCATTGCCAGCAAAAAAATAAGGTTTTCAAAACTAATGGATGTGTATTCGGCAATTTTCCCGCCCGAATAGCGGAATTTCTTTTCAGTGCCTATGTTCCTTAGGAACCTTTGCTCAGTGTTTCTGCAGAAAAACATCTCATTTCCAATAAGCACCATATATTCGGAATTGAACGGCACTAAGGCAACCCCCATTGCGGAATAGGTGTTCCAGAAAACTTTGTTGAAAAGGTTCCGGAAGAATTCGCGGTTGCATGGCTTTACCTTTTCCACCAATTCTGAATTCTCATTCTTCTCGAGAACGATTAAATCCTTTTTGAACAGGGGATTTATTCCGCTAAATTCCGCAAGCTCTTTTTCAATTGCCTCGTTCATCCGGTTAAAACCTCAAATCCGTAGTTGTTTATGAAAACCAAAATCTCCCCGCTGCAGCTTCCGCCGGCCTTGAGTTTAATCTGCCCTGTTTCATATATTTGTGCTGGCGTTACCTCTATCGGGCAATAACTTCGCTTGATTTCTGATTCAATTCCCTTAACACAATTTTTTTCCGGCGTGAATGAAAGTTCCCTTTCGCCAATTGTCAATGTGCAGTCTGCACCGGAATCTGGAACAAGCCATATGGACCGAATAATCTTCTTCTTTTCCACAGTATCCTCCGGAGCTATTCCCTCAGCAACATCCCCTGCCGAGGCAGGCATTTCCATTGATTTATCGCTTATCATTGAGGGGGCAATGGGCAGATAATCCAGGAGATCTCCCAAAGGCACCTCTTCCCCATACTCGCCTGAAACAGATACGATTTCAATTGAAAACATAATTGAGAGAAGGCTTACCGCAAGAACTGCCACCGAGAACAGTGCAATTCCCGCAATAATTTTTGATTTGTGCTCGGTATTCCTTATTTCCCTGAACTTTGAAAGGGAAAGAACTACCGCAAAAATTACTGAAATTATAATTGATGTGAGAATTATTTCATTTATTTCTATCGGAGAAAGCATTAGTGAAAAGATTACTGTAAGAATCAGCGCAAACAAAAGTTTTCCTGCCGAGGGAAGGAGGAAATTTAGAATTTCATGCAGAGGTTTTCCGAAAAGTTTTTTTGTTGCCACTCCCTGAATTGCAATCCAGAAAAAGAGGCCAACGAATGCGTTGAGAACAAGGGCCAGGATTGAAATTGTTGCAATATAAACCACGGGAGGGATTATTACAATGGCATTGACAGAGGAGAGGAGGGTGAGCAAAATGATAAACGCAAGGATTCGTTTCATTGGGAAACCTCCGTTATAAGGCCTAGAAATAATTTTCCTGCAGCAGTTTCATCCCCGCAGGTGAAATAAGAACTGTGTTTTCTGTCGACAAGAATCTCGACATAACCATAGAAATAACCATTTGCAGGGCAGTTGCCCTGTATGCCTGGCGCGGAAAATTCTGGGGGGATTAAGGATTTAAGTTCACTGAATTTTCCCCTGTCCAATTTTGAAACTTTTGAATCCAGCAGCTCCCCGTCCCTTAAGCCAAACTTTTCAAAAACAACATAATCATTGGAAAAAATATGGTAATCGAAATATTGCAAATTTTCCCCATAGATTATATGAATTAATTCGGCATCCCTTTCTCCTGAACAGATTGTTTTAGCCATTTCATAGAATTCCTGCTCAAAAACTTCCTCCTCGGCAGGAATGCTGGAAAATTTAGTTTCTTTTCCGTTGTTGTAGAAAAGGTGGAATGATGAGCAATTGTTGCATTCAAGGTACTTACTGTCCTTAAAATTAGCATTGAGGAATGAGAGCATTTCGGAAAGTTTACCACTGTCTACATCACAAAATGAAACTTCATAATCTCCTCCAAAAAATCTTTGTTTCTTAAAAACAAGCCCATCCTCCAGTACGAGGGTTTCATCAAAGCAGGTCCTGTTACTGCATCCAAAAAGTTCACCCAAGCAGGTCCCGTCCCCGCAGCCAGGATCCTGCAAAACAATCTCAAAGTACTTTCCTGACTCCCCATTAGGGCATCCGGAAATAAGCATAAGTAAAGCCGCCAGTGCCAAAAGCAATTTTTTCATGTAAGTACTATAATGAATCTTAAATATTAATATTGGCTTTTTCCAAGTTATTGCCCTAGGGAAAAAAATATTAACCAGAAACAACCTCTCTAATTGCATGAAAATTTACGATTCCTTTCAAAATCTTAAGGAGCACCATCAGGTTGTTTTTGCGGTAATAATCGGCGCCGCCATTATTATCTTTTGGCGGGGTCTGTGGGTTATTGCGGACTATCTTTTTGGGGTTGAGGACCTTACCCTAACCATTATTTCAACAATAGTTGCGCTTGTGATTCTTATAATTTCCGGAGAATTAATGGATTTGCTGGATTAGGGTAAAATAAATTACAAAATCAGCAGTCCATATACCTTTTCGGGCACTTTTCCTGCGCACAGAAACCATAATATTTGCTGCATAAGGGCTGGGTTCCGGATTTTCGCAAATTTGAGCACTTATCCCAGCTTAATTCGCCATCAGAAGGCATTCTCACCGGATCCAGTGCCCCCAATTCCTTTGCAATTGCATTTATGGAGGTGCTCCTGCCCCTTCTCACCGGCTGGAATTGCTTCCCGACAGTTGCATCAATAAACTTTCCAGAACTTTCCATTTGCTGGACTACTTGAGTAGTAATGGGCTTTTTCACACCATTAGCTTTTGCAGAACGAATTATATTATCGAGAGACATATCGAAGACACTTCTTAATTAATGCCCTAACTCATATATAAAGTTTGCCCGGATTCAAGTGAATTTTTCATAAATAGGGGCAAGCTGCCTAAAACAATAATTATTTATATCAGTTTAAGCTAATACTTGGATAATGAATGATAAAAATTTCATACCAATTATTTTGATTTCCCTAGCCCTGCTTATGAGCGGCTGCCTTGGTTCCATGAGCAACGATGGCGACTATTATGACGGGGGCAATTACGGCGGGGATGTGCTTTATGCCGCTGAAAGGGCACCCAGTCCCAATAAATCCATCCCGGACATGATTGCCACAGGGGAGAAAATTACAATAAAGAAAGGAACTGCAGAAATTGAGACAGGACTTGGGAATCTGGATGAAGGGCTGCAGAAACTAAAGGATCTTATTGCGCAGAACAGCGGAACTGTGGAAAATTTAAGTTACAGGGAAACCGAAAGCAGAAAGAGTTACAGTATTGAGGTGAAAATTCCCCCCTCCAAATTTGAGGAGATTGCAAATGGCCTTAAGGCGGTGGGAACCTTAAAGAGCCTTTCAACCAATTCAGAGGACGTTACTTTTGAGTACATTGATTTGGATGCGGAAATCAAAAATCTGAATGCCCAGAAAACAAGGCTGCTTGCGATTTATGACAAGGCAAATAATGTTGAGGAAATTATACAGATTGAAAGTGAAATCAACAGGGTGCAGACTAAAATTGATTCTGCAACAGCAAGGATGAAATTCCTTGAGAGACAGGTTGAAAGGGCGACCCTCAATATCACGCTTTATGAAGAGGCACCAATAGTCGACCAGTCATTGATTGTTCCAATCAATCAGGCGGTAAACACACTAATCGGGGCAATGGGATTCTCAATACTGCTGATAAGCGGAATTATTGGTTTCTTTATACCGTTCCTGGCAATCGTTGCGGCAATACTTCTCGTGCTGTGGATTATAAAAAGAATTTTATTCAAAAACCTGAAAATCCCATTCATCGGGAAGAAATAATCTAAAATTCAAGGCCTGATGCTATTCAGTTACTTTGAAAACTTCTGAATTCTCTTTAACCATCTGGCTAACTTTCATTCCAATTGCCTGGCCTGCCTTTGCTTCGGTGACTTTGTCATGCTCTATCTGCATGCTTCCAACCACCAGATCCAGAACGGCTCCTTCCTTTTCAATGCTTATTTTATCCCCGTCTTTCAGGTCGCCTGAGAGTTCAATTACGGCAACGCCTATCTTATCGTAATAATGCGCAATTTTTCCGACTAACTCCTTACCCATAGATTGAGCACCCCCATTATTTTGGGGGCAAACTGAATAAAAAACTAATTTTTATGGTTTTCCCAGCAAAATTCGTTAATGTGCGGAATTATTGGCGTATTCAAAAATCCTGAATCCGAGAAACTGGTGGAAAGGGGCCTTGAGCTTCTTAAGGCAAGGGGAACTGACGGAAAGGGCATTGAGAAGTGCGGGGAAGGCTCTTTCATAGGCCACAGGCTGCATTCGGTTGTGGGGAAGGTAAAACAGCCGCTTAAGGGCAAAGGAATTCTCGCCGCCAATTCTGAAATTTACAATTGGAAAAATCTGGCGGAAAAATACGGGATTGAGGCATCGAATGATTCTGAATTGCTGCTGAGATTTATTGAAAAAAAAGGTCCGGGGAGGTTAGAAAAAATTCTGGATGAACTGGACGGGGTTTATGCCTTTGCATACTGCGACGGGAAACGGGTTTTTGTTGCAAGGGACTTATTGGGGGTAAAGCCTCTGTGGATTTCGACAGAAAATGGATTTGCATTTGCCTCTGAACGGAAGGCATTGTGGGAAATGGGTTTCTCTATGCCACTTGAACTCGAGCCAAGGCAGATTGCAATTTACGATTTGGAGAATGGGGGAATTGAATTCATTGACAGGGAGTTCTTTTCAGTAACTCCTGAAATTAAAGCTGAAAAGGAGAAAATTAAGGAAAATTTAAGGGAACTACTTACAGCTGCGATGAAAAAAAGAATTGCGGGAAAAAAGATGGGTTTGCTTTTCTCCGGCGGGGTTGATTCCTCATTGCTGGCGCTGGTCCTCAAGGAAATGGATGTTGATTTTGTCTGCTATACTGCGGCACTTGAGGAGGATGGCCTGGAAAAGGCAAAAGACCTGGATTTTGCAGAGAGGGCGGCAAAAGAGATGGACCTGAACCTGAAAAGTGTGAGGGTTTCACTTAAGGAGGTTGAGGCACTGCTCCCTAAAATTGTGAATCTTGTGGAGAGCAGCAATGTTGTCACTATCGGGGTCGGGCTTACCCTGTATCTTGCCGCAAGGCAGGCGAAAAAAGACGGGGTGAAGGTGATTTTCTCCGGAATTGGCAGCGATGATTTGTTTGCAGGTTACAGCAGGGTTATTGAGGGGGGCGAGATTAACAAGGACTGCATTTCATACATGAGAAGAATCCATTCTGTTGATTTGTACAGGGACGATATTGTAACAATGGCAAATTCTGTTGAACTAAGGCTACCATATTTGGATACTGAGTTTGTTAAATATTCGCTCAAAATTCCCGGGAAATTTAAAATGAAGGATGGGATTAGAAAATTAATCCTAAGGGAGCTGGCAGATGAGATGGGAATGGAAAGGGAATTTGCCTGGAGGAAAAAGACCGCCGCACAGTATGGGAGCAAGATTGATAAGGCACTTTCGAAACTTTCCAAGGAAAGGGGATTTGGTTCGAAATCATATTATTTGGATTCTTTGTTCAAACGAAAGATCTTTAGATTAGGGGCATTGGTAAGCGGGGGAAAGGACAGCATTTATGCCATGCACCTTATGCAGAAACATAATTACTCAATCGAATGCATAATTTCCGTTAAAAGCAGGAATCCTGATTCCTTCATGTTCCATACCCCTGCAATAGAGCTTGTTGAGATGCAAGCAGAGGCAATGGGAATTCCACTTATTTTGGCAGAAAGTGACGGGGAAAAGGAGAAGGAGCTTGATGATTTGAAAAAGGCTGTGGAAAAGGCAAAGGGAAAATTCAATCTGGACGGGATTGTAACAGGCGCCATTTTTTCCAATTACCAAAGAACAAGAATTGAGGCCATAGCGACAAAATCCGGGCTGAAAATTTATGCCCCGCTCTGGCACAAGAATCAGGAGAATCTGATGCGGGAACTTGTAAGGGAGGGTTATGAATTTGTGATAACTGCCGTTGCCTCAAAAGGTTTGGGTGAAGAATGGCTGGGAAAAAGACTTGATGAAAAAGAGGTTGATAATCTGATTAAACTGGCGAAAAGAGAGGGCTTTAACCCTGCAGGGGAGGGTGGGGAGTTTGAGACCTTGGTTTTGGATGCACCGATATTCAAAAATAGAATTGAGCTTGTTGATGTTGAGAAGAAGATGGGGAATGAATTAAGCGGAAGATTGCTGGTTAAGAAGGCAAAGCTTGCCGCGAAACAGATTTAAATAAAACCCACCTTAACTTTGGGATGATGAAGGAACTGTTTGTAATCCTGATTGTACTAATGCTGCTTGTTGTTATTGCGGGTTGTGCGGAGGAATTGCCCTGTGGAAACGCAAAATGCGAGAGTGGCGAGGAAAATCCGGATTCGGCCAATTACTGCCCGGCAGATTGTTCTGATGATGAAGATGATGGGGAAGGCCCCTGAAATAGAAATGAATTATTTCTTAATCTTATTTATCATCTGCTCAAGCCTTGCAATCAATTCCTTGTTGGCCGGTTTCATGTTTCTCTTTGCAAGCTTTTTCTTGTATTCCGGAATCTTTGCAATAAACCCCCTCACTTCTTCCTCGGTGGGATTTTCATTGATTGTTCCAAAGCCCTGCTTCTTCACCATTATGCCGTTATGGTATCTCTCAAACCAGTTCTTTGAGGCAAAAACATAGCAGGGTTTCTTCAGAACTATTGCCTCACTCAGGGTTATCATGCCGCCATGGCAGATGAGAGCGGAACAGTTTGTCAAATCTTCAACCCATTTCTCCCTCGAGAATTCCTTTATATCCAGATTGCCATCCTTGCGGCTATATTTTTGCCCATAAACCTTAAAATTCATCTCAGGTATTTTTTTCAGTATGGGTTTGAAAATATGGAAATTAACCGGCGACATGTAAACCACAACATAATCCTTCTTTACTTTTGCCGACTTTGCATTCATTATATTTTCATCAACAACAGGCCCGAAAAATTCCACAGAGTCTTGTTTACGGTCCAAAGTGTAGATTGATGTAATGAAACTGTGGTCGGGATTTGTGAAAAAATAAATCATAATCTCATCAGTGAACTTATACTCTATCCACTCCCAAAGATTCACCGGGGTCTTCAGATATTTCAGCATATGCATATTGCTTACAAGCATTGAGGGAACCCCAAAAATCTTTGCCGCATAAAGTCCGTTGATGTCGAAATCGGTGATTATAACATCCGGCTTGAAGGAACCAATAAGTTTCCTAAATATCAGGAAATTGCTGATTGCCATGAATGGGAGATAGAAAATATTGAAAATAAACGTGAAAATCTTGTCTATTTTATTTCCGGCATAGAATATCCTGAAGCCCTTCATTTCCAGGACATCCTGAAACTGGGTACTCAGAAAATAGAGCCCATCGCCATAGGATATCACCTTTACATCATGCCTCTTTCTGAGTTCCTTTATCAGAATTGTTGAACGGCTGCCATGGCCATATCCTATTCCACAAACCGTAAAAAGTATTTTTGCCATCAATTATCGCCCCGTTCCTGCTTAATTATTCTTTGGTAAACCTCTTTAACCTTTTGCGCATTTTCCTTTACCCCGAAAGAAACAGACTTTTCAAGTGAGAGTTTTTTCCATTTTTCAGATTCCTCGCGGTTGTTAAGTATTTCCCTCACCTTTGCCCTTGCGTCATCCAGATCTTTGAAAACGATTATAAATTCCTTGAAGTTCTCATAAACCTCAAGATCCCTTGCAATGACAGGCAGGCCGGTTGATGCGGCCTCCACAATCACCAAACCAAATGTTTCAGAGTGTGAGGCAAATAAGAAAAGATCGGCTGCCGAGAATGCGCCAATAAGATCATCGCCATTCAGCACACCCGTGAAAGTAATGTCCTTATTCTCCTTGTAGATTTTTTTAATCTCATCCCTCCTTTCAAGGGTCGGAACATCGGGAATTCCGCCGACCCAGACAAATTGGTATTCCGGAAGGCTTTTTGCGAGCTCAAGGAAATCAAATATTCCCTTTCTTTTCTGAATGCTTGCGACACAGAGTATTATTTTCTTTTTTAGCCCCCATTTATTTTTCCAGTTATCCGCAAGTTCCTTGCTGAATGAGAACCTTTTCCGGTCCACGAAGTTCGGGGTGAAAAAAACCCTGCCTGGAAACGACTGTTTGAGATCACGGGAGAGCGCAGGATTATTCGCAAGTATTGCTCTGCAGAAACCGTAGAAAATCCTGAGATAAATTTTTGCCAAGGGGAGGAGAAATGACGGGATAAGCCCCGAAAGTTCCCTTTCAGTCATTGTTGTGCTTGCCACAATCGGAGTAAATGGGAATTTTAGCTTAACCCTAAGGAAGTTATTTGGCATTGCGTTGTGAATGTGTATGAGGTCATATCTTTTATGGGCAGCTTTGTCGAAATCTATTTCAATGCCCTGTTCTGACAATGCATCTGCAAGAGTCTTTGCAGAGGTGTAGATGCCGCTGTCAGGCTTTTCGTTTACTATGAAGAGGATTCTCATCAGCATTCAATTGATACAAACCATATTTATTGTTTTTGTATGGGCTAATCCCCCTTATATAATGCCTGAGTATTGCCTTACTTCAGCCTTTTTGACATCTTTACTACTGCTTCAACGCTTCTTCTCGCATATCCGTCAATTCTGTTCGAGGCCTGCAGCCTGCTTACGCCCGGGCCAGTTATCCCCAAACCAACCGGCTTCTGGAATTCAACGGCCAAATCCATTATTTTTCTTGCCGCGTGCTGCACGACCAGTTCATCGTGGGAGGTTTCCCCCTCAATTACGGCCCCCAAAGTGACGACGCCGTCAATTTCCTTTTCGCCAAGAAGGCTTTTTACCGCAAGCGGCATATCAAATGCCCCAGGCACCGAAATGACCTTTGAAACATCCGCCCCCAAAAAGGATGCGTGTTCCTTTGCCCTTTGCAGCATCATCTGCGTTATGTCATAGTTGAATTCACTTACAACAAATCCTAGTTTCATTTTATTCCTCCTTTTTTATTTCATTTATTTATTAATATTATAATGTAAGCGCCTCCGCATTCTTTCCCCCCTGCCTCTGCCCTGTTCCCGCCCTCTTTGTCAGGTTTTCAGGATGGAAGAGTAAATCAATCGCATTCAGGGAATGTCTTACTGTTCGGCCCTTCATAATTGCGGCCAGTTCCAAATCATTTTCGGTTTCACTTTCATGCACAAAAACCTCAACAATGTGCTTTCCCCCCTGCAGCTGTGCATTAATCAGTCCTGTTGATGCCTCGTGCGCGCACATCTTGTCAATCTCCTTTCCCCCGGGCATCCCCAAAGCAATCACTAAATCACAGCCCGAATCAAAAAGTTTCTTTGATGCAAGGGGCAGGTCCTTAATTCCGGGAACTGTGTAACGAATCACCTTAATTCCGTCGTGGTTTTCCTTAATTGTTTTTTCCGCAAGTGAACCCATATCTGCTCTCGCGAACATTGTGTCGGCAATACCAATTTTTTTCATCACATCACCCAAAACTAATCTCCACTTTGCTCCCATCCTTAAGGGAAAGTTTCTTCCTCAAATAGTAGGGGGCGATAATTTCTGCAATATCCGGGGGGTGAGTTGTCCTTTCCGGAAAAATAAGCGCACCCTTAACAGTTTTGTTGATCCTCACAGGAAATGCCTCTATTCCGCCAAAGCTTCTTGCCGAGGTGGAAAACGATTTAATGTTGGTTGAATTTTCCCCCTCAACAAATTTCTTCATTTTAATTTCATCAATTTTCAGGTTCAGGGTTCCTGGATAAATTTTAATCCCGATCTTTTCAGTGAACTGTTTCATATAGCCTGGCATTGAAACATAGTATCTCCCTTCACCAATCCCTGATTCAACTTTCCCGGATAATTTCTTCCCGCCTTTTTTGGAAAACAGGTCGTTCAAATCATTACGCATTTTTTTCAGTTCCTTTCTCCCTTTATCGGTGAGGCTGACCTTTGTTCCCTGGGGGGAGGCGCTTCTTTCAATCAGCCCCTCTCGTTCCAACTCCCTTAATTTTCGCGAGGCTGATTGCTGGGAGAGGGGAAGTGCGGAAGCGATTTCCGCTGTTGAAAGGACAGAGCTCTCAAAAAGTCCTGCCCTTTTCGCAAGCAGCAAAAGCAGGGGCAAATTATTCTCTTTCATTACAGAGACAGGAGGAGAACTTACTTAAAAATGTTATGATTAACAAAAATGAGTAACTGAATGCCCCTATTTCTGCACATGGATTGTTTGTGTCGGGAAAGCGAAATCAATCTTCGCCTTGTCAAACTGCTTGCTTATTTCGGAATTAATCTCATGCATCACATAAAACTTCCTCTTGTCATTGGTTATGTGATAGGTGACCCACAAATTGAGGGAAAAGTCCTTGAACTCGTTGAAAACTATTCTTGGTTCGTCCCTGCAATCGGGGTGCTTGTTTACAATATCGGTTATTATCTTAATTGCCTGCTCAATTTTTTGCGGGGTGGTGCCGTAAACAACTCCGAGGTTTGTGCTGACCCTTCTTGTCGGTTCTGAGGAGATATTCTTTATCACATCTGATGCGACCTTTGAGTTTGGGATTGTTATCAGTCTGCCATCAAAATCCCTTATCCTTGTGAACCTTAAGCCAACCTGCTCAACAGTTCCTGTGACTCCATGGACATTGATTATATCTCCGACCAAAAATGGCTTGCTTGTGAATATGCTTATGCCTCCAAAAATATCTGAAATTGTTTCCTGCGCCGCAAAGGCAATTGCCAATCCCCCAATTCCCAAACCGGCAATCATTGCAGTGACATCATAGCCAAAATTGCTGAAAATCACAACAACCGCAATTATGATGATTCCTGCCTTGCTGATTTTGCTGACGATTGGAACAATCTGGTCATCCAATTTTGATTTGGTTTTTGAAATTACCGGGACAACAAAATGGGTTATAATCCCGTCGACAATTTTTATCATAAACCATGCAATATCAAGAATCAGCAGGCTGCCTATGATGTCAAACAGGAAATTCCTTATGCCGTCATCGGCAATCGTGAGGAATGCGCTTCCTATCATCATTCCTATAACCACTGAGAGAATCAGGAACGGCCCTTCCGCAACTTCGAGAAGCATGTCATCGAATTCTGATTTAGTTCTTGAGGCAATCTTTCCCCCAATTTTCTTTATGAAGAAATAAACTATTTTTCCGGCAATTACGAAAGCAATTAGTGTAATAAAGAAGAGTACATACTGCTCAATGCTCGAGCCAAAATAAACCCCTGAGAAGAAACCCTCAAGGCCAGGAATTTGCAGAATCATCAATAATATGCTAAACCATTCTTAATTTAAAGTTTGATTTACGATTTCACCATAAATAAGATTAGGAATTTGATTTCAGCCAAAATCAGCCGCTTAAAGTAATCTTTATATTCCTTTCTATATCCTATTACTTAACAAACGCCTAAGTAGATATATTTTTGGCGATTTTTCGGGTGGATGGTTAAAAGTTCTGAATTCATTGCGTTTTTTGCGTGAATTAGACTCCTCCATGTACAAGCCCGATATAACCCCCAATTTCGAGGAAAGATCCCATTTGGCCCTAGAAAAAATATCAGACCATGTTTTGATTCCTAAGCACGAAATTGTGCCTGAGGAAAGCATTAATGAGGTACTGGAAAGATTCGGTGTCAGCAGGGAACAACTCCCGCAGATTTCCAGGACAGACCCTGTTCTTGAGGATATTGGGGCAAAGAGAGGGGACATAATTAGAATTTCAAGGGGCAGCCTTACCGCAGGGAAAACTGTTTTCTTTAGGATTGTTGAATAGGTGAGACATTGGAAGGATGGACGCTGATAAAATCATATTTCCATAACAGGAATTTCGCCCAGATGGAAATAGACTCATTCAACCAGTTTGTCGATAAAAAGCTCCACGAGATTGTGGATGAGAACAAGACTATTGCCCCTAAAATTGAGGAAGTTAAGATTGAACTTGACAAGCTTGAGCTTTTGAAGCCAAGGATTATTGAGGCAGATGGAAGCCCGAGGACCAATTTTTTCCCGATGGAGGCTAGGATTAGGAACAGGACCTATGCCGCACCGATTTTCCTCTCAATGAAACTCCTGAGAAGGGATGTTGAGCAGGACATGAAAAGGGCATTTATCGGGGATTTGCCAATAATGCTCAAGTCCAACAGATGCTGGCTTGAGGGAAAGAATAACGATGAAGTTATTGAGATGGGGGAGGACCCAAAAGATTTTGGCGGTTATTTTATTATCAACGGCTCTGAAAAGGCACTGATGACGCAGGAAGTACTGGCCTCAGACAGGGTCCTGGTTTCTGAAATGCAGGACAAGGTTATTTCAGAGGTTATTTCAACAAGAGGGGCATTTAAGGGAAGGGTAAGGATAATGAGAAGCCCTGATGGAACATTAAATGTTACATTCCCTTCATCCCCGAGAAAGCTTAAGCTCTTTGTGCTTCTTAAGGCACTTGGCCTGAAAAGCAACAAGGACATACTCAACGCATTTACAGAGGATTCTGAAATAAGGAATGATATCCTGATTAACATTGAAAATTTGCTGATAAGGACTGAGGCAGAGGCATTGGACAAGATAGGCAAGTTTGTTGCCCCAGGGCAGGTTGAGGATTACAGGTTAAGAAGGGCGCAGGAAGTTATTGACGCATTCTTATTGCCGCACATAGGTCAAGAGCAAAAGGACAGGCTGGCAAAGGCATATTATCTGGTTATGATGGCAACAAAGGCCATTGAAAGGGCATATGGCCTGAGAGCAGAAGATGACAAGGACCACTATGCAAACAAGAGGCTGGAATTAAGCGGAAAACTTATGGAGCACCTTTTTAGGTATAGTTTCAAATATTTCATTAAGGATTTGAAATTCCAGATTGACAGGACTGTTACAAGAAGAAGGAAGCTGAACATCTCAACAATTGTCAGGCCTGGCGCAGTTACTGAAAGAATAAGGTTTGCAATGAGCACAGGAAACTGGATTGGTAGGGCAACAGGAGTAAGTAAGTTTATGGACAGGGTGAATTTCTTGAGCCCGCTTACTGATTTGAGGAAAGTTAAAAGTCCACTCGATAAGAACAGGGAACTTTATGAGGCAAGGGATGTGCATGGAACCCATTGGGGAAGGCTGTGCGCAATCGAAACCCCTGACGGACCGCAGTGTGGGCTGGTGAAAAACCTCGCACTTATGGCAGAGGTAACTACTGAAGGCGATGATAAGCCGATTGAAAAGGCACTGGAAGACATGGGAGTGAAGCTTAAATAGGTGAGATTATGGTTTCGAAGGCGAAGATTTACATCAATGGAAGGTTGATTGGTTTCCACCCCAATCCTGAAAAGCTTACCCAGGAACTTATTGCGAGGAGAAGGCTTAACAAGCTGACAAAGGAAACAAACATCGCATTCCATGGGGACACAAATGAAGTTTACATAAATACCGATGCGGGAAGGGTGCAAAGGCCGCTTATTGTTGTTGAAAACGGAAAGTCAAAAGTTACTGAGGAACATGTAAAGGCGCTGAAAGAAGGCAGGCTTTCCTGGAAGGATTTATTTGATAAGGGAATTATTGAATATTTGGATGCGGAAGAGGAAGAGAATGCACTTATTGCGCTTGATGAGGAAAAACTCACCAAGGAGCATACCCATATGGAAATTAACCCTATTGGAATTCTTTCAGTTATTTCCTCAATGATTCCATACCTCCAGCACAACATGGCCGGAAAGGCACTTCACGGAGCAAAGATGTTCAAGCAGGCACAGGGAATTCCTGCAGTCAACTACAATTTAAGGACCGATACCGAATCCTATTTGCTTTATTATCCTGAAAAAAATCTGGTGAAAACCAAAACCATGGACATAATTGAACTTAACAAAAGGCCGCAGAGCCAGAATTTTGTCGTTGCAATAATGCCATTCCACGGCTTCAACATTCTCGATGCTGTTGTCTTCAATGAAGGTGCGGTGCAAAGGGGATTGGGAAAAAGCGCATATTTCAGGACCTATGAAAGTGTGGAAAACCGCTATCCAGGCGGCCAGATGGACAGGTTCGAGATTCCTGATGAGGAAACTGTTGGCTATCTGGGGGAAGAGACTTACAGCAAGTTATCTGGAGACGGGCTCATAAGCATTGGGGCCCATGTTAAAGAACGGGATGTTATTATAGGGCGAACCTCTCCTCCTAGATTTTTGGAAGAGGTCAGCGAATTTGGCGTGGTCAAGGAGAAACGAAGGGAAAGCTCAATTACAATAAGAAAGGGCAAAACAGGAACTGTTGACAGGGTTATTTTAACGGAATCCGATTCCGGAAACAAGCTGGTTAAGATTAAGGTGAGGAGCGAAATGACCCCTGCAATCGGGGACAAGTTCAGTTCTAGGCACGGGCAAAAGGGAGTTATTGGGGCAATTATTCCTGAGGAAGATATGCCGTTTACTCCTGAAGGGGTAAAGCCAGATATGCTTTTGAACCCGCACTCCATTCCGTCAAGAATGACAATCGGGCATCTTATTGAGATGCTTGCGGGAAAGGCCGGTTCATTGAAGGGAATGGAAATTGACGGAAGCCCTTTTGATGAAATCAGCAAGGAATCTTTGGGAGACATGCTTAAGGAAAAGGGATTTCGAAGCGATGGCAATGAGACATTTTATGATGGCGTAACCGGAAAAAGGATTGAGGGAGAGATTTTCACAGGGATTGTTTCATACAGGAGGCTTTTCCATATGGTCTCCCACAAAATCCAGTCAAGGAGCAGGGGCCCTGTGCAGATACTCACAAGGCAGCCAACCGAAGGAAAGGAGAAAGAGGGCGGATTAAGGTTTGGTGAGATGGAGGGCGAAACACTGGTCGGGCATGGCGCGGCAATGCTTTTGCAGGAGAAATTTATCGAGGATTCGGATAAGGTTGTTGAGCTTGTATGTGAGAGATGCGGCGTAATTGCAATTAATGACCAAATAAGAAAAAAGAAATACTGCCAGATTTGTGATGGGGGCAAGGTATATCCTGTTGAAATGAGTTATGGGTTTAAGTTGCTTCTGGATGAACTAAAGGCATTGGGAATTTATCCAAAATTAAACATAACGGACAAGGTGTAGAGAAGATGATGGCGAAAAGAATAAGTTCAGTTGAATTCCATGTGCTCAATCCGCAGCAGATAAGGAAGATGAGCGCATTGGAGGTTAAAAGTCCGGAAACTTACGATAAAGACGGTTATCCAATGGAATCAGGGCTTATGGACCCCCATCTTGGTGTAATCAACCCCGGGCTTAGGTGCAAGACCTGCGGGCAAAGAATGAAGCAATGCCCAGGGCACTTTGGGCATATAGAGCTTGTCAGGCCAGTAGTACATCCTGAATTCTCCAAAAGGGTTGAAATTTTGCTTCACGCAAGCTGCCAGGCCTGTGGAAGGGTGGCAATGCCCAATGAGAAGCTCAACGAATTGAGAAGTTTAATAGGGGATACAACCGTTGATTTAAGCAAGAAGATTCTTCTAAAGGCGAAGAAGGTCAAGAAATGCCCCCACTGCAATGCGGAAAAGGGAACTATCCTTTTGGATAAGCCCACAAATTTCTTTTTGAACAAGGAAAGGATTTACCCCACGCAAATAAGGGACTGGCTGGAGAGAATTCCAAACAGCGACCTCATGCTTTTCGGCTATAACACAGACGCATTAAGGCCTGAGTGGTTTGTTATTACCGCTTTGCAGGCGCCGCCAATTACAATCCGGCCTTCAATAACGCTTGAAACCGGAATTAAATCAGAGGATGATTTAACGCATAAACTGGTTGACATAATCAGGATTAATTTAAGGTTAAATGACAATATTGATGCAGGTGCCCCGCAACTTATTGTGGAGGACCTGTGGGATTTATTGCAGTACCATGTTACCACTTATTTCAACAACAACACTGCCGGTGTTCCCCCTGCAAAACACAGGAGTGGCAGGGCCTTGAGAACACTGGTTCAGAGGCTACAGGGGAAGAAGGGAAGGTTTAGGTATAACCTCACAGGAAAGAGGGTTAACTTTGCGGCAAGGTCAATAATTACGCCTGATGCGCATATTTCAATCAACGAATTGGGTGTGCCTGAGGAAATTGCGGAATCACTTACAGTTCCTGAAGTTGTCACCAAATGGAATTTGAAAGAAGTCAAAAACATGATTAAGAAAGAGGACAGGGCGATTTATCTCATAAGGCCTAACGGCATGAGGAAGAAAATCACCGAGGAAAATAGGGACGATATAATCAAGGAAATAGATGTCGGTTTCAAGGTGGAGAGAAAACTAAAGAACGGAGACATCGTCATATTCAACAGGCAACCGTCTTTGCACAGGCTCTCAATGCTCACCCATAAAGTAAGGATTATGCCTGGAAAAACATTCAGGCTTAACCCAACAGTTTGCAAGCCATACAACGCGGACTTTGATGGGGATGAGATGAACATGCATGTTCCAC
>JAFCCJ010000070.1 GCA_017610305.1 Candidatus Iainarchaeum sp.
CCCCATCTCCGCAAGAAGGAATTGGCGGTGCTGCCTTAGCTTACAATATCGAGGTAACTAATAATGATTCTGGAGGGTGTGCAGCAACAACCTTCTCAATTTCAGATACTGTCTGCCCTGCGGGGTGGACCTGTTCTGCTGTTGGAAATATGACACTTAATCCTGCCGAGGTGGGAAACGATACTATGGCAATAACAAGCCCTGTTGGTGAGGCAGTAGCTACTTATCAATTCACTTACGAAGCAGAGGATACTGCTGATGCAACACATAGATCTGATGACAGTGCGGATTATATTGTTACTGTTGCAAATACAATCCCTATTGCAGATGCCGGACCTGATGTTTCTGATGGGGATGGAGTGGTCGTAACTTTGGATGGGAGATTTTCCTGGGATTTGGAGGATTGCCCGGGCGGAGAAATCAGCAGTCCTGGCTGCCTGAACTTTGATTGGGATTGTCACCCTTCAACACCTGATCCATGCCCTGCCCTGGATGACCCTACAATCTCAACACCATCACTAACTACGGGCTCTTCAGGGGATGAATACATTTACAGGCTGGTTGTGGATGATGGAACTGCCCCCTCAATAGCTGATACTGTAAGGGTGTCCGTTGAACGGGGATGCTCAAATGCGATTCCGCCAGTATGGGCGGGTTCTGTTGGTGACCCGCCATTTCCAATTACTATCAATTATGCAGGTTTCTCCAATCCCCCAGATACGATAAATATAACTAACTGTACGCCGCGTGGTACGCCACCTGTACCCGGAAATTTCCCATATACTGGGGCAGACATAAGTTGTTCTGGAACGCCAAGTGGAACTTGTACAATTAACGTCTGTCAAATTTTCCAGCCGCCCCCATATCCCATAAATATCACAGGAATAAGTAATGCAACAGAGAGTACCTCCTGTCCAGGAGTTAGTGTTAATGTCCAGTCGCCATTGGGTGCCGGCCAAATAGTCGGCATGAGAATTTACGGGAATGTGACTTACAAAGATAACCAGATAAACAGGGGGAAGGACACAGGGGCAGTTATGGAGGTCGTGCTTACGGAGGAAGATATCTGCACTTTCACTTTTTATGATATGAGTGGCACTGTTTCAATTCCAATAACCAAATCAGCCGCTTCCTCAAATCCCTGCATTGCTACTTTGAGCCAGTCAGAGATTCTGGATAATTTAGATGAAGGAATTTATAATATGCGGGTAAGAACTTCTGTTGATGAGGCGGATTTGTTCTTTGCAGTCATTGAAAATAAACAAACCGCCGTCCCTGAAATCCCAACCGCCCTAATTATTTTGGTGGTTTTGGGAGTTGTTATAATCGCCAGTAAAGGCAGGAATTAAAATGAGAAAAGTCTTCGCGATTTTTATTTTTACTATTTTGGTTAGCTCTCTTGTATTTGCAGGAATCAATCCGCCGACAATTACCGGGGAAACAAAAAACCGGGAAGATTTGATTTTTAAGGGGGATGATGCCACCGCAAGCATGGTGGCGAAAGGCTCGGATCTTGTGGGGGAAACGTGTGAATTTAAAATCTACGCCGCAGAATCTGCTGGCTTGCTGATTTCCAGCGGTTCGGTGTCAGCTGTTGGAGATGTCTGTACTGCTTCAGGAGTTGGTATTAGTTCGCTTGAGGAAGGTGTTTATCTACTAAGGATGGAGGTTATAGGCTCCTCACCACCAATTATTGAGGACAAATATTTTGCGGTGGTTAAAATAATGACCCAGCCAATCCCGGAAATTATTCCTGTTTTGGTAGTTTTGGCGGTTATTGGGGTTGCCTTCATAGTGACCAGGAAAGGCAAAATTTAGGGTTTTAGAACTGCAGAATTCTCCACTTATTCACTGATTCCCGTGAAATAGATACATTTAAATAGAACCTTTGCAGCAATTAATATGGCCTTTCTGCAAAGGGGGCTGGGGGCATAACAGTGAAAAAACTCATCTTAATTCTTGCAGTATTAGTTGGTATGGTTTTTCTAACCAGCTCTGTTTCGGCATGGTTTGTTAATGTAGGCTGGGACGGGGGCTATATCCAAGTTTACAGGGACGGCTATTGGGCAAATTCTCCCGATCCTTATGATTACTATTATGACAACTGGTATTACTACCAGGAACCTTACCGCTACTATTATGGCGGGGATTATTACTACTATGAGCCAGGCTGGTATAACTATGATTACTCCTGGTATTCAAACCCGTATTCCTATTCTTATTACTCCTCAAATTATTACTATTATGATAGTTACTGGAGCTACTATCCAGGATGGCATAACTATCCATCAATCTACGGCTATTACGGGGGATATCCTTCCCTGGTGGGGAGCCCTTACCAGTATCCAAAACAAGCCGACTGTTCTGAAGTAGAATTGAATGTTTATGACAAATCAATCACTGCCGGAGATGTGGAGGAAGTTACTGTCTGGGTTAACAATGACTCAATAAAAAACTTCCAGATCAACTCTGTGAGCGTTTATCTGGACAGTTTTGATTTAGATAAAGGCAGGGAGCATTATGATTCAACAGTTGCCGCAGGTAAAAGCGGGCAAATAACCTTCGAGATTGAGGCCGATGATGATGCCGAAAGTGACAGTGTAGATGCAAGCGTTAAAATTACCGGACAATTTACCGACGGGACTGTGTGCAGGAGCGGAGATATTAGTAAGGAAAACTTCAGGGTTTCAATCAATGGAACAACCACTCCAATTAGTCCTACTCCCACAGCTAATGATACTGGCGGATTTGCCTATAGCACATCAACCATTATAGAGAGAAATGAGGAAGGGGGATGGATTGATGTTTCTCCTGAAGGACAGGCAATGGTCGAGGGAATTGCTTTCGAGGACCTTAAATCAGGAGATTATGTCAGATTTGCAGAAGAGGACAATTATATTGAAGGGAATTGCGATGGTTTGGGCTTTGTGCCGCTTTCGATAAATGTCCAGGGAGAGAACAGCAAAAGAGGACACCTTTACCTTAGAAACTACACCTACCAGAATTTCTATATTGATTCTGTCGAGGTTTATGATTACTCCCCTTCATTTGCATCATCTGCGGCATTGAGCGATTCTTTCATCTACAGCGACTCAATGGGAAAAATTGGGGTTAGTATAGATGCATATTCGAGTTATGAGGATGGTTCTGGAACTGCCTTTGTTGAGGTTAAAGGCCATTTCCCAAGCGGAAAGACATGTTCCCTTCCCATAGAGGAAGTGGATGTCTATGTTAACAACAATTTGGAAAGCAGGAGCTGTGATGTCTTCAATCTTAGCGTTCCTGATGCTTTAACCATCGAAAACAGCGGGGAAATTGAGTTGGTTATTGACAATCCTCTGGATAGGGGCGCAACAATTAACCTTATTGCCGAGGGGCTTGATTTAAGCACAGAATCAATTTACATTGGCCCTGAAAGCCTGCTTGAGAAAACAATCTATATTGAGAATTTTTCAGGGGAAAAAGGCTGGATTTTTTATAATATAAACGGCCTTGATTGTAGTTTCCCCCAGAAAGCAACCGTTATCAAGAAACCGGTTGTGGAGGAATCAGCAGGGGAAGGGATTGAACTTATGAGTGTTGCCTCCGAAATAAATATCGGAGATTCGGCAATGGTTCCTATAAGCATAAGGAACAATCTTGATGAGGAAATGTTTGTTGAACTGAAAATTATTGATTTGCCTGAGGGATTTTATGCAAGGCAGATAATTGACAAAATGCCGGCAAAAAGCTCCAAGACATTCAATCTCGAGGTCTTTTCAGGAGACACTGAAACCGGCACTTATTCGGGAAAACTGGTTGTTTCTGCAGGAAATGAAATCATTATCAGGATTATAGAGTTTAATGTTGTTAATCAAGTTGCAGAGGATGAAGTTGAGCAAGGGGAAGAAGAAGTAGTTTCTGCAAGCATGGCCTCAACAGCACTCGCAGTTCT
>JAFCCJ010000071.1 GCA_017610305.1 Candidatus Iainarchaeum sp.
CACAACAAGCTTAAATTGCATGTTGAGCCAATTCCGGAGGAAACCCTGAACAATCTTATTGAGGCAAGGATGGAAGTTAAACTAAGGCCCAAAGACAAGGACCTTATTGTAAAATTGCAGGAGATTGGGTTTGACAATGACAGGGCGAAAAAGATTTGGTGTGTGCACAATAACAATGTGTTAGTTGACGCCACAAGGGGAATTCAGGCTCTGCATGAAATTAAAGAATTGCTTATACAGGGATTTAAGGACACGATGAATGAGGGTCCGTTGGCAAAGGAGAAATGCCAGGGAGTTCAGGTAATTCTTGAGGATGCGACACTCCATGAGGATGCAATCCACAGGGGGCCTGCACAAATGCTTCCCACAACCAATAGGGGAATTTATGCATGTATGCTAAGCGCTGATGCTATCTTGCAGGAGCCTAAGCAAACACTTACAATTAACGTGCCTGAAGATTTCATGGGTTCGGTTTCCAAGGAATTGGGATCAAGAAGAACCCAGATAAAGGAAATGAGGCAGGAAGGGGATACTTCAATAATCATTGGAAATGCCCCTGTAAAGGAATTGATTGGTTTTAGTGCGGCAATTAGGAGCGCAACCCAGGGAAGGGCAATATGGACTGCGGAATATTCAGGTTATTATCTCCTGCCTAGGGAGTTACAGCAGCAGGTTATCAAGGAGGTCAGAACCCGCAAGGGCATGGATCCGCAGGTCAAATCTGCGGCATTTTTCCTGGAATAACGAGTTTTAAGGGCTTTAAGCATGTATTTTTAAAGCTTTTCAAGGAGTAATATTAAGTTAGGAATGCTTGTTTTGCGTTAGAATAGCGCGTTTTGGCATTTATTTTATTTGGAGGGATTGAATCATGGCAGATAAACCACATTTGAACTTGGTTTTCATTGGTCACGTAGACCATGGCAAATCAACACTTGTCGGAAGGCTACTTTACGATACCGGTGCCTTGAGCGAGCAGGAGTACAGAAAACTCCAGGCTGAGGCAGAAGAAAAGGGAAAAGGCACTTTTGCATTTGCATATGCAATGGATAACCTCAAGGAAGAGAGGGAAAGAGGTGTCACAATTGACGTTTCCTACAAGAAATTTGAGGGGAAGAAGAATGTCTTCACCATAATTGACGCTCCTGGCCACAGGGACTTTGTAAAGAATATGATTACAGGAACCAGCCAGGCAGATGCCGCAGTTTTGGTTGTTGCAGCAAAAGAAGGGGCACAGCCACAAACTAAAGAGCACGCATTCCTTGCACAGGTTATGGGAATTAAGCAGTTGATTATTGCCATCAACAAGATGGACGAAGTCAACTATGATGAGAAGAGGTTTAATGAAATTAAGGGAGAAATGGAAAAACTCCTGACAGGCGTTGGCTTTAAGTCAGATGCAGTTAGATATGTTCCTGTCTCAGCATGGGTCGGGGACAATGTAGCAAAGACATCAGACAAGCTTTCCTGGTATAAGGGAAAGTCATTAGTTGATGAACTGGATGAGTTTTCAGCTCCGCCTTCACCAACAGATAAGCCCTTGAGGCTCCCTATTCAGGATGTCTTCAGTATTAAGGGTGTTGGTGTTGTTCCTACAGGTAGAGTAGAAACAGGCATCATGAGGCCAGGTGACAAGATTGTTGTAATGCCCTCAGGAAAGACAGGGGAAATTAAGACTATTGAGGCACACCACGAACAATTGGCTGATGCAAAACCAGGCGATAATGTTGGTTTCAATGTAAGGGGGCTGGAGAAGAAGGATGTTGCAAGGGGAGATGTAATTGGCCCGGCCAATGACCCTCCAACGGTTGCGAAGGACTTTACAGCACAGATTGTTGTCCTTAACCACCCTACAGCAATACCTGTAAATTACACTCCGGTATTCCATATACACACCGCTCAATTGAGTTGTTCTTTGGTTGAGTTGCAGAAAAAACTCGACCCCAAAACAGGTCAGACAAAGGAGGAAAATCCTAAGTTCCTTAAAACAGGCGATGCGGCAATCGTAAAGATTGTTCCTACAAAACCTGTCGTTATTGAGGAATACAAAAAGTTCCCGCAGTTGGGAAGGTTTGCAATTAGAGATATGGGGCAAACTGTTGCTGCAGGAATTGTATTGAGCGTGACAAAGAAGTAATGTTGTTATTACTTCTTTTTCCCTTCCTTTTTTCATTTATTTTTTAGGTGATGGGATTGCAAAAAGCCAGAATCAGGCTCTCGAGCCCTGATTATACTGAGTTGACAGAGATCTGTTCCAAGATCGTCGATGTAGCGAAGAGAACAGGTGTCAAGCATTCCGGCATTATTCCGCTTCCCACAAAAAAGATGATTGTCCCCACTCGCAAGAGCCCTTGCGGTGGGGGAACCGAATCCTATGAGAAATGGCAGATGAGGATTCACAAAAGGCTTATTGATATTGAATCGGATGAAAGGACATTGCGTAGGGTTATGCGGGTTGAGATTCCCGAAAAGGTCCATGTCGAGATTGAACTGAAGGAATAAATACTTTTTCTTCTACATAACTAATTCTGCAAATTAATGTCATTTATCCCCTATTTTCCAAATTAATAATTTTAATATACTAGTTACTACTTTAATTATCCGATGAAAAAGTTAATTTTTGCCCTGCTTTTTACAGTTATTCTATTGGCTTCTGTTTATGGAATCCGCCCAATAATGAATGCCTATGATTATTATTGGGATGGTGACGGGACTGATGTTTTTGTTATTCCTACTAACATTATCAGGTCGCCTGACAACACACTTTATGTTAGTTATCTCGTGGATTTGGATGCCGGCCATTCAGGTTCACCTTTTATTACTGAACCTTATGTCGCTGTTTCAAATGATAACGGAAATACTTGGCAAAATTCCCAATTAATGAGCAGTGTGGGAGATCCTGCCAATGGCGAAGTTGCCTCGGAATTATATATGATGGGGCATCCTGCAATAGCTATCACATTAGATAATGTGGCACACGCACTTTGGACAAGAGACAGCCAATCTGATGTAGATCACGCAGGTGAAAATATATGGTACTCAAATTACAATGGAGCAAGTTGGAGCTCTCCTGTGAGAATATATTCAGGGATCGCGATTCCCTTTCATCATTATTTGCCCTTATCCGAAATTTCAGATCCTCGGAATTATTTCCCGCTTGATTTGGAGGTTTTTGTTGACCAATCAGACTTAATACATATAATCGCTGCTGAGGATGGGGGCAGTACATTTCATGCAACATATAACCCTGCAAGCCCTGGGCCAGTAGTGCCTACCAATTTTTTAAGCTATGGAGGAATTACTTTTGAAGATTTTGCGGATTCGGCAGATAAAGCCCACTTACTGATAGAAGAGGAGGGTGCTCCCCGGACACTAAATTATTATATATATGATTTCTCTGGTGGGGCGTGGAACCAAGATCCAAATTCGACCATTATAAGTCAACCCGCCCAAAGTCTCCCAATAACCTCTGATATGGTGCTTGACCCCACAGGCGATTCGGCATACTTTGTTTGGTATGAATTCGATGGCCCTGATGATGGGCCAACAAGGAATTACATAAGATTTAGGAGTTATGATGGCCTTCTCACAACTCCGTCTCTTTCTCCAGTAGTTACTATTTTTGAAGGTGATTTTTATGGTCCTGCTGAAAACGTTGACCGTGCTTTTCCTGCAATTACTATGGACTCAAGTGGCAACCTGCATGTATTTTGGGCTCTGGCAGATTCGTCTCAAAACGGAGTCGTTTATTATTCAGTTTCTTCTGACAATGGCATCAATTGGACAACAGAGATAATCTCAAATATGAGCTGTCTCTACTTGCAAAGTCCTTTAGTAAAATGGAGTTATTTAAATCCTGTGGCACCGGACAACATAGAAGTTATCTGGAAATCCACAAAACTGTCTTCCGGAGGATCG
>JAFCCJ010000027.1 GCA_017610305.1 Candidatus Iainarchaeum sp.
CCGTCATTGGCGGTATCGGCAACTGTAAATAGGAGATCTCCCTTATACAAATTCACCTTAACCCCGCCAATTGATGACTGGGTGTCGGCATCAACAAATTTGAAGCTTAATTTATATCCTTCCCCAACAACTGCGCCCAGTTCAATTTCGATAGGAATATTATCTCCCACCCCTACGGCAACCCCTGGCACAATGGCCTCAGCATAGCTTCCTGATGAATCATATGTTACAATTTTATATTCATTGGGCAACACATCAAACACTCGCTTTCCGCTACTGTCGGTAAGTCTCTCATACTTCAGGTTTCCGCTTGAATTAAAAAGTTTCAGTTTTATTCCGGGAATTGGGTCGCCTGTGCCTGCCTCAATGACCGTCACAACAATCTTTCCCGTATCAGGCGCTTTTGGCGGCAGGTCAACCCTTGTTCGGTTGGTACTAAGTGTCACAGTAACAGTCTCATAATCTTTTGAACTCACCACCGCACTTAAGGTTCCGCAATTTTTCGGTTTTATGGTTTTTATTGTCCCACTATAACTTGTTCCCTTTCCAGGAGCAGTTGACCCTGATGAGCAGGAATAAACCGCCTCGGTTTTCTGTTTTATAAGGTCCCTAGTTTCTTTGTCATAAACTTCAATGGCCCTTTCGTCAGTTGCGGTTTCTTCCGCCCTTAGCTCAATTAAATTGACCCCGTCCAGGCTAACTTCCAAAGTTTCCTTTACAGAATAATAGCCATCGGCACTTACATCAACCTCAATCTCATTGCTGAAAAGTTGCAGTTCAAACCTGCCGAGAGGGTTTGTGGTAAATTCCGTTAACTGCCCATCCGCAGTTATGCTTGCAAGGGCCCCACCAATAGGATTTCCATCCACATCAACAACCCTGAATTGCGCAATGCCCGGAGTTAAGAACAATGAGAAAATAAGCATGAAAAGGAGGAGCAAAATTATGAGAATCCCGCCGGTGAAAAGCATGAAACTCGGGACAATTTCATCAATAGGGTCAATTATTGAATTGACAGGAATGGCTTTATTAATAACATCAAGGGCATCATACCATTTATCCTCAAACAGGTAATAGATTGCCTTAATTTTGTCAATAATGGTGTCTTCCCCTAATGAGTCTCCGTCCAAAGATTCCACAAATACACCCACTTATATTTACACTTATTTATCTTATAGATACAATTAGTATATGTAAATAATTAGTTATTAATAAAGGTTTACTATTGGAAAAAATTCGCCTATGTCCCTTCTTTCCAGGAGGAAAGGTATTTTTCCTGCTCTTTTGTGAGGGAATCTTTTTTAATCCCCATTGCCTTTAGCTGGAGTTCGGCAATTTCCTCATCTACCTTCTTAGGGAGCACATGAACTCCGGGCTCAAGTTTATTTTTCACACCATACTCTGCTGCCAAAGCCTGCCCGCAGAAACTTAATGACATTACCGTTGAAGGGTGCCCTTCAGCAGCAGCCAGATTCACCAACCGGCCTTCCCCGCAAATGTAAATCTTGTTTCCATTGGGAAGCACATACTCATCCAACGAAGGCCTGATTCTCCTTTTGCTTTTTGCAATTTTTTCCAAATCCTCGACATCAATCTCGACATCAAAGTGGCCGGAGTTTGCAAGGATTGCACCTGTTTTCATTTCCTTCATATGCTCTGTCCTTATCACATGCTTGTCGCCTGTGACTGTGACAAAAATCTCCCCGATTTTTACCGCCTCTGCAAGTGGCATAACCCTAAAGCCGTCCATTCTCGCCTGCAGCGCATTTACTGGCTCAACCTCAGTTACAATTACATTTGAACCCATTCCACTTGCGCGAATGGCAACTCCCTTGCCGCAGCTCCCATAGCCGCTGACAACAAAATTCTTTCCGGCGAAAAGGACATTTGTGCACCTTAGAATTCCATCGATTGTGGACTGGCCTGTTCCGTAATAATTGTCAAAAAGATGCTTGGTTTTATTGTCATTCACCGCAATGACAGGATATTTTAGTGCATTGTCATTTTCCATTGCGCGAAGGCGAATTACTCCCGTGGTTGTTTCTTCAGTCCCTGCCTTAATTTCAGGAATTAAATTGGCGTGGTTTTTGTGAATTTCCGTAACCAAATCACAGCCATCATCAATTGTAATTGTAGGATTGAAATCAATCACATTTTTCAGGAATTCATAATATTCCTCAGTTGTTTCTCCCTTATGCCCGAAAACATTTACCCCTTCGTCTGCAAGGGCCGCCGCAACATCATCCTGCGTGCTTAGGGGATTGCAGCCAGTGATTGCAACTTCGGCTCCTCCTGCAATAAGTGTTCTAACTAAAACAGCAGTTTCTTTTGTAACATGCAATGCAAGGCCGATGACCTCGCCTTTCAGGGGCTTTTCTTCCTTAAACCTCTTCTGAACCTCTAAAAGCGCACCCATCTGGCTTTCAGCATACTCGATGTTCATCTTCCCCTGCTTTGCAAGCATCATGTCCTTTACCTTATGCACCATAAAACCACTCAGAATAGTTCTTTATCAATAGGCATTGGAAGGTTTTTTAAGGGTTATTTGTTCAGCGCTTGAAATTCCATTCCTTGCTTGAAAACCTTTCCTTTTCTATTTTCTCAGCCATATTTTTCTCGTCTTTGCTCAGTTCGCCCTGCGCCAAATTAACGCCGAAATTGTCCTCGAAACCTTTTTTCATCGCTATTACAACCTCATCAATCTTTCCGGCAACAGTTATTTCGCCGAAATTATTTTCCCAGTCCATTTCATGCTCTACAGAGGTGACCCTTTGCTTGACATCCTCAATTATTTTTCCCTTCAGTTTTTCATCCGGCACCTTAAGCATTGAGAACATTTTTTCAACATCAACATCCAGGAGAATTGTACCATGCTGTAGGACACATTTATTTCTTCTTGTCTGCGCATTCCCGGAAATCTTTTTTCCATTGACAACAATATCATTCAGCGGAACAAACTGCGCCTTCAAACCCAAACTATCAAAGCCCTTAATCAGGGAATTGCCTATTTTCTCATAGGATTCCTGAATATTCTTTGAAACAATCCCTGACTTTTCAGAGCAGACAAAACTATATGTCAATTCCAAATCGTGAAATACTGCCCCTCCTCCGGTAATTCTCCTCACATAATCAACGCCAAATTCATCACACTTCTCCAGCGCAACCTCCTCCTCAAGTGACTGGAAATAGCCGATTGAAATTGCGGAGGGCTTCCATCCGTAAAAGCGAACTGTCGGAATTTGGTTCTCCAAATGATTCTGCACAATTGCCTCATCAATGGCCATGTTTGTGGAGGCCGAATTAAAGCCGTCATTTATAAATCTCCAGTCCATTTCATTCACCATTTTTTGCCAGGTAAATTGCTTCGGTAATTGCGCCGGCATTTACCCCAAAAAACTCAATTTCCTTTTTTTTAATAAATTTATTAATTTCTTCAGTAAGTTGGTTTTTATCCCCGCCCAGTTCCTTTCCCGACAATTCTTCCTCTATTGCGTGGATTCCTTCCTCAGGATGGGCGAAGAAATCACCTGTGAGTTTGAGCTCAGAAATTTTATTCTCGTTCAGCTCAAGAAACACTTTTAGCAGTTTTCCGTTCGGAACCTTGTATATTGATTTCATTGAAATGCTCACCAGCAAGGAATGAACTCCTTACAAATGGTCCTGAGATAACGTATTTAAACCCCTTTTCAATACCGCGAATTTCGACATTCGTAAAAGATTTGGGGGAAATGTATTCGGCCACAGGAAGATTTGCCTTCGACGGCTGCAAATACTGCCCCACTGTTAAAAGGTCAACCCCTGCAGAACGCAAATCATCCATTGCTTTGAGGATTTCCTCTTCTTTTTCTCCAAGGCCAAGCATCAGTGAGGATTTCGTAAAGATTTGCGGATTTAGTTTTTTTATGTTATGTAGAACTCCGAGGGAAATGTCATAGCCCGCCCTTGCATCCCTTGCTTTGCGCTGTAATGATTCAACAACCTCCAAGTTATGGCCAATGACATCAGGGCGAGAATCAACAACTTTTTTCAGTAATTTTATTTCTCCGGAAAAATCAGGAATCAGAAGCTCAATCTTGACCTTAGGTAACTCTTTTTTTATTTCAGCAACACACTTTGCAAAATGCCCTGCCCCTTTATCCGGGAGGTCATCGCGGTCCACCGAAGTAAGGACAACGTAATTCAGATTCATTTGCTTAATTGCTTCCACCACTTTTCTTGGCTCATCCGCATCAAGCGGCTCGCCAATTTTTCCTGATTTCACATTGCAGAACCCGCAATTGCGCGTGCAGACAGAGCCCATAAGCATAAAGGTTGCGGTTCCGGAACCCCAGCACCTACTTTTATTCGGGCAAAGCGCCTCCTCGCAGACGGTATTCAGGGAATTCTTGGAAATGTTTGCGGACACGGCTTGTAAATTAGAGATATTTTTTCCTTTAGGTAAATTAATCTTGAGCCAAGATGGCTTTCTTAGGATTTTGGTTTCCATATTAACGCACTATCTTTTACGCGGATTAACATTGCCACGCTGAATAGCGGCGGCAAGTCTCGTTTTCCTAACTTTTAATCTCTGAATGGCTCTTTCACCGATCTTGGTGGCAGACACTTCAACAAAAATTCGGTTCTCTTCTCTCGCCATTTTTTGAGCCAGATTATATAGCTGGCTTCCAAATCTTTTCTTTCTCTTAGTTGAAATCCAAAAATGAGTCTTCATTATTCTTCCATGGGACGTGTCTTCCCTGTGGAGCAATATTGTGGCGACCAATTCCCCTTTGTGTTTTAAAACCAAGAATTCCTGTTCAGACAGGAGATTTGAAAAAAAGTTTGGGGAAACTTTTATTTCCCAGTGACTGTTAATAAATTTTAATAATTCCCTTTGCCCAACCTTGTCAAGATCTTTTGATGAGATTATTTGGGTTTTCAGCTCTGCCATAATGCCACTACTCCTTCGAAACCCACCTAAGGTTTGGCTCCCTTGCCGCCTTTACAGCATCCAATCTTCCTACAGGGGTGCAGAGTGGCGCCTCTTTTACGCACTCGGGTTTTTCTTTTGCCTCTTTTGCAATCTGTTCCATTGCCTCTGCAAATTCATCCAGAGTTTCCTTGCCTTCAGTTTCTGTTGGTTCGATCATTATCGCACCCTTAACAATCAGCGGGAAGTAAATCGTTGGTGCATGGAATCCCAAGTCCAGCAAGCGCTTTGCAACATCAATTGTTGTGACTTCATTGGGCAGATTTTTATCGCTTAACACAAACTCGTGCTGGCAGATTCTGTCATACTGCAAATGGTAGGTTTTCTTCAGCCTTTCTTTAAGGTAGTTTGCATTGAGCACCGCATTTTCCGCAACCTCCCTCATACCTTCCGGCCCAAGTGCGCGAATGTAGGTGTATGCGCGAACCATAACTGAAAAGTTTCCGTAAAATGCCTTCATTCGCCCTATTGATTTTGGGATATTGTAATCGAGAAAATAATTTTCGCTTTTTTTTCCAACAACCGGTTTGGGCAGGAAGTCCTTCAGTTTTTCCACAACCCCCACAGGCCCTGAACCCGGCCCTCCGCCCCCGTGCGGAGTTGAAAAGGATTTATGGAGGTTTAGGTGCGTTATATCAAAACCCATATCTGCGATTTTGCTTTTCCCGAGAATTGCGTTTGCGTTCGCGCCATCGCAGTAAACAAGCCCTCCCGCATCATGGACAATTTTGCAGATTTCCAGAATATTTTCATCGAAAATTCCCAAAGTGTTTGGGTTGGTGAGCATTAGGACGGCAGTGTCCTTGTCCACATGCTGCTTCAGATCCTCAACCCCCAAGCCGCCCCTTTCATTGGATTTAATTTCCACAGAATTGAAATTGCACATATTTACCGATGCAGGATTTGTCCCATGTGAGGAATCTGGAAGCAGAATATTTTTCCTTTCCTCGCCCAAATCCTCAAAATATTTCTTTGCAATCATAATTCCTGTTAATTCCCCATGCGCTCCTGCCGCTGGCTGGAGTGAATAGGAGGGAAATCCAGTAATCTCTTTTAAGAATTCCTGTAACTCATATATCACCTGCAATGAACCCTGAGAAAGTTTCTCTGTTTGCAGAGGATGTGAATTGGCAAATCCAGAGAGAGATGAAGTGACTTCATTGATTTTTGGATTATATTTCATTGTGCAGCTCCCGAGAGGGTAGAATCCATTGTCAACCCCAAAATTTCTTCTCGAAAGGGCAATGAAATGCCTCACAACATCCAGCTCACTTAATTCAGGAAGTTCCAATTCTTTGCGCAGGAATTTTGCATCCAACAGATCATCTGTTTTCTTTTCCTTCACGCCTGTGGCAGGAATTTCTGTTCCCTCTCTCCCCGCAACACTTTTCTCAAACGAAAGTTTCATTTCAAAACCTCAATCAGTTTTTCAATCTGTTCAGGGGAATTCATTTCAGTAACGCAAAAAAGCAGGCAGTCCTTTAGTTCAGGATAATCTTTTCCCAAATCATAGCCGGCAACAATCTTTTCATCCAGTAATTTTTTCTGTAGGGCGTTTACATCTTTTACTTTAACAACAAATTCGTTGAAAATTTTTCCGCTGAAAACTTTTTCAATTTCATCCAGCTCAATTAATTTATCATACAAATAATTTGCCCTTTGCAGGTTTAATTCGGCAAGCTTGCTTAGGCCATTCTTTCCGAGCAAAGAAAGGTAAACGGTATTTGCGAGCGCTGCCAATGCCTCATTGGAGCAGATATTGCTCGAGGCTTTCTCCCTCCTAATGTGCTGCTCCCTTGCCTGCATTGTCATTATATATCCCCTTTTTCCTTCGCTATCTTCGGTAGCTCCAACCAGCCTTCCGGGAATTTGCCTTACATATTTCTCCTTGACCGCCATAAAGCCCACTCCAGGCCCGCCATAACTCATTGGATTTCCAAAACTCTGGCCCTCACCCAAAACAATATCCGCACCAAATTTTCCAGGGGACTCAAGTATGCCCAATGCGATTGGTTCGGCAACAGCAACAACAAATAATGCACCTTTCTCATGCGCAAGATTTCCTATTTCATCCAAATCCTCGACGCATCCAAAAAAATTGGGATATTGTACCATCACTGCGGCGGTTTCCTCCGAAATTTCCTTTTTCAGTTCTTCAAGGGAAGTGACTCCCCCATCAACGAAACTAATTTCATTAAGCTCCGCCCCATGGGCCCAGCAATAGGTGGAAAGTGTTTCCCTGTACTGCGGGTCTATGGTTTTGGAAACCAGGATTTTTTTCCTTTTTGTGATGTTACAGGACATTATCATCGCCTCGCCCATGGCTGAGGCACCGTCATATACTGAGGCATTTGCAACATCCATTCCGGTTAGAATGCAGATAAGTGATTGGTATTCATAAATCACCTGGAGCATCCCTTGCGAGATTTCAGGTTGGTATGGGGTGTAGGCGGTATAAAATTCACTTCTTTTTATGAGGAAGGGAACTGCTGCAGGAATGTAATGGTGGTAGGATCCCGCACCGATAAAATAAGAATGGGAATTTGAATCCGCATTTTTAGAGGAAATTTTTTCAAGCTCGCCCAGCAATTCCTGTTCGGGCAGTGCCTCCGGAAGTTTCAGGTCATCTTTCAGCCTGATTTTTTCAGGGATATCCACAAACAGATCATCGATGGATTTTATTCCAATTGAATCCATCATTTCTTTTTTCTGCCTCTCGGTGCTGGGAACAAAATTCACTGCAAGCCCCCTAATGTTCCTGCTCGGCAAGGTATTTTTTATAGGCCTCAGAATCCATCAGATTTTCAAGTTCTCCTGAATCCGATGTTTTTATTTTCGCAATCCAGCCCTCGCCATAAGGTTCCTTATTAACATTCTCAGGAGACTGTTCAAGTGAACCGTTGGCTTCAAGAACCTCTCCGTTCACAGGGGCATAAACATCGCTGACACTTTTTACAGATTCCACAACGCAGAAGCTTTTTCCTGCATATACTTTCTTCCCCTTTTCAGGGAGCTCAACAAAAACAATATCTGTGAGGGAATGCTGTGCAAAATCTGTTATCCCCATAGTTACAACATCACCCTCTATTTTCACCCATTCATGCCCCTTCGTATATTTCAATTCCGCGGGAACATTTGATTCATCCAAAAAATCACCTCATTTTTTACGCTTATAGAATGGCAAGTCAACAACTTTCGCCTTGTTTAATTTGTCCCTGATCTCAATCCCAATTTCATTTCCAATCCTAGCATAATCTGCCGATATATAACCAATACCGATATTCTTTTTTAGGGTTGGGCTTAAGCTTCCTGAAGTTACCTCCCCAACAGGAGTTCCATCTGCCAGAATTTTGTAGCCATGCCTTGCAATACCCCTGTCAATCATTTCAAATCCAATTAATTTTTGTTTAATTCCCCCCTTTTTTTGTTTTTCAAGGGCATTCTTCCCAATAAAATCAGGCTTTTCAAAATCAACAACCCATACATAAGGTGCCTCAAGAGGAGTGTGCTGCTCATCAATATCATTTCCATAAAGCATCATCCCTGCCTCAAGACGTAAGGTGTCCCTTGCACCTAAACCCGCGGGCTTTAGCCCTAAACCATTTCCAATAGTAATAATGCTGTTCCAGACTTCCTCTGTTTTTTTCGCAGGCACATAAATCTCAAAACCATCCTCTCCGGTGTAGCCTGTGCGGGAAACTATTTCCTCATTATTTTCCCGCTTAAGAACCTTAAAATGATAATATTTGATTTCATTTAAATCAAATTTCAAAAGTTTCTGCAAAATCTCCTGTGCTTTAGGGCCCTGCAAATCAATTTTTCCGAAATTCTCGCTTTCGTTTTTAATCTCAACATCCGAACCAAATTCTGCCGCCTTTTCTTTCATCCAGTTGAAGTCCTTTTCAGTGTTGGATGCATTTACAACCACCATTAATTTCTCATCTGAAAATTTGTAAACTGTGAGGTCATCCAAAATTCCGCCGTTTTCATTGCACAATACTGAGAGCATCACTTTTCCGTCCTCCTTACCTGAAATTTTTCTGGTGAAGATTTTGTCGGCGAAGTCCAGTGCTTCTTTCCCCTCAATGAAGATTTCCCCCATATGGGAAATATCGAAAATTCCGGCATTTTCCCTTGTATTGCTGTGCTCTTCAATTAGATTTGAATAGTAAACAGGCATATCCCATCCGCCAAAGTCTATCATCTTTGCATCGAGCTGCCTGTGTGCATTGTTAAGCGGAGTTTTAAACATATTCCAATCCCCGAAGTATGGAAGGATTATAAGTATTATAAAGAAAAGGGTTGCGAAATCAGAAATCGACTATCTTCTTGAATTCCCTGACCCTCTGCCTTATGTCCTTGATCGAGATTTCCTTCATCCTGTTGAGGGAAAAGCCCTCGGCATTGAAACTGGCAACTGTGCTCCCGAAAATCATCGCCTTGCGGATGTTTTTTTCGGTGAGCCTTTTGGTTTTTGCAAGATAACCTAAAAATGCCCCGGCAAATGAGTCTCCCGCGCCGGTGGGGTCAACTACACTTTCCAGCGGGAAGCCGGGCGCGGCAAAATGGCTTGTTGGGGTGAAGAGCAGTGAGCCATGCTCCCCTTTCTTTATTATGGCATAATCCGAATTAAGTTTCAGTATTTCCCCCGCAGCCTTTACAAGGTTTGGCGTTTTAAACAGCATCCTTGCCTCGGCATCATTCATCAAGGCAATGTCAACTTGTTTTATTACCTCAAGCACCGTTTCCCTCTCCTTCTCAATCCAGTAATTCATTGTGTCAGAGATAACCAATTTTGGCCTTTCATGCATCTGTTTCAGGACATCCAATTGTAAGTGCGGGGAAATATTGCCGAGCAAAAGAAATTCCGCATTTTTATATTCCTCAGGAAGCTCAGGCTTAAAATCACTGAAGGAATTTAATTCGGTCTTGATGGTGTGGGCCTGGTTCATATCAAATTCATACCTGCCTTTCCACTTGAACGTTTTTCCCTTTGAGATTGAGAGCCCCTTTGTGTCAATCCCCCTTGAATTCAGGAGGCCTATGTGTTCACTTGGGAAGTCCTCGCCAATAACCCCGACAATTCCGGGTTTTGAGAAAAAGGACGCCGCAAAAGAGGAGTAGGTGGCCGAACCTCCTAACCCATCGGTTATTTCACCAAAGGGGGTTTTTACGGTGTCAAGTGCCACCGAACCCACTGTAACAATATTAACCATTGCCATTCCCCCTCGATAAAAATAAATTTCCCAAAAACCAGTCTAAAAAATCGGTAAGCCTTTCAATAATCCCTGTGCCCCTATTGGCAGGCACATCTTTCCATTCATTGCCTCCAATTATGTTTCCATTTGCAGTAGTATTTGAATCATCATCAGGGGGGGAATCATCAACTGGAAAATCCGGCTTTTTGATCCCATTTGCAGGGTCAAGTTCTATTATCGCCACATTATTTTCCTCGTTGCTTTCATCAACCGAATTTTCAGAATCGACCTGAATAAAGATTACTGTATTCTTATCCTCGCCCTCGGCCACATTATCCCCATTTACATTATTTGAGTCAGTACCTGAGATGGCAACAACCATTGAGGAATAATGGTAGATTATAACTTTCTTTTCGGTTGTTTTAAGGAATTCCACCTCGTCTATTTTCATCGGGGTCCGATCAAGGCCATGAAGCATTACCTCAATCTTAAATCCATTGGCATCGGCGTAATCGGTAACAATTGACACATTGAAATCAAAATTTTTCAGGCTGTTCCCCGCAAATTCAGATTCCCCCTTGGAAATTTCACTGACATAAAGGTCTGGCTTTGCCGAAAGTGCAGTTCCCGCCAGAAAAATTAGTGCCAGCAAAAAAATAATTTTTCTCATTTGTTTGCCCCTTTTGTCGCTATTAATCCCGCAATAAGGCCGCCAAAACTCCCTAAAGCGGAGTAAAGCAATATGGTCTGTATCGGCCTTAAAATATTTAATCCAAGCACCATAAACCACATGGCATCAAGCTCCGCATCAGTAAGCGGCTCATAGTCGACCATTACAACAAAACTCATATCAAGAGTCTCCCTTGGGGCGGCAAGAAACAGGGACAAATCTATCACAAGCACAATCATTGAATAGATAATTGCAAAAACCAGCATAGATAGAATGGCACTTATGATAATGGGCTTAATTTCCTTTGTCTTTTTTGAGACAAGCCAGCCGCAAAAAAGCCCGCCCGCAACAATGGCAAGCATATTTATGGGGATAAAAAATTCATTGGAAATGGTCTCAGGAATTGGAATAAAAACACTAATCACGCCCAGCAGAATAGACAGTAAAGCTGTGGCAACAATAGCTAAAATAATCTCCTTCCAGAATTCCCTTAAATTAGAGACAATCATGCATTAGAATAAGTGTGGGGAAATATTTAAGCTTTCCCTTGTTTGGATTGGATTATCTTCTCAATTTCGGCAAATATTGGTGGAAGGTGCCTATTTCCGTCAACCACAACAAGAATGCCTTTTGTATTGTAATACTTTGCAAGATCCTTAGTCATTTCCAGATAAAGCCTGTAGCGGTATTTGATAACCTCCGGCTTATCATCTTCCCTATGCACAAGTTTTGTCCCGTCATTATCGCAAATTCCCTCTTTTTTCGGGGGAACTTCGCTGCCATAAATAGTTCCGCAAACAGGGCATTGCCTTCTTGAGCTCAGCCTTTTTACAATCTCTTTCTCACTGGATTCCACATCCAGAACCAAATCAAGGGAAACATCCTTTTCTCCCAGAATTTTGTCAAGGATTTTTGCCTGTTCAAAGTTCCTCGGATATCCATCCAGAACAAATCCCTTACCTGAAGTGCCATTTAACTTTGCGGCAATTACCTGTGCAACAAGATCATCAGGAACTAATTTGCCTTCATTCATAAGGGGCTCTGCTTTTTTTCCGATTTCAGTGCCATTTTTCACTTCAGTTCTAAGCAAATCCCCTGCTGAAAGGTGCTGGAACTTAAATCTTTCTTGAATAAAACGCGCAATCGTCCCTTTTCCGGTCCCAGGCGGACCCATAAGAACTAGATTCATCAAATGCCCCCAAGAAAAAGAACTGAAAAGGATTTTTAAGGCTATTGCCGGAAATCAGTTTGATTTTACGCGGAAATCAACCACAATCTGGATTATTGCCGGGGAGAAGCTCCTGACTTTTGACTTTCGCATAATTCTCACCTTTCTGCCCACTTTTGCAGCCGCTTTACGAATTTGCGTTAGTGGTTCTTTGTAAGGGTCATCAGCCTCGACAAAATTGTAGAAATGGATTACTCCCCCTTCGGGTTTCAGGCAGGCAATTGCCTCATCTAAAAATGCCTCTCCTCCTTTGGGCAAAGGCATTGCAACCCTGTCGCACTTTCCCTTTAGTTCTTTTGGTGCGATTTTTTTCACATCCCCCAAAATAGGAACAACCCTTTCCCCGACCTTATTCAGCTCAATATTCTCCAGCATTTCGTCGTACGCAATTGGATTCAGTTCAACAGCATATGCCTTTTTCATTTTTGAATTTTTCGCGAAAACTATCGCAAAAGGCCCGACTCCCGCAAACAACACGGCAACAGTTTCCCCTTTTTTTATAAGTTTTGAAATCCTCAGCCTTTCAGTGCCCAAACGCGGGGAGAAGAAAACCTTTCCAAGCTTAATTTTGAAAACACAGCCGCTTTCCCTGTAAGTTGCGGTCAGATTTCTTCTTCCGGCGATAATTTTCACCGGTTCTACACGGTAAATTCCCTTATGTGCGGCGGTCTTTTTGCACACGGTTTCTAGGTTCTTGCTGACACTGAGCAATGCTTCACCAATAATCTTTTCCTTCTTCTCAAGTTCAGGCCTTATCTCGATAATTGCGATATTCCCCAGGACATCGAAGGAGGCCACAAGATGCTCCCTTTCTTTTTTGTTCAGCTTTCCCTTAAGGGCCTCTTTCAAAGAACGGGGTTTTTTCCAATTTGTTTCCTTATTAGACATACTAATATATTAAATAATTTAAGCTATTTAAATAGTGAATGCCTTTAGAAATGCTGTCTTGGTTTTTCAACGAGTTCTATATTCAGCCAATTATTAATCCTGCTGTGCAGGGCTATAATCTGGTTAATACACTCACATATGGCGCAATTCTGCTTCTTCTTTCAATTTATGTAATTTACCCATTCCTGAACAGGAAGGGAATTAAATTCTCCTCAAAATTTATTTTTGCACTTCTCCCATATGTTCTCTTTGGTTCTGCGTTACGTGTTTTTGAGGATATGGGGATTTTCCAGCAGACCCCGAATCCATTGGAAATTGGCTTTTACACATTTACGCCGGGAATCTGGTTTTTGACTGCGGCAATTACAATTGCGGCATTGCTTATCTCAAAAAAGCTGGCTAAAAGTTTAAACCAGGAATATGAAACTGTTTTTGCAGTGATTGGCGTATTGGTTGCACTGCCTGTGCTTGCCATTAATTTCCTCGAGATTGCAGACCCGACAAATTTTATTGCAATAGCAATGCTTACAATCGGGATGGTGTTGCTTACCTATTACGGGGTTATAAAGGGATTTCCAATTGTTTCCGGAGCTTTATTGGGCCAGGATTCCATGAGGCATCATAACTTGCGGGATTCATTCCGGAATTTCTTTATTGATAAATTGAATATTCTTGCGGTTGCGGGGCAGGCTTTGGACGGGAGCGCTACCTTTATTGCAACACAGTTTGGTTCCTGCGGTGAGCAGCACCCGGTTTCAGCCGCAATAATTGACATCAACCCTCTTTCCTTTATTCTGATAAAAATAGTTATTGCGCTAATTATACTTTATCTGATTGATAAGGAAATAAAGGACCCGAACCAGAAGGGATTTTTCAAAATGATTGTGATTATTTTAGGGATGGCTCCAGGTCTGAGGGATATAATTACTGTGGCAGTCGGAACCTGCCTGTAATTTTACTCAGGGGGACTTGTTTCCTTTATTGCCGAAAATAATTCGTGGGGGGCGAGGTTATGCCTTTTCGCAATGCTAGTATATAGTTCACCAACCAGCTTATCTCGCATGGCATTCCAATCCTTGGGGGCAGTTATTTTACGCTGCACCTCCAGCAACTTATTAATTTCCGACAATGCGCTAGCCAGCCTGTCAGCCCTGGGCCTGTTCAGCAAAGGGTCTTTTTTTTGGCGGAATAATCCGCCAATCCTTTCCCGCATAGAGGTGGCTTTATCCCCCAAAGATTTGCGAAAATTTTTTAGTCCCACGCAATTATCTCCAAAAAAGATAAATCTCCGCATATATTTAAACTTATCCCCCAAAAGAATGTTTTGAGAACATGCTATATTTGATAGGAATTGGGCTGAAACCCAAGCATTTGACGCAGGAAGCGATTGAGGTTCTGGATAGCTGCAAGGCTGTTTTTCTTGAGGAATATACAAGCAAGTATGGCCAGGGAACTGTAAAAGAACTGGAGAAATTATTGGGGAAGAAAGTAATGGGTCTTAAAAGGGCGCAGATTGAGGAGGATTCAAAAACACTTCTTGCCCAGGGAAAGCGGGAAGATATTGCGCTTTTGATTTATGGGAACCCATTCACTGCGACCACACATATACAATTGCTGTTGGACGCGAAAAAGATGGGGATAAAATATAAGGTTATTCCAGGAATTTCGATAATGAATTTTTTGGGCAAAACCGGTTTGGATGAATATAAGTTTGGCAGGGTTACAACTATTGTTTTCCCTGGGGAGAATTATTCCCCTGAGAGTTTTTACGATATAATTGAGAAGAATAAGGAAATGGGCCTGCACACCCTTTGTTTGCTGGATATTAGGGCTGAGGAAAGTAAGCTAATGAGTGTTGGCGAGGCACTTGGTGTATTGGATAAGATTGAGAAGAAGAGGGAAAATGATTTGGTTAAGGGCTCTTTGCTGATTGCGCTTTGCGGCGCCGGCGGGGATAATGAGGTTATTAAAATCGGGGAATTTAATGAACTGAAAAGGAGCGGGTTTAATTCATTTCCGCAGTCGCTTATTGTTTGTGGTGAATTGAGTGAAAAGGAAGAGGAAGCAATTGAGTTGGTGAAGGGAAATGGCTGATGAGAAGATTCTGGAAAAGGTGAAAAAGTACAGGGAGCTTACTGAACGGGCCTTGGGAAAAATTAAGAAGATTGAGGGATTGAATGAAATGCAGGAAAGGATTGCTGATGATTTCCTTTCAATGGCGAAGAATTACTTTTCCGACGCAAAATATTTCGAAAAGAAGGGCGATTTTTTAACCGCACTTTCCGCATATAGTTATGCACATGCCTGGCTGGATGCGGGAATAAGGTCGAAGATTTTTGATGGGGAAATGAATGATAATTTGTTTACTTTGCCCTGATAAAAACCATTATTAATAACTTCAACATTCTTATTACTGGGAAAATGGTGAGATTATGAGCTTATATGATGGGCTGCCAAATTTTGATTTGGAGTACAGTTTTGAGAGGGTGAAGAAGCCGTTGATAGTCCTTGCCGTGATAATTATTGGTTTGCTTATTGTGCTGGCTTTTATGCAATTGGGTTCTCTTATTGAGCCAAAGCCGATTCAATGGTGGTTTGAGAAGAATCCTATCGCGAAGAATGAACAGACCTTCCTGCATGTTACTGTCACCAATACAACCGGTTTTGACGCCGAAAATGTGGTGATTAAGGTTAAGGCAAAGGACTATCCTTCAATTTCCTCAGAGAAGATGAGCGAAAATATTTCTGTTCTTGAGGCAAGTGGCGCAAGGAAACTTAAGTTTTTGATGAACCCCGCTGGCGATGTTTTGCCAGGAACCTATGTGATTGAAATAACCGCCAAGATCGGGGAAAACGAATTCCTGGAAAGCCCGGTTCTTGAAATTTCCTCCGAATGACGAATTTTTGCCAAAATCCGGAAAAACGCAAGATTTATAAAGAATAATTAACAATTGTTAATATTATGGCATTAAGATTTCCCTGCGAGATTATTGGCTGGCAGGTTCTTCCTGCAATAAGGAAGGAGCTGGCTACCTATTTGGTTAATGAGAAGAAATTGTCCCGTAAGGAGGTTTCCAAAAAGCTGGGTTTGACTGAGGCGGCAATCTGCCAGTATTTAAAAGATAAGAGAGGGGCTGGCTTTAAGTTCAGCAAAAAGGAGAAGGAACGAATCCATTCAATTGGAGATTCGCTTATTGAAACAAAGCGTGATGCGGGAATTGTTTTCCTCAAGGACAGTTGCAATTTCTGCACGGATTTGAGGAAGGAGAAATCGCTTTGCGATATTCACAGATCAGAAAGCAATGGCCTAAAAAACTGCCAGGTCTGCTTTGAGGAGTGAGGCTAATGAAGAGAATTTATATGGATCATGCCGCAACCAGCCCTCTGGATGCCGAGGTTTTGAAAGCAATGGAACCTTTCTTTTCAGAGAAGTTTGGGAATTCTTCCTCCCTGCACAGTTTTGGAAAGGAGGCAAAGGGCGGTTTGGACTGGGCCAGGGAAAAGGTTGCAGAAGCGATTAATGCAAAGCCTAAAGAGATTATTTTCACTTCAGGCGGGACTGAATCAGATAACCTTGCGTTGAAGGGAATTGCTTATGCTTACAGGAGCAAGGGAAACCATATCATCACAACAAAAATCGAACATCATGCTGTTTTACATACCTGTGAATTTTTGGAAAAGAATGGTTTTGATGTTACCTATTTGGGCGTTGATAAGTATGGCTTTGTTGATTTGGATGAATTAAGGAATGCGATTACGGATAAAACAATCCTTGTTTCTGTGATGCATGCAAATAATGAGATTGGCACAATTGAGCCTGTTGAGGAAATAGGAAAAATCTGCAGGGAGAATGGGGTTAAGTTCCATACTGATGCGGTGCAGACCGCGGGCAAAGTTCCGATTGATGTCGAGAAGATGAATATTGATGCGCTTTCTATTTCCGGGCACAAAATTTACGGGCCAAAGGGAGTTGGAGTTCTTTATTTGAGGGAAGGCACAAGTCTTGAGCCGCAGACTCTTGGAGGGGGCCATGAATTTGGAAAAAGGTCAGGAACTGAGAACATTGCAGGGATTGTTGGATTAGGGAAAGCGATGGAACTGGCAGTTAAAAGAATGGCTAGGGAATCTGTCAGGCTGGCATTGCTGCAGGATAAGTTGAGCGATAAGATTCAGGAGAGGGTTGATGGCGTTAAACTGAATGGCCATCCTGAGAAAAGGCTTCCTGGAAACGCGAACTTCTCGTTTGATTTCATTGAAGGGGAAGGGCTGATAATGCATTTGGATATGGAAGGGATTGCCGCATCAACTGGTTCTGCCTGTTCAACAAAATCCCTTGAGCCAAGCCATGTTTTGACTGCAATTGGTTTGAGCCATGTCCAAGCCCATGGTTCATTAAGGATTTCATTGGGCAAGGACAATACTGAAGAGGATGTTGATTATTTGGTTGGAGTTTTGCCCCCAATTATTAAGAAATTGAGGGAAATGAGCCCTTTGAATAAGGATAATGTGAAGGAATTTGAAAATTTTGGAGATTCGGAACATAAACATTAGGTGATATGATGTATGGGGACAAAGTAATGGAACATTTCAGGAATCCGCACAATTTCGGCGAACTAAAGGATGCCGACGCTGTGGGAAAGGTGGGGAACCCCACTTGCGGAGATTTGATGTGGATTTATATAAAAGTCGGGAAGAATGAGAAGGGCGAGGAGATAATTTCAGACATTACATTCAAAACTTTTGGCTGTGTTGCGGCAATTGCCAATTCAAGCATTCTTACGGATATGGTAAAGGGCTGGACTCTGGAAAAGGCGGAAAAAGTTAGTAAAGAGGATTTATTGAAGGAGATGGATGGAGTCCCTCCGATTAAAATCCACTGCTCAATTCTTGCAGCTGATGGAGTGAAGGCAGCCATTAAGGAATACAGGGAAAAGAAAAGGAAGGAATGAGAGTTTTTAAATCCATAAAACACCCCCTGTAAATGGATTATGGTTTTAGATATCCTGCCGCGGTTTGCGCAATTCCGCGAACGTTTTTTGCGCCTTTCAGATTAATGTGCCTTGAATTTTTTTCTATTCTTACTATGTCTTTTTTAGTAATTCCTCTTGCAAATTGCCTTTTTGTTAAGCTATTTAATTGATTTAGAAAGTCATCTGCAATTTGTTCGGAAACTCCAAATTTTTTTGAAATGGATGTGGCAAATTCTTTTCTTTCTTCTTTAAGCCTTGCTTGTTCTGCTTTTCTCGCAGCTATTCTATCTTTTCGGGAAGTTCCTGAATTATTTGTTACAGGCCGGGCG
>JAFCCJ010000028.1 GCA_017610305.1 Candidatus Iainarchaeum sp.
CCTTGAAATCTAAGAAAGGAACAGGCATGATTAACGAGGTTTTGGTGAAATGCCTTTGTCACAACATTTGCGTTCTAATCCAGGAGATCCACGAAATCGGTCTGAAAGTCAATTATTGTGCAGAGTCCTATCCTGTACATCAAATCACGGTTTAGGGCTATTTAATGTGCAAAGCCAATTGGCTCCTACTGAAGATTTGGCTTAACAATCAAGCGTCTATTCGCCTGATTTCTGTTTTGTTGTTCTGGAAAAATACATGTGCTTGTATTGCTCTAAAGCGCCAAATGCGGCCAAAGGCGACATTGATTTGAGGGTAAGATGGAATTTGTTTTTCTTTCCGTCATTGGTCCCAATTAGAATGAAGCCAGACATCTCCTTTTCATCAAGGTCTTTCATTAATGCTATCGTTTCCTCAATATTCTTTAACCTATTTGGTATTTTTTTTGGATTAAGGTTATCCATTAAAATCGCCCCCTGAATAAATGTTGCAACAGCAGGTTTATATTGTTGAAACAACAAATAATCTGCATGGGTAAGGAATTCCTTTATCTTGAGCATTTCGCCCGTAGAAAGCCACTGAAGCAGAAAAGTAAGGGAAAAAAGGGCGCAATAATTTCATTTGTTTTGCTTTTGATTTTCGGCATGCTTATTGTGGCTACTTATCTCTATCAGACAAGCAGCACCAGTCCTGAAATTGAGGATATTGAGTACTGGAATACACTCTACAATTTCCTGTTTGTGTACAGTGCCTTGTTTGGTTTTATGCTATTTTCGGGCATTGTATTTATCATATCCCTACTTGCATATTTTTTCGGGAAGGAAACCGTGCCGCCGGAAAAGCTCGGGGTTACAGCTGATGGGATTATATTGAGTGAAAGGGAATTCAATTGGGACAGCATACACACAATTAGCCCGCTTTGGCAGTCAATGTTTCACCAAATAACACAGAGGTTGAGTCCTTTTAATCCTGGTGAAGGCGACCTCTACACCCTGCAGGAAAAATCCGGGGCGTTCCATCAAATTTTAACTGTGAATAAGGATCTGTTTGAACAGGCACTTTCAAAGGCAGGGGCGGCGCATTTATTGGTGGTAAAGCCGAAAAAGAATCAACGTTCAAATCAGGTGGCGGCACTTGGCGTTTTTGGTTTCTTCCTGGCGATGGCGGGGGGCGTAACAAAAAACCCGATTCTTGGGTTGGTTGGCGTATCAATAATAATTCTTACCTTTGCCCTAATTTTCAAATACAAGCTCTAGACTCCTCCTGCGCAAGTAATTTAGATTCCTTCTCGGGGGCTGTTTATTGGCTCACTGAATGCGTTTTTAAAGCTTTTCAATTACAATTGATTAAGTTCTTTGATTTAACTAGACGTATTTTTGAAAAAATGGTGAAATTATGACAAATAAGAAGGCAAAGGGAATAAGGTCCAACTCCCGGAGAAAGATGAGAAAAAGGGGCTCAAAAACCACAGTCAATAAGCTTCTCCAGGAGATAAACGCAGGCGAAAGGGTCCATATTAAGATAGACAGCTCAAATCATTCAGGGCTTCCCCCGACAAGGTATCAGGGGCTTACAGGATCGGTTAAGGGAAAGAAGGGCGCAGCCTATGTTGTTGATGTTAAAAAGGGAAATTTGGACAGGGAATTGATTATCGGCCCGGCACATTTGGAAGTTGCAGTATCCGGAAAAAAGGGAAGTGATTGAAATGATTGGAAAAAGGATTAATTCTAGCGAAGAAATTCCTATTTACAGGGTAAAGGAAATTTTGAAGGAGAAATCAAAGGAAGGGGAACTTTCCTATGAGCAGAACCTGACTTACGAGTATGTGAAGAAATTTGCAAGGGCAACCCCCGCAAAGGCAGAAAAAATGCTAGGGGAACTAAAAAAGATAGAGGGTATGGACGAAAATACCGCAATAAAGATTGTTGATACCCTCCCAAAGGACATGGATAGGCTAAGGGTCCTTATTCCTAAGGATTCTTCACTGGACGAAGCCAAACAGAAGGAAATACTGGAGCTTGTTATCAAGCAAATTAAGAAATAATTTTTTTCTTTGAAGAGTTGGTAAAGGTGGGGGAGATGAAGGTAGAGGAGAATGCCCTAGTTCTGGATTTTTTGCCGAGAGGCAAGTCCACAAGTTACAAGCCTGAGCCTATGGCACAGGTTATTGGGATGGATTACTTTACCCTGCTTGAGATAGTCCCGAAGGAAGGGATGGAATTCAAGGCAATGGAAAAGGTATATGTCGGCAAGGGTGAAAGGGATAAGGTTGATTACATAAAGAGGAGAATTAAATTTCCGGAACTCACATCCAACTCACTTTCCGAACTTGATAAGACCATTGAAAAACTTATAACTGATGATGAAAAGAAGTATGTTGATTTTTTTAACAACGCCTCGTCAATAACAATCAAGAGGCACCAGCTTGAGCTTCTCCCTGGTTTGGGAAAGAAGCATGTTTTCAGCATTCTTGAGGAGAGGGAGACGGAACAATTCAAGTCCTTTGAGGACATCTCAAAAAGGGTTAATCTGATGCCGAATGTTGTCCATACCCTGATGAAAAGGATTGTTGAGGAACTGGAAAGCGAGGATGAAAAGCACTATATTTTTGTAAGGCCGCCCTCCCATGGTGAGGATAAGCCAAGGGAATTTCGGAAATGATTTAATTTCTTCCCCCCTATTAATTTCATGGATTTATTCTCAGAGCTAAACTCCCTGATGGTTGAGTACAGGTTCAGGCCAAGCCGGAAAATGTCACAGTTTTTCATAGTAAGTGATGAACTTATAGATGAGTTAATTTCCCTTGCCAAGCTGGACAAAAAAGACAGGGTTCTGGATATCGGGGCAGGAACCGGTTTTCTAACCAGAAAAATTGCTGAAAAGTGCGGCAAAGTAACCGCTTCTGAAATAGATCCAACCCTTTGCAGTATTCTTAAGGGGAAAATGCCCAAAAATGCCGAGATTGTTGAGGGCAATTTCATTGGCAGGGATTGGAAAGGATTCACTAAAATTGTCTCATTCCCGCCCCAAAACACTTGCGGGGAAATTATTGCGAAACTCCTTATGAATGATTTTACCAAGGCAGTGCTACTCCTGAGGGAGGATTTCGCAGAGAGGCTAATCTCTGAACCGGGATTTTCCGATTACAGTGCAATTACAATTTTGCTCCAATACCTTTGCAAGGTGGATGTTAAGAGGGGTAACATTTCCCCCAAATTCTTTTTTCCAAAGCCAAATTCATTCCATTCAATCGTTGTTTTGAAACGTAAAAAAGAGAAAATTAATCTGAACAATTATGCGTTTTACATTTTCCTAAAATACATTTTCAGGTACAGGAACAAGAACCTGCGCAATGCCCTTGAAAAAGTCCATAAGGAATTTGGAAAGGAACTGAAATTGGGTGAAAAAGAAATTAGAAATGAATTGAAAAAGGGGAAAATGGCAAACGAAAAAGTAAACCTGCTTACTGTGAATGAATTTGCAGAGCTCTTTAACCGAATTTACCGAGAATAACCCTTTCCATTTCCACAACCGCATTCTGCTTGGCGAATTTTTCCGCAAGGTCAATTTTTCTTTGGTTTTCGGCGTAGATTTCGAATAAGGGATCCCCCTTCTTCACATGGTCGGATTCGTCAATAAACAGCATAACTCCGGCTTTTTTATCTGCAGGAGCCCCGGCAATTCTCGCAATATTGTTTAGCAAAGTTACATTTATCTTGTTTATCGTTCCCCCGGTTTCAGAATCAATTGTTCTCTTGAATTTCCCCAAACTTATGCCTTCTGAACTTAAAATTTTGCCTCCCTGGGCCTGAATTATTTCCTGCATCTTTTTAAGTGCCTCTCCCGAACTCAATAGGCCTGTTGCCATCCTGCAGCCCTCCCCTTTTTTTGCACCGCCAGCCAATTCAAGCAGGGTTCCTGCAAGCTCACAACTTTTTTTCACAAGATTGTCCGAAATTTTACCCTCGAGGATTTCCATCACATATTTTGCCTCCAGCGCAGGCCCAAATGCCTTGCCACTTGGTTCAGAGCCATTTGTAAGCACAACCTCAAGCTTCATCCCCAGCCTTTTTCCAACCTCCAGAAATTTCAGGGCCATTTCCTCGGCCTGTTCTTTGGTTTTGACCTTTACATCAGGCCCTACCGGAAGGTCGATAACCACAAACTTCGCCCCAACACTTGCCTTTTTTGCCATTACTGATGCAATTACCTGCCCTTCAGGATCCAGGGAAAGCGGGTGCTCGATTTTTATTATCTTGTCATCGGCCGGGGCCAGGTCAACGGCACCACCCCATGCAATTACGCCGCCAATTTCCTCAGTTATCTCCTTGATTTCCTCCAGAGTTAGGGAAACATTGCAAAGAACCTCCATGGCATCGGCGGTTCCTGATGCGGAGGTTATTGAGCGTGAAGATGTTTTGGGAATGAGATAGCCCGCGGCCGCAATTATCGGCACAATAATCATGGTTGCCCTTCCATTTACCCCCCCGACTGAATGCTTGTCAAGGACAGGCCCGCCCTCAAAACTAATCTGTTTACCATCAGCTATTAGTGCTTTTGTCATTGCCACAATCTCGTCCAAACTCAATCCAAGAATGTAAATAGCAGATATAAATGCGCTGGCCTCAATTTCTGAGAGCCTGTTTGAGGAAAAGTCATCAATAATTGCCCCTATTTCATCAGGCGATAGTTTTTTACCATCCATCTTTTTCCTTATAAATTCAACACTCTTGGGCTTTCCAACAGCCATAACTTCCAAAGAATCAGATTCCTTTGCATCAAGAAGCCTGCTTACATCCTCAAAAATTCCTATTTCGTCCTCCCCAACCATTGTGTCGGTTGTATCGACAACAGTAACCACGGCCTTCTTTGTCCTGTGGTTCAGCAGTTCTATTCTATCCAGCGGAAAAATGCCAAATTCCTTGGCATCAATCTCATTCATTATGGCAATCAGTTTCCCCGCCTCAATATCGAGGAGTTTGGCCTTCATTTTTTGTGTATACTTCTCAGGCATAATATCGAATAGAAAAAGGGGGCAGGTGTATTTATTTCTTTCCCAAGAGTTCCTTAATCAATTTTTTAGGGTCTTCCTCGAAAACCACTTTATCTACCTTCTTGCCGACGAGTTTTATTATCTCCCCGATTCTGTCTGAGATTCCCCCGGTGTGTGTCAATACTCCAATCTTCTTCCCCTCGCTTAGCGCAATGGTCAATTCATTTAAGGTTCCAATTTTTCCCGCAACAAAAACCAGCACATCACAACTTCTTACAAATGTGACATTCCTGCCGCTAATTCCCAAACCAGTAAAAACAATAGAATCAAATTCCTCCAAAGGATAGCCATAAAGGCTTTTGTGCTCCCTTTCATTTTCCGCGGGGGAAACGCCTATAATAAATCCCTTTTTTTCCCTTGCCCCTTTCGCGGCCTCAAGTGAAATTCCGGTGGTTGCGCCAGTGATAACAAAAGAACCGCTTTTTGCAATTTCTTTTCCCAATTCCCTGGCTTTACCCAACACTTCCTTATCCAGTTCAACAGCAGAACCGCTTACTCCGATCTTTAACTTCATTTTTGGCCCTCCAATAGATTAATTAGTTCTCCGTAAGATTGAAAAAAGCTATCTGGAGGGGTTTTTTCAAATTCTTCCTTAGAATTCATGCCATTTAGGAAAACCAATGCCCCCAAACTGTTTTTCCTCGCACCAATTACATCATAAACAGTATCTCCGACCATAATCGCAGCCCCATCAAAATCCAATTTGTCAAGGACTGTTTTAACGAGCTCTGGCTTTTCCTTTTCCAGTTCCCCAATCTCGCTTCCCACAACAATATCAAAAATATTGTCAATCCCAAAATGCTTCAGAATTTTCATTGCATAAACAGTTGGTTTGGTTGTGGAAATTGCAATTGAAAAACCCTTTTCTTGCAGCTCCCTTAACGCACTCTCCACACCAATATAAAGTTCTGTTTCAGTGCATTTTTCATCATAAATTTCCCTGAAGGCATTAATATACTCATCCACTTTCCCCTTGTCATTTATTGAAAGCATCAGTTCCACAGCAGGCTCATAAGGCATCCCAATTGTTTTGTCAAAAAGCTCTTTGGAAATATTCCCATAACCGAGATTTACCGCAGCCTCATCTGCAGAATCAAAAAGGCTTTTGTAAGTGTCTGCGAGAGTCCCGTCTAAATCGAAAATAATTAGTTTGCCCAAAGCAATCATCTCAATTTGGCAGTCAGTTCCTTGGCGGCGGCATTTATGTCTGTTGTCTGGTAAATGCCCCTTCCCACAATCGCATGCCATCTTGCCCCTGCTGCCGTTGCGGATTCTGTAATCTCTCCGCCCTGCGCAACCAATCCGGGGGAGTAAAATACAGGCTCAACACCCTTTCCCTCAAGAAATTCCCTATACTGCTTTATCTTATCCGGCTTATTGCCAGGAACAACAAAATCACTTATTCCATTCTCGGCGGCGATTTCATAAATTTTTTTAGGAGCACCTTCCCTAATAAATCCGCCATCACTTTCCATATATCCTTCATGAGTCATTTCCCCGCCGACAATGACCCCAAAACCAGCCTCTTTTCCTGCGGCAATCCACTCCTTCTCGGTGACAGGCCCAGCTTGAGGGAAAAGAATTATTGCATCAACTCCCTTGCAAGCCGCGGCAAACTTCTTTCCCAATGCAGGAATATCTGTTGCGGCCTTTTGGTGGTCGTAAATAATCGGCAAATCACTCTTATCCTTAATTGTTTCAACAACTGCCTTCATACCAAAAGGAAGCACCAACTCCAAACCGATTTTGTAGCCGCCAATCCCCTCAACTGAGGCAGTCCCTTCAACCAATTTTGCCAGAGTTTCCAAATCAGGGACATCGCATGCAGGAATAACACTTTTGTCCAGCGCAATTATTTTGCTCATTTCTTCCACTCCGCAGGGTTCTCAAGATAATTCATAAGGCTTTTGAATTCCTCATCAGAAATCTTTTCTCCTTCATTCAAAAAATTCAGCAATTCTTTTAGGGTGAGAACTGAATGCAGGTTATAGCCCCTGCTTTTCAAATCCTCCTTGCCTCCCTGTTCCCTGTCCACGATAACCGCAATATCAGTCACCTTAAGCCCGCTTGCTTCCAAAGGGGCAATTGCCTCAATCTTGCTCTCACCTGTTGTAATCAAATCATCGAAAACAAGGATTGTTTCCCCTTCCTTGAATTCCCCCTCAATAGGCCTCTTTATTCCATATTCCTTGATCTCTTTTCTGGGATAAATCATCGGCACTTCCGACTGTAAACTTACCGCAGTTGCAATAGGAATTGCCGCATATGGAATCCCCGCAATCCTGTCAAAATCCAAACCAGAGGTTAGTGAAATCAGCGCCTTTGCAGCCATTTCCAGTGTCGAAGGGTACGAAACCAACAGCCTAAGATCTAGGTAAATCGGTGCCTTAAGCCCGCTTTTCAATGTAAATTCACCAAATTTAACCACTCCAATCCTGTGCAGTTCCAGTGCCAAATCCTTTTTCTCGTCATTTGAACTCAATTTCATCACCTCGCTCCTCTGAAATAATTTTTCCGTTTTCGAATTTAACTATTCCTCCAACAATTGTTCTCTCAACAAATCCTTTTAATCTTTTTCCGTCAAAAGGGCTCCAGCCGCACTTGGTGAAAAGTTCCTTCCCTCTAACAACCCATTCCTTTTCTAAATCAACAACCGTTAAATCAGCATCAAACCCCTCTTCAATAAAGCCCTTGTTTTTGATCCCAAAAATTTTTGCAGGGTTCTCGCAGCAGAGCTCAACAAGTTTACCCAATTCCAACCTTCCCCCCCTAACAGAATCCAGCAAAAGTGGAAGCATTGTTTCAATTCCAGGAACTCCTGCAGGAGGCTCCCCCGATTCCTTTTCCTCGGCGGTGTGTGGCGCATGGTCTGTTCCGATAGAATTCACCCTCCCTGAATTAATCGCCTCCCAAAGTTTATCCTGGTCCTTTTGTGATTTCAGGCTGGGAATCATTTTGAAAAAGGGGCTTATCGCATCTTTCTTGGTTAAGAATAAGTGGTGGGGAGTAACCTCGACAAAAACATCTTCATCGGCAATCATCTCCAGTTCCTCGGCGGTTGAAATATGGCATAAGTACAATTTTGTTCTGGTTTCTTTGGCCAAATCCATTGCCAACCTAACTTTCCCGCCTTCAGCATGAACTGCAATCTGCTTTGCTGCGGCAAAAATTTCCCCCAGTTTCTTCTCATCATCAATAAGCATTCTTCCTGTTGAAAGGTTCATGAAAACTTTAACCGAGGCGACATTTTTCACCTTCTTAATCTCCTCAATATTATTCGCCGCAGCGCCGAAATGAAAACCAAAATTAACCAATGAATCTTTTCCCACAATTTCCCTCTTTTCCTCCAGCAGTTCAACACTCAATGTCGGGGGTTTTGTGTTTGGCATATCTAAAACAGTTGTTACGCCCCCATGCAATGCGGCCCTGCTCCCTGTTGCCCAATCCTCCTTATGCTCCATTCCAGGTGTACGAAAATGAACATGCGGGTCAATAAGCCCAGGGAGAATTACCTTTCCTGTGCAATCAATTTCCTTGCTCCCTGAAAGTTCCCCCTCACTTAATTCAACAATCTTACCATTATCAATCCCAATATTTAAATTCTTCAATTCTCCGCCGGAAAAGACCTGCCCGTTTTTAAGAACCAATTGCATCAGCATTTCCCCCTGCAGTAATCATCTAAAGTGACTTTTTTCCCTGATTTGGACCTTGCCCATTTCCCAAGTTCGGTGAGTTTCTTCAGTTGCCCGGAATTGAACACAGGCCCGTCCTTGCAGACCATAATCCCATTAATGGAACATGCGCCGCAAACACCTGTTCCGCAGCGCATATATCTTTCCAAAGACGCTTCCATCTCAATCCCATTGGAATCCGCAATCTTCATAACCTCAATCATCATCACTTCAGGCCCGCAGGTGTAAATTTTGTCAAATTTCTCATCCTTAAGCAAAGCCCTTAATTTATTTGTGGTGAAACCCTTTTCCCCCATGCTCCCGTCATCTGTTGTTATGTATAATTCACCACACTGGAGCAAGGATTCTGAAAGGGAAAGATGATCTTGAGATCTTGCCCCCAGAATTATTTTCACCTCAACCCCTTTTTGTTTCAGCTCAATCGCCAGGGCATTTATTGGCGCAACACCAACACCTCCTGCAACTAAACAGGCGGTCTTCACCCCCTCTGTATCAAAACCATTCCCATATGGCCCCCTAATTCCTATCTTATCCCCCTCTTTCAGGAAGAACAATTCCTCGGTAAATTTCCCCTTTTGCTCAACAGTAATCCCCAATTCAGGTGCCTTGAAAGAAACCCCGAATGGCTTTTCATCAATTCCGGGGAGCCATGCCATAAGAAACTGTCCGGGTGCCGAATTAATAGCGGTGTCAAGGAAAAAGGTCCTTATGTTTTTTGTTTCCTTTTGAATCCTCTTAATTTCAACCATTTTAGGAATATCACTCATGTGCAGCACCAACCAGTTCACTCACTTTCTTAACATTGTTTTTATCCATCCAGTCATTCATTTCTTTAATAACCAATTCAAAGACCTCGATCCCGCGGTAATGGACGGCAGTTCCAATTCCAACCGCACTTGCACCTGCCATCATAAGTTCAATCGCATCCTCGCCATTTATTATTCCCCCCATTCCGAGTATTGGGATTTTGCAGTTTGCATAAAGCTGATAAATAGATTTCACTGCAACAGGCTTTATTGCGGGCCCGCTTACTCCGCCAAACTTGTTGTGCAAAACAGGCCTCCTTGCATCGATATTAATCATCATCCCCCCCAATGTGTTTATCGCAACCAAGCCATCAGCCCCGGCCTCCTCACAGGCCTTTCCAACCTCAACCAAGCGATGGGTGTTAGGTGTTAACTTTGCTATAACAGGAACTTTTCCTGAAACTTTTTTAACTCCCTCCACAATTTTTCCTGCCACCTCAGGGTCTGTTCCAAACGCATGCCCCAAACCTTTCACATTTGGGCAGGAAAGGTTAATCTCAATTAAATCAGGTTTGTGTGAGGCGACTTCCTCAGCAACAACAGCATGCTCCTCAACAGAACGCGCAAAAACACTAGCAATCAGCGGGAAATCCCTTCCCTTTAATGCCTCCCATTTATCGCCCAAATTCTTATATCCTGGAGTCGGCAAACCAACCGCATTGTGCATGAAATGTTCGGTTGCAACAATAGTGGGGTTGTTGTGCCCTGCCCTTTCCTCAGGGCCTATTGATTTCATTGTTACTGCGCCAGCACCCCTTTTTGCCACCATTTTCAATGTCGCAGCATCAGTTCCCAAAACCCCTGAAACAAGTACAGTAGGGTTTCTGAATTTTACGCCAGCATAATCTACTTTTAGTTCAGCCAATTTTTCCACCATTTTATTTACTTTATAGATTCAACAATTTCCCTTTCATCCATCGTTTTCTGGCAGTAGTAACAAGTTGCCTTCAGGGGCCTATCCTTGATAATGAATTTGGTTTTCATCTTCTCTGCATTGGTTATGCAGTTAGGGTTAATACATTTTATAATTGCTTCAGCATAATCCTGAATTTCTATAATCCCCTTACTCTTCACCTCATGATTCTTTATTATGTTCATGGTTGCCCCTTTTCCAATTAGAGCAATCTTTGCAAACTCCTTATCTCCCAAAAATTTGTCCTCGATGAAAATGATGTCTTTTTTCCCCTGTTTTTTGCTCCCCACATTCATTGCAATTGTAATTGGATTGTTTTTAAGTTTCAGGAAGCTCAAAACCCTCAAAGCAGTCCCCGCAGGGAGATGGTCAATAACTGTCCCGTTTTTTATTGGCGTGACCTTAATCTCCTTCTTCACATTTCCACCTTCTTTTTCTTACCTATAAGCATTGACAGCAGGGCTTCCCTTACAGGAATTCCGTTTGCCGCCTGTTCAAAGTAAAGTGCGGCAGATGTTTTATCCAGACCGTCACTAATTTCATTCACTCTCGGTAGAGGATGCATTATCTGGAAATTCTTTTTTGTAATTTTGAGAATCTCCTCTTTCAGTATGTAAACATTCTTCACCTTCTCATACTCCATGGAGTCAGGAAACCTTTCCTTTTGAATCCTTGTCGCATAAAGGACATCCATCTTGGGCAGGAACTTTTCCAGATTTGATGTTTCCTCAATTTTTAGGTTCTTTTTAACATCTTCGATAATTTCTTTTGGCATTTTCAACTGCTCAGGAGCAATGAGATAAAGTTTCACTCCCTCAAACTTGGCAAGTGCATATGCAAGTGAATGCACTGTCCTCCCATATTTCAGGTCGCCGAGCATTCCAATGCTTAGCCCGTCAATCTTCCCGAACTTCTTTTTGATTGTGTAAAGGTCCAAAAGTGTTTGTGTGGGGTGCTGGTTTGCGCCATCCCCGCCGTTGATAATTGGCTTTTGAGAAATTTCCGCAGCCATCCTTGCGCTCCCCTCAAGCGGGTGCCTCATGACAATAATATCGGCATATCTTGAAACCATTCTTATGCTGTCACTTAAGGTTTCGCCTTTTTTCGCAGAAGTGGTGCTTGAATCGCTAAAACCAATAACCCTTCCCCCAAGATTTTGTATTGCGGCCTCGAAGCTGAGCCTTGTTCTGGTTGAGGGTTCAAAAAACAGCGAGGCAACAACTCGCCCCATAAGAATTTTCTGCTTTTTTGCTGCCGGCATTTTCTCCATTTCAGCGGCTTTTGTGAAAACAGATTCAATGTCTTTCCTTGAGAAATCATTGATGGAAATAACGTCAGTATGAGAAAATTTAGAAACAGATCCAGATTTTCTGGCTTTTTTTCGTATCAATCCAACCCTTAATATTACTGAACTTAAGAGTATTTAAATCTTGGGTTTTTTGGCTCAGGGAAAGAGGCTTAAACAGAATCTAATAATTTATGGCTATGAACATAACGCTGATAGGGATGCCTGGCGCGGGAAAAACCACAGTCGGTAAAAAACTGGCGGAAAAATTGAATTATCGGTTTATTGATATCGACCTGTTAATTGAAAAAAACACGGGGTTAAATCTTCAGCAGATAATAGACAATTCCAACGATGAAAAATTCATGGAAACCGAGGAAAAGACGGTTTTGGAGCTTGGCAAGCTTGGCAATTCCGTAATTTCTCCCGGAGGGAGTGTTGTCTATTCGGAAAAGGTAATGAAATTCCTGAAAGAGAATTCAGTTGTGGTTTTCTTAAATTCTCCTTTCGGGGTTATCGAAAAGAGACTTACAAATATGGATACAAGGGGAATTGTCGGACTGAAAAAGAAAGGCCTGAAGAATCTTTTCAATGAACGGATGTTGCTTTACAAAAAATATGCGGATGTTACAATAGAAATGTCGGAGATTTTTGATGTTCCCGCCACCCTGCAAAAGATTATTGAAAAAATTCAGCCTTTCCACAAGCCATGAAGGTTGCAGTATTCCCTTGCAGCGATATTCTCCGCCTGAATCTCAAACTCAGCCTCAGGCGCGTCCCCCGGATTTAAAAATTTCCTGTAACTCCTTCCATCGGCGATTATTTCAATCCACTGGATAAAATGCTCTGCTTCCATTGGGTGGGCAACTGAACCAACTTTCACATTCACCCCTTTATCGGTTTTCTCAACAACAGGAACATGTTTTTCCATTCCCTCGTCCTGAGTTTTCTCCTCCAGTGCCTCCATGCCGCCCTCACAGCAGGTGCAGGTCGCGCTCTCTGGAGCCAAAACCTCCAGAATATCTCCGCAATCTCCGCATTTGTAAATCTTACCCATTACATCCCCTCCTTATTCTAAAATTATTTCAGCCCCTCCTCCGAGAGTATCAAATGATCGGTCTCAACCTCAATGAGTGCGATGAAAATTTCCTTCACCCTTTCATTCTCTGATTCGGCAGCGGCCTTAGTGTAGAACTTAATTGCGTTGGTTTCCCTTGCATGTGCATTCTCGAGGTTCTTTTTATTGTCAGTATCGCAGGGGTCATCCCCGCCAGGAACACTATTCAATTTCAAAATCTTCCTCCAGATGCTTGCATGCTCTGCCTCCACCTTTCCCAAAGCCTTAAACAGCAATTTTTCCTCATCACCATCGGTCTTTTTGGCAGCGCAGAAATAAAATGCGGAATTGCTCACTTCAACAGCCAGTGCCTTTTCAGCATTTGCCCTGTCTCTCTCATTCAGCTCAACATCAAAATTAACCTTTGCCTCATTCACTTCCTTTATATATTTCTTATAGACGCCGCAAAACGGGCAGTTATCAGGTGCGCTTTTCCCGACATAAGGGTCCCCACAAATTTCACATCTCCATAGCTTTACCATATTATTCCCCCTGCATTATTAGTACTAATATATTATCTGATAAATTTATAAAAAAGGGTCTGACGAGAAACGGATTAGAATTAAAGTGATTTCTTGCAGATGCAAATATGCTAAGGAGTTTCCCCATCAACACCCTGGATTAGGAAATTAAAATCAATATTAAAGCCCGACAGGAAATTCTTGTTTTCGAAAATATGGGGTCCCCGTTCCTTGTATTCTTGTAGCGAAGACTGTAGCATTGCTATGCATTCATCGTCACTTATTTTTACATGTACGCATGTCGCCCTGTACAAAAACCCGGCAGTTTGCAGGTTATCACTGGTCGAGTATATTGGTGTCACACCATCCTTTATCTGGCTTTTTATGTTTGAATGTGTAAGCAAAACCGGCCAATATGATGACTGTTCAATTGTTTTTGTATTTGTTGCGATGAAGAGAAAGATATCGCAAGCATCATTTTTCATCAAAAAATTCAGGATATTTGTTATCCTTAGTCTAAATGCCTTGTCCCCGTCTAATCGAATATCTATTGGTGTGGGATCGCATGTATTGTTTGTATAACTAGACATGGCGAAAAACTCAAGGTACAAAAGATAGATTCCTCCCCCAATCAGAAGCAACGCAATAACAAGAAAAATCTTAATTAAACTTTTAGGGGGCCCTTTGCTTTTCCTTTCCCTAATTATTTCCTCAACAACAGCAATCTGTTCTTTTGAAAGGGGACCATATTTTTTCTCAAGTTTTTTGAGAGTTTCCTCTAACCCATTTCCGCTCAGTATCTGAATTTTTGCCGAGTTGTAAAACTCCTTTCCCATGCAGTAGTAATGTGTTTATCTTATATAAATATTAGGTTATATTGTAATTATGGCTTTAAAATTACGTAATTTTTTGCTTTTTCTTATCGCATTTTTTGCACTCTTTTTCCTTGCAGGATGCGTGAATATTGACCCACCTATAGGGGATGAGCAGGCATGGGTTAGTTATGTCCCTGTACAGTGTGGTGGAAATCCATGGGAGATGTGGTATGCTTCCGGAGGAATAAATTATCTCGCTGAACCTACTGAAGGGCAGTTAGTTCAGGATTATTACACAACTCAGCAAGGAATTGAAATTCTTGAGGTAATAATAATTCCTCCTGTCCCTGGAACAGACGTATGTGCGGCCTGCAGCTGCCCAAGAGGGGATTCAATAGATGTGAGAATTTACTCCAAAGACTCCGCCAAAATGCTTGAGCTGGGCTGGACCTAGACCGCCATATCTGGTTAAGCAGGTTTTTTCACCACTCCTGAGTGGTTAATTTTATCCGTAAAATGGGAGGAATAGATTTAAAATCATTTCAGGAAAGAAAGTAATAGATGCAGAACACTGCTTTAAACTTTGAGGGGGATTTGGGTTGAAAACTTTTGTTTCTAAAGCGATAAAAAGGGCCAAGGACGAGGCTAAGGGTCCTTCTTCAGGGCCTAAGAAGAAGAAATTGATACAGGATGATGAGGATCTTAGACAGATCCTGGAATCAAGCCAGGCAAGAATTAAGGTTATAGGTGTGGGTGGTGGAGGCTGCAACACCATTGAAAGAATGAGTGAAGTTGGAATAGAAGGCGCAGAAACATTTGCCTTTAATACAGATGCCCAGGATCTCCTAAATGTAAGTGCCGACAGAAAAGTGCTTATTGGGCGGGAATTAACTAGGGGATTAGGTTCAGGCTCAGACCCCAACATTGGGGAGGCCGCCGCAAGGGAAAGTCAATCGGAATTGCAGGACCTTATCAATAAGACAGATTTGGTGTTTATAACCTGTGGAATGGGCGGGGGCACAGGAACAGGTGCGGCCCCAATAATTGCAGAACTTGCAAAGGATGCCAAAGCCCTGACAATAGGAATTGTAACACTTCCATTCACTGTTGAGGGACGAAAAAGGATGGAAAATGCGATGCATGGTCTTGCAAATTTAAGGCAAAACGCAGATACTGTAATTGTTATCCCGAATGACAAGATATTGGAGATTGCCCCCGACCTCCCCGTAAATGCCGCCTTTAAGGTTGCTGATGAGGTCTTAACCAATGCGGTTAAGGGAATTACTGAAATGGTCACAAAACCTGGGTTGATCAACCTTGACTTCGCAGACCTAAAAACCATCCTCTCAAAAGGGGGGGCGGCAATGATTGGTTTAGGGGAATCAACAATGATGCAGTCAACAGATTCAAGGGCTTTGGAAGCGGTTGAAAATGCGCTTACCTCCCCCTTGCTTGATGTCGATATTTCAGGCGCAAACCGTGCCTTAATCAATGTCATCGGCGGAACTGATATGACTTTGAGAGAAGCAGAAATGATTGTTGAAGCGGTTTCCGCAAAAATCAACGCAAATGCCCACATAATTTGGGGGGCGATGATTGATGATGGCCTGCCCAAAAACCAGATACAGGCAATGGTAGTTGTCGCAGGGGGAAGGTTCCCTTACCTTGATGCAGATAATGACTCCGGCGAAGGGCCAATTGATTTAGGAATAGAATTTGCGGATTAATTATTCTGGGGGGCTTTTTGCCCCTTTACTAATTTTTTCGTTGTAATTTAAATCAACACAATAGCTTAATAAACCTGTTTTGGGTAAAATATTGGAGTGATTCTGATGTTCAATATAGGTGAATTCATCCAATCTTCCCGGAGGGTTATGATAGTTTCGAAGAAACCTGACTGGAATGAGTTCCGGACAATTGCGAAAATCACCGGATTGGGCATTGTAATCATTGCAATAGTTGGTTTCATTATAAGCTTTGTTTTCAAATTCTTCGGGATCTGAGACAAGCTTTTTAAATCCTTTTGGAGCAAATCATTAGTGGAAATAGGCTTTTTATGCCCTATTTTTTTTGATTTTACGAGCGCTTAGGTGAAAGTATGATTTTTACAATAAGAACTACAGTCGGGCAGGAGAGTTTGGTAGTGGATATTCTGGCCAACAAAATCAAGAAAGAGGAACTTAATGTTTACTCAATTTCTGTAATTCCCGGCCTTAAGGGATATATCCTGATTGAGGCAGATAATGAGATGACCGTAAGGCGGGCAATTGCCAACACCTCCCATGTAAAGGGAAGAGGAATTGTAGGGGGGGAGGTCAAAATTGATGAACTTTCTTCACTGCTTGAGGCAAAGCCCTTGATGAAAAGCATCAAGCCAGGCCAGAAAGTGGAATTGATTTCCGGCCCATTCAAGGGAGAGAAGGCGAAAGTGATAAGGGTCAATGACACCAAGGAAGAGGTTACAGTTGAACTGCTCGAGGCAGCGGTAAAGATTCCGGTAACAATCCACGCGGAAAATATAAGGATACTTAAGGAGTGAATGAGGGAGTGATTTTATGCCAGAAATAAGTGCTTTAGTTGAGGCAGGAAAGGCCACTGCAGGCGCGCCTTTAGGCCCTGCGTTAGGCCCGTTGGGGGTTAACATTGGGGATATTGTTGCGAAGATTAATGAGAAAACAAAAGGCTACTCAGGGATGAAGGTTCCAGTGACTGTTGTTGTTGATTCTTCCACTAAAGAATTTGAGATAAAAGTGGGAAGCCCGCCAACAAGCGCGCTGATTAAGAAAGAGATTAACCTGCAAAAAGGAACAGGAAACCCGAAGACAGATTTTGTCGGGAATATTACAATGGCGCAGATTAAGAATGTTGCTGAGATGAAGGTTGATAATTTAACCTCCACAGATATTAAGGCCGCCTCAAAGGAAATTATTGGCACCTGCGATTCAATGGGAGTTAAGGTTGAGGGAAAAAGGGCAAAAGAAATAATGGCGGATGTTGATGCAGGGGCATTTGATTCAGTTTTCGGTGCTTCAGGAAAGGTTGAAAAGAAGGAAGAAAGCATTGTTGAGAAAGTGGTTGATGCTGTGGAAGATGCAGTCGAGGCTGTTGAAGAGGCAGTTGGTTTGAAGCCGCACGAGGAAAAAGCAGAGGAAAAGGAAGCTGCCGCTGAGGAAAAGAAAGGGGAAGCAAAGGAAGAAAAAAAGGAAGAAATTAAAGAGGCCCCTGCAGAAGTGCCAAAAGAGGAAAAAACCGAAGAAGCATCAGAAGAGAAGAAGGAAGAAGCCAAATAGAAGATTTATAAACACTTTTAACGCATAATTTATCATAATCTTGCCCCAATTTGGGTGGTTTTAAACCGTTTGACTGCTTTTTGCAGGAGGTTCTTTACAATGGACAAAAAGAAAGTACTGGTAGCACTGCAGAGAATGCGTGATGAAAGCAAGCAGAGGAAGTTCCCTCAATCAGTAGACTTCACCATCAACTTTAAGGCAATTGATTTCAAGAAGGCCGAGAACAGGATTGATGTGGATATAACCATGCCCCATAATGTCGGGAAGGACTCAAATGTAAAGGTTGCTATTTTTGTTAGGGACAAGCACTTTGCCGAGCAATTGAAAGGCAAGGCTGAAAAGATTATTATGGAAGACGACATCCCGAATATGAAAAAGAAAGATGTTGAGGAATTGGTAAGGGATTATGCAGGTTTATTGGCGGAAGGCTCCGCAATCCTTACTGTTGGAAAGTATCTGGGGCAGCAGTTGGCGCCAAAGGGAAAGATGCCTAAGCCGATTAATGCGGATGTTGCCGCATTTGAAAGTGCTGTTTCAAAGATGAGCACTTCAGTTAAGCTTACAAATAAGATGGGGAGATTCATGCCCTTGATTCATACCCTTGTTGGGAAGGAATCAAATTCCGATGAGGAACTTTATGAAAACATTATGATGGTTTATAATGCGGTTGAGGTAGGTTTACCCTCAAGAAAGCACAATGTAAAGTCAACAATTGTCAAGCTTACCATGGGCCCCCCGATAAAGATTGGTGAAGCCCCTAAAACCGGCGCAGAAAAGGCTGCTGAAAAGAAAGAAGTGGAAAAGGAAGAGCCAAAGG